>JBGAUM010000140.1:0-6767 GCA_044228625.1 Usitatibacteraceae bacterium | reverse complement strand
CGGTCGGCGTGGAGAACCTTGCGGCCGCGATTTCCGAGGAACGCGACACCATCGAGGACGTGCTGGAACCCTACCTGATCCAGCAAGGCTACCTGCAGCGGACGCCGCGCGGGCGCGTGGCGACCTTGCTCGCCTACCAGCATTTCGGGCTGTCCGCGCCAGCGCGCGACGCGACGGCGGAGTTGTTCTGATGGCCAAGCTCTCGCTCCGTCACGCGGAACAATCGCCTTTGTTTGCATTCGAATACCCAATGCGGGTGTACTACGAAGATACCGATGCGGGTGGCGTGGTCTATCACGCGCAGTTCGTGAAATACCTCGAGCGGGCGCGTACCGAATGGCTGAGGCACCTTGGGTTCACCAACTCCGATCTTGAAAAGCAGCACAAACTTGTATTTATCGTGAGCGAGTTGCACGTCGAATACCAAAAACCCGCTTTGCTCGATGACGCGTTGAATGTCACGGTGGGCATCGAATCGGTGGGCCGCGTGCGCATCGTGTTTGCGCAGGAAGTGCGGCGCGGACATGAGACGCTGGTGAAGGCGCGCGTGGTCGTTGCCTCGGTTGCGTCGAACGGATTCAAGCCGGTGGCCTTGCCGCCGGAGCTGGAAAAGAAAATGGAGGCCATGTGCTGAACGTCGCAAGCGACACCGAAATCATTCACCTGATCCTGCAGGCCTCCCTTGTCGTCAAGGTGGTGATCGGCATCCTGGTCTTTGCGTCCCTGATGTCCTGGTGGTACATCTTCGTCAAGCTCTTTACGGTGCGCGCGGCCAAGAAACAGGCGGACGAGTTCGAGCATGAATTTTGGTCGGGCACCGATTTGGTTGGGTTGTACCAACGCGCCACGAGCGGCCAGTACGACCCGGCGGGCATGGAAAAGATCTTTGAGGCCGGTTTCAAGGAATACCTCAAGCTCAAGAGCCGCGCAAACGCCGACATTGGCGCCATGATGGATGGCACGCGGCGCGCGATGAAGGCCGCCTATCAACGCGAGCTCGACTTTCTCGAATCACACCTGTCCTTCCTCGCCACCGTCGGTTCGGTCAGCCCTTACGTGGGATTGCTCGGCACAGTGTGGGGCATCATGCACGCGTTCCGAGGACTGTCCAACGTGGCGCAGGCCACGCTCGCGCAGGTTGCGCCGGGTATTGCCGAGGCGCTGATTGCCACGGCCATCGGCCTGTTTGCCGCCATCCCTGCCGTCATTGCGTACAACCGCTACACCGCGGAAATCGATCGGCTGGCGACGCGCTACGAAAGTTTCATGGAAGAGTTCACCAACATCCTTCAGCGGCAGGCCACGCATTGAAATCCAAGAACCTGCGCGGCTTCCGGGCCGAAAATGCCTCAAACACCGCGTCTGTCCATGAGTTTGCGCTGAGAGTCGAATGAGACGCCGCCGCGCCATGTCCGACATCAACGTCGTGCCCTACATCGACGTGATGCTGGTGTTGCTGATCATTTTCATGGTGGCAGCGCCGCTGATCCAGCCGGGGCAGATCGACTTGCCGAGCGTGGGGCAGGCCTTGAATCCGGCGGTTGCGCCGCTCGAGGTTCGCATCCGCAAGGAGGGCACGATCTTGTTGGTTGATCGCAGCAAGGGGGCCGATGAGCAGATCGTGACCCGCGATGCCCTGCTGCCGGCGATCAAGGCGATCGCAATCCTTCCGTCCCGGACGCCCCAGCGATTTGACATCAGTGCGCGCACCGAACCCGGGCGGGTGCCAGCGGCCATTCTTGCAGGATTGGTGCATCTCGGATTCTTTGCGGTGCTGGTGTTTGGCGTCTCCTGGCAGGTGAAACATCCCCCGCAAGTTGTCGCCGAGTTATGGGAACAGTTGCCGCCAATGAAGGTGCCGGAGCCGCCGCCAGAGCCGGTGCCGGAAAAGATCACGCCAAAGGAAGAACCGTTGACGGTCAAGCCCGAAGTTGCGGCCGCGCAAAAGGAAGATATCGCGCTCAAGGCAAAGAAGGCCAAAGAGCAAAAGGAGCGGGAGGCAAAGGAGCTTCTCGAAAAAAAGAAAAAGGCCGAAGCCGAAAAGAAAAAGCGGGAGGAAGAGGCGGCCACGCGCGCGCAGAAGGCTGCGGAGGACAAGGCGCGGGCCGAACAGGCGGAGCGCGAGGCCGCGGCGACCGCCGCGCGCAACGCAGCGCTCAACGACTACGCCAGCAAGATTCGCTCGCTGATCACCAGCCGGGCCAACATCCCGGATACGGTGTCGGGCAAGCCCGCGGTGCAGGTGAGGCTGCGTTTGCTGGTGAATGGCGCGGTGTTCGACGCGCAGGTCGTCAAGCCGTCCGGCAATCGCGTGTACGATGAGGCTGTGGAGCGCGCCATCAATGGCATCAAGAACTGGCCTTTGCCGTCAAGTGCGGAACTTTTCGGTGGACGGCGAGAACTTATCCTCAATATTGAGCACGAACGCTAGCGTGCGCTGCAACATGGACCCGGGAAACCACGGAAAATGAAATTGGAACTGCACAGAATTTTTTTGCCGACGAATTCGCGCGCGGCCGGTTTGCGGTTCACACGACTTGCGCCCGCACACATTTGGGCGCGCATTGGGCGATGGCTGACGGTACTCGTGATGGGGGCTGCATCGACCGCACATGCACAGCTCATCATCGACGTCACCACGTCGGCCGGCCGCCAGATTCCGATCGCGATCATGCCCTTCGCGAAAGAGGACGTTGCTCCGCAGAACGTGACCCCCGTGGTCAGCAGCAACCTTGCACGCACCGGCTTGTTTCGAATCGCCAACACCACGGGATTGTCGAAGTTGCCGACCACGCCTTCCGAGGTCAATTTCCTCGACTGGACCAGCCGGGGGATGGAAGCGCTGGTGATCGGCTCCATTGAACCCATGCCGGATGGACGATTCAATGTGAGTTTCCGGCTGTTCGATGTGGCCAAGCAGATGCAAACCGCGGGGATGAGCTACATGGTCGGCGCCACGCAGTTGCGGGCGACCGCGCACAAGATTTCCGACGAGATCTATGAGAAATTGCTGGGCGAGCGGGGTGTGTTCTCCACCAAGATTGCCTATGTCCTGAAGCGTGGCAACACGTATGAACTCCAAGTGGCCGACGCTGATGGGTTCAACCCGCAGGCCGTCCTGAAATCGGTCGAGCCGATTCGCTCACCGAAATGGTCGCCTGACGGAACCAAGCTTGCGTACGTTTCATTTGAAAAGCGCAAGTCTTCAGTTTTCGTGCAGGACCTGGTCACCGGCCAGAGAGAGTTGGTCGCCAATTTCAAAGGTGACAATTACGCGCCGAACTGGTCCCCGGACGGCAAGCGCCTCGTCGTCGCGCTGTCCAAAGATGCCATTTCGCAAATCTATGTGATTGCAGCGACGGGAGGCGAAGCCACGCGCGTGACCCAAAGCAACAGCATTGATACCAACGCAACGTTTACCGCCGATGGCAGTGAGATCATTTTCGTGTCCGATCGTTCGGGGGGGCCGCAGTTGTACAGCGTACCGGCCAGTGGCGGCAACGTGAAGCGCCTGACCTTTGAAGGAAGCTATAACGTCAATCCGCGGCTTTCGCCAGATGGAAAGCTGGTTGCGTTTGTGACCCGCGAGGAAGGTCGGCTACGGATCGCCACACTGGAATTGGCCACCGGGCAGGTCACCGTGCTCACCGACGGGCCGCTCGATGACAGCCCGAGTTTCTCGCCCAACGGTCGTACCATCCTCTATGAATCCAAAGCTGGTGGGCGCGGCACGCTGGGTGCAGTCTCCGCCGATGGCCGTGTCAAGCAAAAGCTCAGTTCTGCGGCCGGCGATGTACGCGAACCCGCGTGGGGGCCTTACGGAACATCGGGTGTCAGATGATGTGCATCAAGCCGGTGACGGAGAATCGGGATACACTTCGCCTGTGGCATTGTCCGGTTTCAAATTAATGAATCGCAAAGGAGAGAGAAGATGAAAAAACTACTCGTTTCTGCGGGAATTGTCTTGATGCTGGGCGCTTGTTCGTCCACGCAGCAGCCTGCACAAGTGGCAGATTCCAAGGCATCGCCGACCCAAACGACCACAACGCCGACACCGCCTCCAACGGCCCGTCCCACGGATACGCAACCGATTCCCAGCACGCGGATCGATCCGCTGAAGGATCCCAAGAGCCCGCTGTCAAGCCGCGTGATCTATTTCGACTACGACAAGGATGCCGTGAAGCCGGAGTTCCAGTCGCTCGTGCAGGCCCATGCCAAGTTCCTGTCCGAGAACCGCACACGCAAGATTCGCCTGGAAGGCCACGCCGACGAACGCGGATCGCGCGAATACAACATGGCCCTGGGGCAGCGGCGTGCCGATGCCGTGCGCAAGGCCGTGTCGGTGCTGGGCGTGGGCGGAGATCGGATTGAAACGGTCAGCTTCGGTGAAGACAAGCCAAAATCCAATGGCCACGACGAAGCGGCATGGGCGCAAAACCGCCGCGTTGAAATTGTTTACGACGGCGAGTAATTGATGCGCTTGAAGCAGCGGATATTCGTTGTTCTACTCGCGGCGGCAGTCACCCCTGCCGCCGCAGGCATTTTTGACGAGGACGCTCGCAAGGAAGTCGCGCAATTGCGGGCCGAGATCGACAAGCGCATCACCGACATCGATGCGCGACTGGGCCGGCTCGACGACTCGGTCAAGAACCTCGGCATCATCCAGTTGTTGAACCAGATTGAGCAACTCAACGGCGAGATCGCGAAGCTCCGCGGCCAGATCGAGGTGCTTGCAAATCAGAACGACCAATTGGCAAAGCGGCAAAAGGACTTTTACCTCGATATTGACACGCGGTTGCGCAAGTTGGAGGGGCTTCCCGCCGAGGGTGCGGCGCCCAGCGCCGCGGCGGTCGTTGCGCCCCCGGCCCCAGCGCCGTTAGCCACCGCCACGCCGCCTGCGGCCACACCGGCCAAGCCCTTGACGCCGCAGCAAGCGGCAGCGCTGAAAAAAAAAGAGGAAGACGCCTATGACGTCGGGTCAAATGCGTTCAAGCGCAATGACTTTGCGGCGGCCATCCGCGCGTTCCAAATCTACATGACGGATTACCCGGCGGGCAGCCTGGTGTCCAACGCGCAATACTGGATCGGCATCAGCCATCGCAATCTCAAAGATTACACCGCTGCGCGAGCGGCGCAGGATGCGCTGATCAAGTCTTTTCCGGACTCTCCAAAGGTTCCGGACGCCATGCTGGAAATCGCCAACGTTCAAATCGAAACGAACGACTTGGGCTCGGCGCGCAATACGCTCGAGGACATCATCGCGCGATTTCCCATGTCCGATGCCGCCGCCAAGGCGCGAATGCGGTTGGCCGCGCTGCGGCGCTGAGTTCAATGATGGGGACGGTGACCAAGATTCCTGCTGCGATTTCTCGCATCGCCGAAGGGAGGAAGGCGCCGGCCAAGCGCGCGCGTGCGGACGAACTGCGCATCAATGAAATCTTTTTTTCCTTGCAAGGGGAATCCACCCGCATGGGCGTGCCGACGGTCTTTGTCCGGCTGACCGGGTGTCCGCTACGCTGTGGCTATTGCGATACGGCGTACGCCTTTCATGAAGGCAACACACGAACCCTCAGTGACGTCCTGGCCGAGGTCGCCCAACACCCGACGAAGACGGTGTGCGTCACCGGGGGAGAACCGCTCGCACAAAAGAATTGCCTCACCCTGTTGCACGCGCTTTGTGACGCCGGCTACTCCGTGTCCCTCGAAACCAGCGGTGCGATTGACATTGCGACGGTGGACCCGCGTGTTTCCCGCATCGTTGACATCAAGACGCCCGGCTCGGGCGAAGTTGAAAAGAACCGTTGGGAAAACATGGCGGTCCTGGCACCTCACGACGAAGTCAAATTCGTGGTGGTGGATCGCGCCGACTACGAATGGGCCAGGGCAATCATTCGCGAGCACGCGCTTGACCGCCTGTGCACAGTGTTGTTGTCGCCCTCCTTTGGTCAAGTGATTCCGGCAGACCTTGCGTCATGGATCCTCGGCGACGGCCTGCCGGTGCGCATGCAACTCCAATTGCACAAGTTGCTTTGGGGTGAAAGGCGGGGGGTTTGAGCGCGTGATGGGTGCCTCAACGAAGCCTGCGGTCGTGCTTCTGTCTGGCGGACTTGACTCTGCAACCGTCCTGGCGATGGCCCGCGAGAGCGGATTCGCATGCCATGCTTTGTCCATCGACTATGGCCAAAAGCATCGCTCGGAACTCGACGCCGCCAGGCGTGTTGCGCAAGCCGGCGGCGCCGTGGAGCATCGCATCGTCAAACTCGACCTCACCGGTTGGGGCGGATCCGCACTGACCGACAATGACATTGCAGTGCCCACTGCACCGACGACCGGGATTCCCGTGACCTATGTGCCGGCAAGAAACACCATCTTCCTCTCACTTGCGCTGGCGTGGGCAGAGACACTTGGGGCCAATGACATCTTTGCCGGAATGAATGCCGTGGACTATTCGGGATACCCGGATTGCCGCCCTGAATACGTTGCGGCGTATCAAGCCATGGCGAGGCTGGCCACCAGGGCTGGCGTCGAAGGAAAAGGCATGACGATCCATGCGCCGATCATTCAGCTTTCCAAAGCGGAGATCATTCGCGAAGGAACGCGCCTCGGCGTTGACTATGGAATCACGGTATCTTGCTACCGTGCAGATCCGCAAGGCCGGGCCTGCGGGACCTGCGATTCCTGCCGACTGCGTTTCGAGGGATTCGCTGCGGCCGGTGTGGCGGATGTCACGCGATATGCCGCGTGAAAGTACAAGGCTGGCGGGCCTT
>JBGAUM010000139.1:0-7062 GCA_044228625.1 Usitatibacteraceae bacterium | reverse complement strand
GGAAAAATGAATTTCACGTTGGAAGAGGCCGCCGAATTCATCGACAAGGTCCACGTGGGGATTGAAATCGCCAGCTCGCCGCTCGCAACCATCAATGATCTGGGCCCTCCCGTGATCATTTCCGATTTCGGCAACAACAATGGCCTGATCGTCGGTCCGGAAATCGCGAATTGGAGATCGGCCGACATTGATCAGATTCCGGTTCACCTCGCCATCGACGGCGCCGTCGTCGGCCAGGGATCCGCGGCAGCCTTCCCGGACGGCACCTTGGGCTCGGTACGCTTCCTGTTCGAATTGATGGCCCGGCGAAGCATTGCACTTGCACCGGGCACCTGGATTTCCAGCGGCGCCCTGACCGGGGTTCACGATGTAAGCGCCGGCCAACGCGTGGAGGCTTCGTATGGTCTGTCGAACGGTTCGACCGCAACGGTGGCCTGCACCATTGCACACGCAACCGCTGGATGACCCGCCGCATAATCGGACACCAACGGGGCGCTCGATCCTGGGCAATGACAAGTTGATGAGGAGAAAACCATGAATCTGCATCACCCCTGCCAGTTCACGCGCGGCGCGCAGGCGACAACATCTCGCGCCAAATCCGCCGCCAGCGTTGCGCAAGCGGTTGCCGCGTGTTCGATCGCCATGTGGTCCGCCCTTGCCTTGCCCGCGCTGGCGAGCGACTTCCGCTCGGCCGAAGTGCATCCGGCGGATTACCCGACCACGCTGGCAGTGAAACAAATGGGCAAGACGCTCTCCGAGCAGACCAAGGGTCGCCTGGGCGTGAAGGTGTACCCCTCCGGCGCGCTGGGCACGGAAAAGGACAACATCGAGCAGGTCAAGATCGGTGGCCTCGACATGATGCGCATTTACACCGGCGCGTTGAACAGCGTGGTGCCGGAGACGATGGTCATCGCACTGCCGTACGTGTTCCGCGACACGGCCCACATGCGCCGTGTGCTCGACGGCCCCGTGGGCGACGACATCCTCGCCGCGATGGAATCGCAGGGCCTCGTGGGCCTGGCGTTTTACGACGGGGGCACGCGGTCGGTGTACACCGCCAAGCGGCCGGTGAAATCGCTGGCTGACATGAAGGGGCTCAAGGTGCGTGTGCCGCAGTCGGACTTGTTCGTGGCGATGATCCAGGCCATGGGCGGCAGCCCGACGCCGATGCCCCTGGGCGAAGTGTTCACGGCCATGAAGACCGGCATCGTCGACGGCGCGGAGAACAACGTGGTGTCGTTCGACGCCTCGCGCCATTTCGAGGCCGCCAAATACTTCAACCTGACCGAGCATTCGATGGCACCGGACGTGCTGGTGTTCTCCAAGAAAATCTGGGATGCGCTGCCGAAGGAAGACCAGGCGATGATCCGCAAAGCCGCCAAGGAATCGGTGATCCACCAGCGAAAACTCTGGGACGAGCGCGAAGGCAAGGCGCGCGACAAGGTCAAGGCGGCGAAGGTGGAAATCGTGCCGCAATCAAACCGCGCAGAATGGGTCGCGGCCATGAAGCCGGTGGTGGACAAATTTGCCGCCACGCCGCAGCTCAAGGAATTGGTCCAGCGCATCAACGACACCAAGTAAGGTTCAATGATGCTCACCCGCTGCAATATCGTTTTGGCGCGATTCGGCCTGAGGGCCGCCGTCGCGGGCCTGGTCCTCATCGTCATTGTCGTGGCATGGCAGGTGTTCGGCCGCTACGTGATGGGCGACAGCCCGACCTGGACCGAAAGCCTGGCCCTCGTACTGATCCTTTACGTGACCTTGATCGGCGCGGCTGTGGGCGTCCGGGATGCCGGCCACTTGGGCATGGAATCTCTGCTGGTGCTGGCGCCCGAAAAGATCCGGGGAAAAGTCGAGATGGTCATTCACCTGATGGTCGGGGGCTTCGGCGCGGCCATGTTGTATAACGCGTGGGTGCTCGGCGCGTCGGTGGCCGCCTACAAGATCGCCAATCTCGACATGTCTGAGGCCGTGCGCTATGTGCCGCTTGGTTTTTCGGGCGCAATGATCGTGTTGTTTTCGCTGGAGCACGTCATCGCCTTGCTGCAGGGCAAGGACGTGGAGCCTGCATGGCTTTGACCATTCTCTGCGTCAGCTTTGTGCTGTTCCTGCTGATCGGCGTGCCCGTGGCATTCGCCATCGGTCTCGCCTCGATCGCCGCGATCCTGGTGGAAGGCCTGCCGGTGGCGGTACTGTTCCAGCAAATGATGTCCGGCATGAACATCTTCTCGTTCCTGGCCATTCCGTTCTTCATCTTGAGCGGTGAATTGATGCTGCACGGCGGCATCGCCGACCGGATTGTTGCCCTCGCACGAAGCCTCGTGGGCCATGTGCGCGGCGGCCTGGGCATGTCCAACGTGGTGGCCTGCACGCTGTTCGGCGGCGTATCGGGCTCACCCGTGGCGGATGTCTCGGCCATGGGCTCGGTCATGATCCCAATGATGAAAAAAGAGGGTTATCACACCGACTACGCCGTCAACGTGACCACGCATGCCTCGCTGGTGGGTGCCCTGATGCCGACCAGCCACAACATGATCATCTATTCGCTCGCCCTGGCCGGGGTCAACGTGACCACGCATGCCTCATTGGTGGGTGCTTTGATGCCGACCAGCCACAACATGATCATCTATTCGCTCGCGGCCGGTGGAACGGTGTCGATCGGTTCGTTGATTGCAGCGGGCGTGGTACCGGCCCTTGTGTTGACACTGTGCATGCTGCTGGCGGCGTACATCGTCGCCGTCAAGCGCGGCTATCCGCCCGGCGCTTTCCCGGGATGGCCTGCGATCGGCCGTGCGACGGCCGCGGCAACGCCGGGCCTGCTCATCATCGTGATCATCCTGGCCGGCATCCTCACCGGCGTCTTCACGGCCACGGAATCGGCGGCGGTGGCCGTCGTTTATTCCCTGCTGCTGACCATGCTGGTGTACAAGAGCCTCACGCGCGAGAAATTCGCCAAGGCGGCGGCCAAAGCCGTGAAGACCACCGGCGTGGTGCTGCTGTTGATCGGCGTGTCGACGATGTTCCAGTACCTGATGGCGCTCTACTCGGTGGCGGACCTCGCGGGCGAGGCGATGGCATCGATCTCCACCAACCCGTGGATGATCTTCCTGATGATCAACCTGATCCTGTTTTTGCTGGGCACCTTCATGGACATGGCCAGCACGATCCTGATCTGCACGCCGATCTTCCTGCCGATCGCGGAAAAATTCGGCATGGATCCGGTGCAGTTCGGCATGGTAATGCTGATCAACTGCGCATTGGGCCTGAACACGCCACCGGTCGGCACCACGCAGTTCGTCGGCTGCGCCATCGGTGGCATCTCGGTTGGCGAAGTGATGCGCACCATCTGGCCGTTTTACACGGCGTTGGTCGCGGCGCTGCTTCTCGTGACCTACGTGCCGGCGTTTTCAATGTGGTTGCCGCAGTTGCTCTTGAAGTAAAGTCAGCAAATCAACCTCAAGCACTGGCGCGGCGTTCACGCCTATATTGACCCAATCGCCGCACCAGTCCTTGAGTTTCGTGGTGCATGCTATCGTGGATTGCTAGAACCAGCCCTGGGACTTCGCCCAAGATAGGAACAGCTCCGGCCAGGCTCCCACCGGCAATCCTGCGGCCTTGCGCAATCCGAACCCATGGCCGCCGCGCGTGAACAGGTGCGTCTCCGTCGTCACACCCTGCTTGGAGAGAGCATCGCGCAAGAACAACGCGTTCTCTACCGGCACGGACTTGTCATCCTCCGCGTGCAGCAGGAACACGGGGGGGTTGTCGCGCGCAACGTGCAGATGCGGTGAATGCCGCCGTTCGATGTCCAGTGACGCATCTTTTCCGACCAACCTTTCGCGACTGCCCGCGTGCGCGTGCGGCGCGCTCATGCTGACCACGGGGTAGACGGGTGCGGCGAGGAACGGTTTCGCACTGAGCGCATCGATGGCATCGATTGGCGGCTGCACGCGCTCCGCGTGGCGGGTCATGAGGTCGGCGCACAAATGGCCGCCTGCGGAAAATCCCATGGTGGCAACACGCGATGGATCCAACGAGAAGCGCTGGGCTTGATGGCGGATGGTGCGGATCGCGCGCTGTGCATCGACCAAGGCGGTGTTGGGTCCCGCCGCCCAGCCGTCACCGGGCAGCCGGTAATACAGGACGAATGCCGTGACACCCCGCGCCGCCAGCCAACGCGCCATTTCGAACCCCTCGCGATCGACCACCACCCAGCGATAGCCGCCTCCCGGCAGGATCAGGATGGATGCGCCGTTGGGCTTGTTCGGCACGAACACATTGAGCCGCGGCCGCGTGACGCCGGCAATGTGCCGGTCGTGGATCGCGGGATCGGTGCTCCGCTCGACGACCGTTTCGGTCAATGCGCCAGCAGGCTTGCCGATCGCTCCATCCGGCCATAGGTCGATGACATGATGCGGCCCGTCGGCATCCGTGGTAGGCTGGTTCGCGTGGGCGGACAGCGCGAAGGCGCCAGCCTGACAAGCCGCCGCGGAGACCCCCATCGCGGCGACGAATTGACGGCGCGACAAGCGGCCCGCCACCGACTTAGACATAGCTTAGCCACCAGTCCCGCCGCCGCGATTTGACGCCCGCCACCCAGCGGCAAAACGGGTAGAGCGCTGTAATCACCGCAAGCCAGATCACGTACACCCAGATCAGGCTGACACCGAACTACTTGGGAAAAAACACGAAGTGGGTCATCAGCGCACCGGCAGGCAGCCCTTGCACAACACCCAAGGCGACGCTGCCTGCATGAATCAGATACCAGTGCGCGACATAAAACGCGAACGGCACGCGGCCGAACATCACCAGCACATCCTTGAGTCGGCCGCACATAACGTCAGCATATGCCGTAAGCAAAAAAGCAGGGCCCAGCGTCATCAACAGGAATTGCAGGCTGGGGCCGTACTTCGAGGTGTTGAAGAAGTCCATTGCCGTGTATACGGCACCGCGGGAATGGATCTGCCAGTGGTTGGTGTCGCCATAGCCATCCAACGCGCGCAGCAACAGGAACAGCGCGATCATCCCGAAGGCGATTTTCAGGAGCGAAGACTTCTGCGCGGCAGCGTCTTGCTCGAACACGCCTGCCATGCCGAAGCCGAGCAACATCACGCCCAGCCAAGGCAACAGTGGATATGCAAACAGAATCATGAACGGCCCGGCTGCCACCGCCATTTGACTGTGCAGCGCGGCCCAGAGCGGCCACTGCGTTTCCAGGATTCCGGTGTTTGGCCAGAACGCGTCGAGCACGTTATGGCCGAAGAAAATCATCAGGCCCAACGCGAGACACGCACGCCGACCCAGGAATTGGGCGGCAGAGAGCACCATCATCCCGACACCGATGGCGTAGATCACCTGCAACACCAATACGGTCTTGCCGCCCATTTGTTCGATGCCAAACGGCGCGAACGACATGGCGGTGGAGATGACCGCCACTTCCACAACCAGCAGCCACAACCCGCGCTTGAACAGGAATGCACCCAGTTCGCTGGCGGATTTCCTCGCCGTCATCAAACCCGCACTGGTCCCCGCCAAAAGTACGAACGCCGGCGCACAAAAATGCGTGATCCAGCGCGTGAGGTACAACACGGGATCGACGTGAGGGTCGCCCATCGGGTCTTGCAAGTTGTCTTTGAGGAAAAAATCCCTCACATGGTCGATGGCCATGAGCACGATGGCCAAGCCGCGCACCATGTCGATGTTCGTGAGGCGATACGCGCGCTGGTTCGGGTTGGGGTCGGCCCCACCGCTTGGGCTCACAGCGTGGCCGCCAGCCGCGTTGCCTGATCGATCGCGCGCTTGGCATCGAGTTCGCCTGCTTCCAGCGCGCCTCCAATCAAGCGCACGCTCTTGCCCATCGCTTGCAAGGGGGCCTGCAATTCGCGCAACGGCTCTTGCCCGGTGCAGAGCACGATGGTGTCGCACTCGATCAAGGTCGGGTCACGCCGCTGCTCGCCAAACGTGATGTGCAGGCCCTTCGCATCGATGCCTTCGTAGTTCGCACCCGCGATCATCTCGACCTTCTTCATCTTCAATTGCGCACGATGGATCCAGCCCGTGGTCTTGCCCAGCCCTTTGCCGGGCTGCGAGGCCTTGCGCTGCAACAGCGTGACCTTGCGCGCGGGCGGCGAGACTTCGGGCTTGCCCAATCCACCGCGCAACACGGAAGGGTCTGCCACGCCCCACTCCTTGCGCCAGAGTTCGGGATCCAGCGTCGGCGAGTGACCGTCGTGCACCAAGTATTCGCTCACATCGAAGCCGATGCCGCCGGCACCCACCACCGCTACACGCGGGCCCACGGGCTTCTTGTGCAGCAATACGTCGATGTAGCTCAACACGTTGGGGCCATCCTGGCCGGGAATTTTCGGGTCACGCGGCGTGACGCCGGTGGCGAGCAGGACCTCGTCGTAATCCTTGAGATCGTCTGCATTGACCCGACGATTCAATTGCAGTTTCACGCCGGTCACTTCGATACGACGCTTGAAGTACCGCAGCGTCTCGTAGAACTCTTCCTTGCCCGGAATCTGCTTGGCCATGTTGAACTGGCCACCAATTTCGTTCGATGCGTCAAACAAATCGACGAAGTATCCCCGCGCCGCAAGCTCGGTCGATGCGGCCAGACCGGCAGGGCCCGCACCCACCACCGCGATGCGCTTTCTTGCAGGGGCTTGGGTGAACACGATTTCGGTTTCGTGGCAGGCGCGCGGATTGACCAGGCACGAGGCAAACTTTCTTTGGAACACATGATCCAGGCACGCCTGGTTGCAACCGATGCAGGTGTTGATCTCGTCCGCACGCCCTTGTGCGGCCTTGTTGACGAACTCCGGGTCCGCCAACAGCGGGCGCGCCATGGAGACCATGTCCGCGCAGCCATCGGCAATGATCTGGTCCGCCACCTCCGGCGCATTGATGCGGTTGGTGGTGACGAGCGGAATGTTCACCTCGCCCTTCATTTTTTTCGTGACCCACGCAAAGCCCGCCCGCGGCACACTGGTAGCGATGGTCGGGATGCGCGCCTCATGCCAGCCGATGCCGGTGTTGATGATGGTGGCCCCGGCTTTT
>JBGAUM010000015.1:0-47434 GCA_044228625.1 Usitatibacteraceae bacterium | reverse complement strand
CGACCGGCGCACGGAATCAACACCGTTTCTCCGAGATTACGAGCAACTGCTTGCAGAGTTCGGCACCGACTACGCCGAGATCAACCACAAGAATGTGCAGGACCCCGCCGTGTTCTCGACGTTCTATGGCGCCGCGCCCTCACAGGTGACGTTTGACAACATCCAGCGCTTCGACTTCGAAGGCCTGATGGGACGCATCGCGTCCTCGTCCTACATGCCCGGTCGCAGCGATGAGCGATACCCGGCGATGGAACGCGCGGCACGCGCGATGTTCGATCGGCACCAAGCGAGTGGCAGGGTGGCGTTCGAGTACGACACGCGGGTGTATTACGGGGTGATGAGTTGAAAGTCTAGGACTGGTGCGGCTTGCAGACCGAAAGCGGCTGGAAAGGCTCTCGGGTTCTAGGGTTTTCAAGTAAACACCGCATCGAGTCGCGCATATGTTGCTTTCGGCTTGACGTGTGATTGAGGAAAAAATGGCCACAATTCGAAGATCAGACCACGTCAATTTGATCCTCAGTGATTTGGAGTAGACCATGAATCTCAATGAACTCATGATGGTAAAAAACTTTGACGCTACACGGGTGTTGGTCTTTCGACATTGCCCATACGAACCAGGCCTGAAAAAGGTGCTGCCTTGGCTGGCCGAGGACCAACCTGGCCTATTCAATGCATATCAACAAACGCAAGGAGAAAAACTCGAAAGTGCGATGAAGACGCTGTCTGGCGAAGGATATGTAGCGTCGTTCGTCGGCTTGGAACCCGGTAAAGCACATTTCGTAGGACTCTATTCAATAGGCGCATTCAGGCCATTGTCCTTGAAAGAGTATTGGGAAGTCCCAGCTTATGCCGTACTGAAGTCACATGGTATGGTCGGATTCACGGAAGCGGAAGGACGGCCCTCTGTTCTCTGGTTTGACCTTCAACCGGTGGACTTCTATCCGACTTGGAAGGGCAAGCTGGTCGTCAGTTGGCCACCGCCAGAGATCTTGGTGGCGACGCGCACATCGAAACGAAATGACGGTACTTTCAGTCTTGGAAGAAAGCGCATTTGCACCCGCCACGTCGGGTTGGGACGAAATTTCCCTAACTTGGGACGAGCTTGGGATTCTGCCTGCACGGCTGAGGGCGAGCTCTTTCCGAATGGCGCGGTATCTATTACATCTTTGACATTTCAGATGGAAAAGGCTACGTGGGTGCAGCCTATGGAGACAGCAATTTGTTTGGACGGTGGCAGCATTACGCGAAATCTGACACGGTGACAATCGGCAATTGCGCCACCGCGAGCCACGAAATTTCAGATTCACGATACTGCAGCGTGTCGCCCGACATGGACAAAACAGATGTGATTCGCCTCGAAACCATTAAAACTCCGGTTGCACACACGTATGCCATTCGGACTGAATGACAATTGATTTTCCGGCAGCTTTCTCGTTGATAGGTTTGCAGTCCCAATACTAAAGTAGGCCCCGCCAATTGGTCATTGCTTTGAACGCCGAGCGCCCCTTCACTGGAAAGGGACAAATGGGTTGTACGTTACTTCCAGATCTATTTAGCCAACTACAGATTCGCCCCACGATTTCGCGCCTCCAGAATCCGCCGCACCAGTTCGCCGAACTGCCTCGGCGTCACCACGTTCCCCGCCGGTCCGTGTTGACCCGATGCACGATCACCAGATCGAACTTGGGAACCACCAAGATGTAATGCCCGCCGTTGCCGCGCGCCGAGTAGGCACCGTCCGGCAGCGTGACATTTGGCAGGTGCTTGCCGTTGACCGCCACCCACCACATGTACCCATAGCCGCCATTGGCCCGGGCGTCCGAGTAGGACGTGGTGCTGGCCGCCACCCACTCTTTAGGGACGATCTGCTTGCCGCGCCAGTTTCCCTCGCGCAGAAACAACAGTCCGAAACGCGCCATGTCGCGGGCCGTCATGCGAAAGGGGTAGGCGCGGTGGATTGAATCGCTGCCCGTGAAGTACTTGCCATCGCCGGGCCAGTAGTCTTCCATCTCGATGGGGCCGGCGATGCGGGTCTTGAATGCGGCAAAAATGCCCGTGCCGGTCTGCTTTTCGTAAATCGTGCCCAGCGCGTTGAAGTCCCAGTTGTTGTAGTACCAGAAGGTACCGGGTGCATAACTGTGGCGCGCCGGCCGCGCGGCGGCCATGGTCGCGGCCTCGTACAGCGCAGAGTGATAAATACCGGAGCGCGCTTTCAAAAGGTCGCCAACGGTCGCGGTTTTCTCGATGTCGGTGAGCGACGGCGTGTTGTCGTCGATGCCAAGGTCAAGCATCGTGTCCGTGAGCCGGATGGTGCGCTCACCCACGCTGATGCCGTAGAGCGCGCTGAGAAAACTCTTGCGGATGGAATGGACGTTGTATTTCCCCGCGGTGTCGCCCCACTCGGCCAGCACGCGTCCATCGACGATGATCATGACGGCTGCGGTGGGGATTGACTTTGCGTAGTCGCGCGCTGCCTTGAGCTTGGCAGCGTCCCAGCCCAGCGTTTCGGGTTGCGCAATTGGCTCCCATGATTTGCCTGGGAAATGAGGCTCCCCAGCGCCAGCGAAGGTGCTGGCGGCGCAAATGCAGAGGGCTGCCAGTGCATGATCAAGAATTGTGTGCCTAGTCATCAACGCGGCCCGCCAGAATCGTTGTGCATCTGTCTGCACGTGCCCGGTATTGTAGAAAATGCCTCGCCAGCGCGTTTGGATTCTGCCTTTGAGGTCTTCAATCGCAGTGACATGGACATGGCAGGGTCATCAGCTTGAATCCGAACGATATCCGGCTGGAATACGGCCAAGCAAAACCCTGGCACCAGAGCGGCGTTCCAGTCACTTTCGCCCGGAGCGCCGCGTCAGCGCTTGAGTTTGGCTACCCGTGTTCAGGTGAAAAACATGGTGCGCCAATGGTGTTTGCAAGCGGCCGCGAAAATTCAATCCGCCATCCCGCGCTCATGCTCGATCAACCACCGCTTTCGCGCCAGCCCGCCGCCGTATCCGGTGAGATCTCCGTCTGCGCCAACGACGCGATGGCAAGGCACGACAATACCCCGAAAGTTGTCGCCATTTGCTCTCGCCACGGCACGCACGGCCGTGGGCTGGCCCAGCGCGACGGCCAATCCGCCGTAAGTTCGCGTCTCCCCGGCGGGGATCTGCATCAGTAGTTTCCAAACCGCTTGCTGGAATGGTGTTCCTTGCGGCGCCAGGGGCAAGGTGAACCTGTGGCGCGTCCCCGCAAAGTATTCCTCGATTTCCCTTGCAGCCTGATCGAGCACCACGTGCCTGTCCGGCACGATGGCCACTTTCAGCCGTGACTTCAAGCGGCCGATGGCGCGCTCCAGTCCGCGACGATCCACCCAGTCGAGGAGATGAAGGCCCTCATCGTCGGCGATTGCGAGCATGGCACCCAACGGGGTCTCGATCCAGCGTGCAAGCAACGTACGAATGCTCGCCGCTTTGGACGGCGGCGCCCCAAAAACCTTGGCAAATGCCTCGCGAAATCCCGATGCGGATTCGAAACCGTGCGCCAACTGCGACTCGATCACCGGCGCACCTTTGCGGACGTGATGAAGTGCCGCACCCATGCGGCGGGCCCTCTGGTAGGCGTGAAAACTCATGCCAAAAGCCTTTTGGAATTGACGGCGCGCGGTGGAGGGGTCGATGCCTTGAATCCGCAAATCCTGCTCACGGAACCGGCGTGCAGGGTCGCTATCCACCCAAGCTTTTAGCTTGTTCGCGAGGGCAAAGCTTGCCGTGGAACTCGCCAATGGCCGGCATCGCCGGCATGCGCGAAAACCGGCATACAGGGCGCTTTGCGCATCCGGGAAAAACTCGACATTGCGCCGCATCGGCGTGCGCGCGGGGCATCCCGGCCTGCAGAAGATGCCGGTGGTTCTGACCCCGAGGAAAAACAGCCCTTCGTAGCCGCGATCGCGTCGCTCGACCGCCCCCCAGAACTCATCCGCCTGTGTTGTAAACCTGTGGGTGTGCATGGCGTTAAGTCTAGGCGGACACACGGGTCATTGCAGCCGGAATTCAGGCATCAATGTATCACCTGTGATTTAATCGCAACGCCTCGGAGCCGCAGCCGGGCCGATTCATCCACTCACTCATTCCTAGCTCAGGAGTTCCAATGAAAAAAGTCAGCA
This sequence comes from Usitatibacteraceae bacterium, assembly GCA_044228625.1. Classification (GTDB taxonomy): domain Bacteria; phylum Pseudomonadota; class Gammaproteobacteria; order Burkholderiales; family Usitatibacteraceae; genus UKL13-2. The sequence continues at coordinate 43,287 of JBGAUM010000015.1, read as the reverse complement.
CCCTGTTGGCCGCTCTGTTGATCGGTCTTGTTGGAGTTAGCGGCGCCGCGATGGCGCAAAAGCAAGAACCCGCCAAGCCGGCCGCCGCTCCGGCCCCTGCCGCGAAAGCGGACGCCAAACCCGCTGCGGCCCCCGCCGCCAAGGCCGATGCCAAGGCAGACGCCAAGAAGGAGCCGATGGATTTGAACTCGGCGACGGACAAGGAATTGGCGTCCCTGCCGAAGATCGGCGAGGCCAAGGCCAAGGCCATCATCAAGGGCCGCCCCTGGGGTGGCAAGGACGAACTGGTCGCCAAGAAGATCCTGACCCAGGCGGAATACGACGCGATCAAGGACATGATCATCGCCAAGCAACCGGAAAAGAAGGAAGAGCCGAAGAAGGTAGACGCGAAGAAGGACGCACCGAAGAAGTAATTCACGCAATCGTCCGATTCAAACGGGGCAGCCACGCTGCCCCGTTTGCTTTTGCGGCGCCTATACTTTGCCGATGCCCTTGTCCTTAACCAAATCGGTGCGCCGCCTGGCGGCAATCGTTGGCTTGCTTGCCATCGCGCTGCCCTGCTGGGCCGCGCTCGAATACGACGAGTACATCGAACGCGCGCAAAAGGCACGCCAACGTGGCGATTGGCAGGATGCAGCCACCAATTACGCCGAAGCCATCAATCACCCCGATCGGCCTCGAAAGCCCGCCGAGTGGAGCGAGCTTCACCTTGATTACGGTCGCGCCATGGGCGTGTTGTGCCAGTTTTCCGAGGCCGCAACGTTTCTCGAACGCGCATTGGAGATTGCGCGAAAAGGCAATGTCGCGACCGCCCGGGCCCTGTACGAATTGGGCAGCCTTGCGTCGGCAGAGAAGAAGCCGGCGACGGCGGTCCTGCACTTGATGCCCTTGATGACCGATCTCGAGAAGCGCGAGGCTGCGCAGCTCAGCATGGCGCAGTGGGCTGATGCCCGCGCCAAATTGGCGGCCAATCTCGCCGCCGTGGGGAAAGCCGAAGAGGCAGCGCGTTGGCGTCCCGATTCCTCGGTGGTCAATGCGGGAAATACCAAAGACATTGTTCCCTACGGGTCGCGCTGCAACGCGCGGTAGGCTGTTCCCTATTCAGCGAAACGTCCTCACCCAGGACAGTCTCAGCACCCGCACGCCGTAGTCCGGCGATTGCTCCAGCGAGCCGACCAGGTTCGGAAGCGTCGACGCGCCGAGGTTGGCAAACGCCCAGTCGGATTGCTTGATGCGTCGATGGCTGGCCTGCAGTTTCCATTGCGTCGCGCGATCCATGCGCCACGTCGCCGTGAATCGGGTATCCAGCGCTTGGTAGCGCGTGTCCGGCAAGGGCGACGACGGATTCTGCGATGCCGGCGCGGCCGGACCGGCGCGTGTGAGCTCTTCAATCGAGCCGCGCACCGCCAGGGCGCTGGCCTCCATCGCCAGCCGCCCGCCCGCCAGCTCGCTCCATTTGAAGGTCGAGCCCACGGTCCATGTCCGCTCATGGGTGTCGTGGGTCCAGTCAGCATCAACGGGGTTGATGGCGCCAGTGACGCCGATCTGGCGCGTCCGTTGAGCCACAGATTGTTGGTCTCGCGTGACGAATAGTGTTGCGCCGAGGGAATTCTCGGGCTGCCAGTTCAAGTCCGCGTTCACTGTCCAGCGGCCGTTGCGCTCGCGTCCGAAAGGCGTATGGGGGTAGTTGTCACGTGCCGCCTCCGCGCGCACCAACCACGACCAAGGGCCGCCGGGCTGGTGTCCCACGATGCCGCGCGCCAGATGACGGTTGCGGTCCGCGAGAAAATGCTTGGTCTGGAACGGGCCGGCGCGCACGCAATCCACCGGTACGGTACAGCTGCCCGCGCGCAGCAAGGATTCAATCAGTGCGGCCGAATGGCTGGAAACGAAGGGCGAATTGGCCAGATAGTCCGTGCCGCGCCGCATGCTGGCCGCGAGGCCGGCGTTGAGCACCCACAGCGAGCTCCCGGTGTGACGCAAGTCCAACCGAATGGTCTGCTCGCGCGTGGTTTCGACCTCCGAGAAGCGTCGCGAAATCGACTCGACCTCCCATCCCCCTTTGAGCGCGGATGACGGTGACAAACGCCAGTCCGCCTCCACGGTCGCATTCAAGTTTTGCCGGCTGCGCGGCAAGTTTCTCCGCACATCGTCGCTTGCGCTGCCGGCCACCGGTTGAATCTCGGCATCTCCGCCCGCGTATGCAAACTCTGAAATCGGCGTGCGATTGTCTCGTTGGTCGAACTTGAGCGTGGCGGACAGGTTGAGTCCACGCTGCGGTCGCAACGTCAATCGCGCGAACGCGAAGGTGGTGTCGATGATGCCATTGAGCGATGGCCGCGGCAGCGGCGAATTGAGCAGTCCGGCATTGATGGAGTAGGGCAGGAACAGGTCGTTCTGTGTGGCGCGCCCGCGACGCAGGGTGAGGGCCAGGCGCGTTGTATTGGAAAAATCCCAGATGCCCTGTGCATCGATTCGCTGAAGGCGGTTATCAGGCACCTTGCCGGCACGACCGGTGTCGATCGGAAATCCCGGGGGCAAGCCGGAATTGGCCCCGGTGAACGGCGTGCTCGAATACGCGTTCTGCCAGACCAGCGGATCGGCGCGGTTGTCGAACAGCGATGCGTGGTAGCCGAACGAGAAGCGCTCCGCTTCACCGGTGTAACTTGCGGTGAAGTCGATCAATTGGGTGACTGTATCCACAGGCTCAGGCAACGGGGTGCTGCGCCCCACCTGGGGAGCGCCGCCGAACTCCAGGCGCCGAACCTTGAGGCCTTCTTGTGTTTCATGACGCCAGCGCGCTGAAATTTCCCAATCCGGATCCGGCCACCAGGTCGCGGTCAATTCATTGCGGTTGCGTGTGGACTCGATGGGCCATCGCGTCAAGCTGTTGGCCAGCTCGCGCATGCCGCCCGTATCGGCGCCTCTCACAAAATTGGCTGGAAGCCGCAGGACGCTCGTCCCGGCGCCCTCATAGGGTGTCTGAAAGGTATCACTGGCATGCCGGACCATCCGGTCATGCGATGCGCCGACGCGCACGACGTTCAGCTGGCCCCACTCGGCCTGCAGCGATCGCGCGGCAAGCCCGAGGTCGCGCCCTTCAACACGCCAGCGCACATGGTCATCGTCCGGATTGCCCAGGCGCATTTGCCGGCTGCGCCACTCGAAATTGAGAATCCCGAACTCCGGCTTGAGATCGACAAAATTGCCGCCGAGAAAGGTGTTGCCGCGTGCGGTGCCGGCACCCCATTCGAGGCGGCTTTGCGGACGCACCAGTTCGTCCCATTTTTCCTCTTCCGTGGGCGGCGCCTGCGTGTCACCCGCCCATGCCGGGCCGGCGATCAACAGGAGTGCAAGAAAGCGCCGCTTCATCGTGTGAACCGGACCCCGGAGGGATGGTTGCTGCCGTGAATGGCAGAGTGGCAGTTGAGACAGGCGCGTGCGAGCAACAGCACCGAGGGATTGGTGCCGCCAATGCCGGGCGCCGCGGCTCTTCCGGAAAGTGCCTGCGTGGTATGCACCGAACCTGCATGGCAGCTCTGGCACAGCCATGGGGGGCGCGCTTTCAACAGCGGGGCCACGTTGGATCCGTGGGGGGTGTGGCAGTGTGTGCAGTCGTCGCTGGCCGGCGGATGCTCCCATAGGAACGGGCCGCGCAATCCGGCGTGACACGTAAAACACACGTCATTCACATGCGGCTCGCGCAGCAGTTTGGGGCCCACGCTGCCGTGCGCGTTGTGGCAATCCGCGCACCGGACCTTTCCGGAGGCCGCGCCGTGAGTGGTCAATGCCTGCGCCTCCGCGCGTTGAGTCTTGTGGCATTTGAAGCACACGTCGCGCTGCGTGTCCTTCGAAAGAACGGGGTCTGTCGGCTGATGAATGGTATGGCACTGCGCGCAGGTGACGTCATTGGCCGGGTGCGCGCTCCCGCGCCAATGCGCGCGCTTGCCTGAGTTGTGGCAATTGAGGCAGGTGCGGTTCTGAATGTCCGGCGATGAACGTTCACGACCCGAGAAATTGAAGTCCGGCGCCGGCCGCGGTCCGGACGACTCCGCTTCCTTGTACAGGACGTGGGGGCGGCTCGATCCATGGCAGGCCTGGCAGCCCGGTTGCGGCGCGACGCCGTGTCGCGTGCGGTGGATGGACAGGATCGGCTTGGCCTCGTCCACGCTGTGGCAACGCAGGCAGACTTGATCGCCACTTTGGCCGGCAGCCAAGGCTGCGGGCGGAGCGGTCTGCGCGTGGGCCACACCGGTGACCAACAGGGTACACGCGGCCCCCAGGAATGACCTCAGTGAGTATGTCGCAAGGGGCCCGATGCAAAGGTGCATCACATGAGTTTACGCGTGCTGCACCGCAGGATACCCATCGCCCCAAAACAGGTCCACAATGGGCCATGTCGCGGGAGGGCTCATGAACAGCATCCAAGGCAGCGCGGTCTTTCGCAAGACGGCGAAGGGACTCGAGGAAATCGAAAAGCGAACTCACCGGTTGGGCATCAAGTTGCGCATGGCGCTGGTGCTGGTCAATGGTGAACGCGACGCGGCGGAGATCATCACCGATGTTCGGGACAACGGGGAGAGCCTGCTTGCTGAATTGCTGGCAGGTGGGTTCATCGAGCCAGCCGGTGGCGCACAGCCTGCGGCCGTCGCAAGTCCACCGGCGCAGGCATCCGCCGGCGCAGCGCCGGGCATCCAGGTTGCGGACCTGCACGCGGCACAGCGAGCAGCCGTCAAGGCGATCGAGGAAATGCTCGGCCCGGAGGGCGAATCCATCGCGCTCAAGATCGAGCGCTGCAAAACCGCGGTCGAATTGCAGGGCGTCTTGGAGAAGACGCGGGACCTGATCCGCATGTCGCGCGGCGAGACGCGCGCACAAAAATTCTGGGAGGCCGTCAACAAGCCCCGCTGACCGCGGAGACGCGCGAGAACTCAGGTCGGTCGATTGAGCGGGAGGACGCTTTCGCGTCCATGGTCTCCCAACCACCTTGAGAGCAGCTTGAAAATGTCCGCGTCAAATTCCGCGTCGCGCCCGCCGCCGGCGAACTCGTGGACCTCGGTTTCCGTTTTCGCAGTCCCGAGGAAACGCCATCGGTCAAACACGTGCAGGCGTTGCCACCCGTGATCAGGATGCGTTTCACGAATCGCGATCGGCCCGTCAAAGGGCCATGCGGGGAACATCCGATCCGCCAAAGCCTCGACAAGCCGCGCGTTGTGGCTCGCCAGGCTTTCGGCGCCGACACAGTAACCGGCGCATCGCTTCAACTGGCGCGCGAAGCAGGGGGCTCCGGGGGGCGTCTGGTGGAGCGCATGCCAACAAAGCCGGGCCTCCCCGGCCAGCCGGACCAGGTGGGCCTTGGCCAGCGCCTTGGTCGAAAACGGTCCGAATAGTCGGCGAACGCTGACCGTAGCGTCGACATCCACGTCGTCCACGGAAACGAAGCGATGAGTCTCCGAGAGATCATCGAACATCACAAAGACCATGGCCGCCTGTTTGCGCAGCCGGATGTTGCGAAGCGGCTTCACGGACTTGATCAGCTGAGACTCGCGCAGTAAAGCGCCAAATTCACCGGCCGTTTCCTCAAAGTCGATGCGCCGGACTTCCAATGAGAGTCGAACATCGTTGGAGTTGCGATGGTCGGAAGAAAAGTGCGACCGCACGCGATCCCGCAGGTTCACGCTTTTCCCGATATAGATCGGCATCTCGTTGATGCCGTAGAACACGTAAATGCCCGGCCCGTCCGGCAGGTTCTCCAGGGCCGTCGCGTCGAGTTGCGGCGGAAAGCTCGGCATCTTCAACAGGTACTTGGTGGCGGCAGCTATGTCCTCGACGGGCTTGGTGTCCACCACGCACCGCATGAATTGCCAGGCCAGCCGCGCGTCACCGAGCGCCCGGTGGCGTGAGGCGGCATCCAACTGATGGCGCGCGATCAAGTCATCCAGGCTGTGCTTGTGATGCTCCGGGAACAATCGGCGCGACAGGCGAACGGTGCACAGCACATCCGACGAAAAGACCATGCCTGCGCGGCGAAAGGCATTCTTGAGGAACGCATAGTCGAACCGGGCGTTGTGGGCGACAAACAATCGCCCTTCGAGGCGCGCCATGATCTCGTCGGCGATGTCCTCGAAGGCTGGCGCATCGGCCACCATCGCGTCGGTGATGCCGGTCAGCGCCTGGATTTCGGGTGGAATGGTGGTGCCGGGGTTGACCAAAGATGACCATTCCTCGACGACCTGGCCGGATTCGACGAGAACGATCGCGACTTCGGTGATGGCATCCGCCGTGGCAGCAGTGCCCGTGGTTTCAAGATCGACAACAGCCAGTCTGGAATGCAGAAATGCGTCCATGAACTGCAGTTTAAGTGGGACGGTTCGAGGTGTGCTCCGGTTTACTCAAGCTTAGAATGCGCGTTCGACTTTCCACCGGAGTTTTCCCATGAACTTGCGCCAGATTTGCGCAATCGCGGTGGCGGCCGGACTTGCCGGGGTTACCCTGCAGGCCTCGGCTGCGCCTGCCAAGCCCGCCACGCCTTCAAAAGCGGTCAAAAAATACACCATCGAACAGTTCTTCGCGACCAAGCGCATCACCGGGGCCTCGTTCTCGGCCGACGAGAAACGCATCATGTTTTCCAGTGACGAGTCGGGCACCTTCAACGCCTACGCGGTGCCCGCCGCAGGCGGCAAGGCCGAGGCGCTGACGAAATCCACCAAGGACTCGACGTTTGCCGTGTCGTACTTTCCGAACGACGACCGGATTCACTTTACGCGCGACAACGCCGGCGACGAGAACAATCATCTGTTCGTGCGCGAGCTCGATGGCAAGGAGAGAGATCTCACGCCGGGCGACAAATTGAAAGCGCAATTCGGCGGCTGGAGCCCGGACGGCAGCGCGTTTTACGTCATGACCAACGAGCGCGATCCGAAGTTCTTCGACGCCTATCGCTACGACGCGAAGACCTACGAGCGCAAGATGCTGTACAAGAACGAAAAGGGGCTGAACGTCTCCGCCATCAGCCGCGACGAGAAATGGATTGCGCTGGGCAAGACCAACACCACCAACGACTCCGACCTGTATCTATACGACGTGACCAAGGGCGAAACCAAGCACCTTTCGCCGCACACCGGCAATGCGCAGTTCACGGGCGATACCTTCGATCCGGCCAGCAAGCGGTTGCTGTTCCGCACCGACGAGGGCAGCGAGTTCATGCGCATCAAGTCCTACGATCTGGCCACCGGGCAGGTCAAGGAACATGAAAAGGCCGATTGGGACATTGTCTTCACGTACTACTCGCGCGATGGACGCTACCGTGTGACGGGGATCAACCAGGATGCCAGCACGGTGATTCGCATTGTGGAAGGCGATGGCGAAAAGCCGGTGGCGTTGCCGAAACTGCCGGCCGGCCAGATTCTCGGTGTCACGTTTTCAAAGTCAGGCAGCAAAATGGCGTTCCGTCTCAACGGCGATCGTTCGCCGAGCAATCTGTTCAGCTACGACTTCAAGACCGGGAAAGTCACCCAGCTCACGCAAAGCCTCTCGAAAGATGTGAACGCCAACGACCTGGTGGAAGCCGAGGTGGTGCGCTTCAAGTCCTTCGACGGCATGGTGATTCCGTCGATCCTCTACAAGCCACACGGTGCATCGTCCACAAACAAACTTCCTGCGGTCATCGATGTGCACGGTGGCCCTGGCGGGCAATCGGTGCGCGGTTACTATTCATGGGCGCAATATCTGGCCAACAATGGCTACGTGGTGTTGAGCATCAACAATCGCGGCAGCTCCGGCTACGGCAAGACCTTTTTCGCCGCCGACGACAAGAAGCACGGCCGCGAGCCGCTGTGGGACTACATCGAGGGGCGAAGACCTATTTGGCGAGCCTGGGCTGTATCGATCTGGAACACATCGGCATCATGGGCAGCTACGGCGGCTACATGACAGTGGCAGCACTTGCCTTCCGGCCGGAGGCGTTCAAAGTGGGCGTCAACATCTTTGGCGTCACCAACTGGCTCCGCACGCTGGAGAGCATTCCGCCGTATTGGGAATCGTTCCGCAAGGCGCTGTACGAGGAAATCGGCGATCCGGTCAAGGACCGCGATTTCCTCATCGCCACCTCCCCCTTGTTCCATGCCAAGGAGATCCGCGCGCCGCTCATCGTGATCCAAGGTGCCAATGACCCGCGTGTGATCAAGCCCGAATCCGACGACATCGTCGAAGCGGTGAAGAAAAACGGTGTGCCGGTGGAGTACGTGGTGTTCCCCGACGAGGGCCACGGCTTCACAAAACCGAAGAACAACATGGAAGCGAACCGCAAGATCGTGGAGTTTCTGGACAAGCATTTGAAGAAGCAATGACAGGCGAAACTCGTTGACTGGCGCGGCGTTTGGGGCGGAAGCGTCCCAAATGCCGCGCCGGAGCTTGTGTTTGACGATTTCATGCAGGTCCAGCCGTAACGGAAAAGCGGGAACGGATCAACGCGCATCGCATCGAATTGCTGGTAGCGTTCGTATTCCTTGCATGTCCACGCAACCCCCGCTTCCTTGAATATTTCGCGCACGCTCGCCGTTGAGCGCATAGACGATTCGTTTTTCAGCCGGCCTGGTATCGACCAATACGTTGTGTTGTCGATGCTGCTCCACGTGTTCGCCATCGTCGCGCTGGGCGATACGCGCGGCGGGGACAGCCGCGCAGGTGCGCGCGGGCATGGGTCTATCCTGGTGTCCCTCAATGCACCACCCGCAGTGGAGCGCGTGACGGTTCGGTCGCCGGCCCCTCGCTCGCAGGTGATTCCATCAGACGCATCGCGCCCCCGTGTTTCTCCGGTCGTCCCGGAACCCACTGCGACCACGCCACGCATTGCGGTGGAAGTGCCAACCGCATTGCAACCGATTGCGACACCGCAGGTTGAGACCAGCTTGGCAGCCCCGCCAGCCGTTCCAACCAACAGTTTTCGGGCTGAACCCCTGCCTCCAGTGCTTGCACCGTCAACTACCGCCACGTTTGCAGACGCCCCCCCAGTACCGGAAGCGGTACGGCTTCCCGCACCGCTGGCCCCGGTCCCTCAAGCGACGATCCACACCGAATTCGCGCGGCCTGTTGAGTTGAAACCCGCCGAACGCCCCATGCTTTCAACGCTCCAGCCGATCGCACCGCCCGTGGTCAAGGAAATCGTGCAGGCGTCGCCCAGCGTTTCAAGCGTGCGTGTCACGGCGCCGGCACCGCTCGCGCCGGTCGAGGCACCGGCCCTCAAGTCCTTTGCCACTCCTGCGCAGTCCAAGGCACTGGAGGCGCCGAGTGCACTCGCGCAGCCCTTGGCCCCGCTGGCGCCGGTCGTTCCCGCGCGCGTCGATCGGGAGTTCGCGTCGCCTGAGTTCACCAAACCCTCCGATGTGGCCGTCCAAGTGCCGCCAACCATCGAAAAGGTCGCCGCGCCCAAGTTGGAGAAAGAGTTTGCCGCTGCACGCGAGTACACGCGTGCAGAGCCCGAGCGCGCGCCGGAAACGGCCAAGCCGCCTTCAGCGCCTGCTCCAGAGTTGCCGCGGGAGGCCAGTGCACGAGCCATCTCCCCACCGCCAGGCGAATCGGCCATCGTGTCGCCGCGTGCCGATCCGCGCCTGCCGACATTCGGTGCGTCTCCTCCCGCCGCGTTGCCAAAAACCGATTTGGACAGCTTGAAAGAGCGCGCCCGGCAGATCGCGCGTGAAGGTACCGGGCCGCGCACCGCACTTCCATTTTTCACGGCGCCGCCCGCACCCAAGAAGGATGTTGAAAAAGCCTTTGATAAAGCACTGAAGCGCCCCGAGTGCAAGGACGCCTATTCGGAGATGGGCTTGGCGGCGGTCATCCCGCTGGTCCGCGATGCACTGACCGAGAAAGGTTGCAAGTGGTAGGCACGCGCAGTGCGGCGCATGCGGCGGCAGCATAATCACGCATCGACCTGACCAAGGACAGCCCATGACCCGATTGATTCAACAGTTGGCCCGTTTCCTGTTGGCCTCCGCCGCCTTCCTGCCCATGGTGTCCCTCGCGGATTTTGGCTTTCCGGCCAGCGTGCCTTTCCCGGCGCAAATCGGTTTGCGCGAGTCGAATGAACTGGCCGTTGAGGATGTCGCCGAGGCCGAAATTCCGGCCAGCAAGGACGGCAAGATCGCGGTCGTTCGCGGCAAACGCGTCGTGCGCACCCTCAATTACGCACCGGCGCCCGGAGAGCCGGCACTGGGGTTCTACAACGGCAGCGAAGAGCGCATTTTCAAGTCGGTCAGCGGCGCGCTTGGCAAGGCGGGTTGGCAACTGGTATGGGTCAACGCCAACAAGGATGTGTTCAGCTTGAAGCGTGGCGCGGCGGGTGCCGAAGCGTGGATCAAGGTGTCGGTCGACGCGCCGCAAGCTTATGTGACGGTGGAGTTGGTGGAACCGGCCGGGCAGCAAGCGGCATTTGCCCTGCCCAAACCCCAGCCGGTGCCGGAAAAGTACGCGGACAAGGATGACATCCCGTACCTGTTGCCCCCCAAAGGGTCCATGCGCAAGGAGGGACAAGCGCGCGCCAGCGATCCGCTCGACGTCGGCATTCCGGGAAGCGGGCAGGAAGCGCGGCTGGCCGGTACTTCCACGGTGTTGCGCGGTTACCAGGCGCCGGCCGCGTTGTCGAAGCTGCAGTTCATCGAGGATTACCACAAGGCGCTGCTTGCGGCAGGGTGGACCGTGATCTATCCGGAGGCCGGACGAATCAAGGATGCGGGGGAGATCATCGCGCGCTACGCGCAACAGGGACGCGACATTTGGGCGCGTATGACCTACGAATACGGCGCTTCGTTGAGTTTCGCCGTGACCGATGCGGGCGCCGAGGACTGGTCTGCGAAATTGAAAAAGGACTGCAAGGTTCCGCTCTATGGCGTGTTTTTCGATTTCAACAAGTCCACGATCAAGCCGGAATCCGAACCTGTGCTCGCCAAGGCGGCGGCGCTCATCAAGTCTGTGGCGGGGCCCGTCGAGGTTCGGGGTCACACCGATGCAGTGGGCGGCGAGGAATCGAATCTCAAGCTGTCCGACGCGCGCGCGGCCAGCGTGCGCGCGTGGCTCGCAGGCAAGGGCGTCGACGCATTGCGGCTGACCTCCAAGGGTTTTGGAAAGTCCCAACCCGTGGCAGACAATGCGACTGAGCAGGGCCGCGCAAAAAATCGGCGCGTTGAATTGGTCCAGCTGCAATGCAAGGCGAAGTGAACGGAATGTCGAGCGAACTGCAGGGCATGTCGGCGGCATCGTCGTGCCGGCACCAAAATAGAACCAAATCCAGGGAGCACAGGACCATGCGTTACCGCCAGTTGGGATCTTCCGCAACGAAAGTCTCCGAGCTGTGCCTCGGCACCATGATGTTTGCCGACCAGACCGCGCACGACGAGGCACGCAACATCGTGTCGCACGCGCGCGAGCACGGGGTCAATTTCATCGATACCGCGGATGTGTACTCCAAGGGCAAGTCCGAGGAAATGGTCGGCGAGCTGTTGAACGGACAGCGAGACCAGTGGGTGCTGGCGACCAAACTGGGCAACCGGATGAGCGACGACCCCAATGAGGCGGGCTACTCGCGGTCCTGGATGATGCGCGAGTGCGAGGCGAGCCTGAAACGCCTCAATACGGATCGCATCGACCTGTACTACCTGCACCGCGACTATTTGGGTTTGAATCTGGAAGAACCGCTGCGCGCGCTGGACACATTGCTCCGAGACGGAAAAATCCGCGCATGGGGAATCTCCAACTTTCGCGGCTTTCGCATCAACGAGGCCGTGCATTTGGCGCGGCAGCTCAACATGCCCGGTCCCGTGGCCTGCCAGCCGTATTACAACCTGCTCAACCGCATGCCGGAAAACGAGATTTTGCCCGCCTGCCTGGCACACGGCATCGGGGTGGTGCCTTACAGCCCCATTGCGCGCGGCGTGTTGTCGGGCAAATACATGCCCGGCGTCGCGCCGCCGACCGATACGCGCGCGGGGCGCAACGATGCGCGCATGATGCAGACGGAATTCCGCAAGGAGTCGCTGGACATCGCGGCGCGGCTCATGGCGCACTGTGAATCGGGCGGTCGCGCCCTGCCGCACTTCGCGACCGCATGGGTGCTGGCGCATCGCGCGGTCTCCTCGGTGATTGCCGGGCCGCGCACATTCGCACAATGGAAAGATTACTTCGGGGCGCTGGAATGTGCCATCACGCCGGAAGACGAGGCCCTGGTCGACTCGTGGGTCCGGCCCGGTCATCCCTCCACCCCCGGCTATTCCGATCCAATGTATCCGATCGAATCGCGACGCGCCTGATCGAATTTTCCAGAAGGGAATCCCATGTCAAACGTTTATCTCGTTCCAGGCGTGCGTACGCCGTTTTGCAAAGTGGATGGCCCGTTGGCGAGCCTCGATGCCATTCAGTTGTCGGTTCCCGTCGCCCAGGCAATGGCCAAGGTGGCCCCGCCCGACGTCATGGTGTGGGGCACCGTGATTCCATCTCTACGCTGGAGCAACCTGGCGCGCGAAGTGTTACTCGATGCAAAACTCGATCCGACGATTCCAGCAGTATCCACCGTGCAGGCCTGTGCGACGTCCATGGTCGGCGTGTTTGAAGCGGCCGGGATGCTCACCCGCGACCGCTCGCTCGCCCTGGTCGGGGGTGTGGAAGCCATGAGCCAAGTGCAGATCGGGCTGACACAGGGGTTTTCCAACTGGCTGCGTGCCTTGATGCAGGCGCGGTCCCTCGGGCAGCGCATCGACGTCCTCACCAGCGTGAAGTTGAAGCACCTCCGGTTGGACATCCCCAGCGTCAAGAACCGCGTCACCGGCAAAAGCATGGGTGAGCACTGCGAAGAAATGGCCAAGCAGTGGAAGATTCCGCGTGAGGCGCAGGATCGCATGGCGTTCGACAGCCACCAGCGCGCGGTCAAGGCAATGGCTGGCGGCTTCTTCGACGACCTGATCCACGCGGTCAACGGCGCCGCCAAAGATGGGATTCCGCGCGCGGATTCCACGCTTGAAAAGCTTGCCAGCTTGCGCCCCGCATTCGACCGCCAGGCCGGCACCATCACAGCGGGCAATGCGTCACCATTGACTGACGGTGCCGCCGCCATTTGGGTGGCGAACGAGGAGGGTCTCAAGAAACTCCCGGCGAATGCGCCGCGCGTGAGGCTGCTGGATTATGAGATGAGCGGCGTGGACATTTTTGCGGAAGGTTTGCTGATGGCGCCCGCCTATGCGATTCCGCGTCTGCTGGCACGCAATGCGATGAACTTGGGCGCCGTCGACCTGTGGGAAATTCACGAGGCCTTTGCCGCACAGGTGCTGTGTAACGTCGCGGCGATCGAGAGTGAGGCTTTCGTGCGTGAGAAGGTGAGCATCAGCGCCCCGATGGGCAAGTTCCCTTGGGAGCGTCTCAATCCGAATGGCGGCAGCGTCGCGATTGGACACCCGTTCGGCGCCACCGGTGCGCGCATCCTCTCCCAGGCGGCCAAGGAACTTCACGCCATGGGGCCGGGCAAACGTGCCATCGTGAGCATTTGTGCCGATGGCGGATTGGGTGCGGTGGCCCTGCTGGAGAGCGTGTCTTGAGGTGTGGCGCCGGACACCTGCGCACCTGACTGTTCGTCAGTGAAAAGCCCATGACCCAAATTGCGCGGAATGTCGTGCACTTCGCGCGCATCCTTCGAGCGGCGGGCATTCCCTGCGGCCCGGACCGCGCGGCCAACGCGTTGCAGGCCCTCAAGGTCGCCGGTGTCCATGATCGCGCCGTGGTGAAATCCGCGCTGTCGTCCACACTGCTTTCAAGGCACGACGACGCCGCCATCTTTGAGGAAGCCTTCGACCAGTTCTGGCGCGACCCGGACCTGGCGGGAAAGATGCGTGCGCTGTTGTTGCCGAAAATCGAGGGCCGCGCGCACGGCGCCGAGACACGCCGGCGATTGGCGGCCGCATTGTTTCCGCACGCGCCGCCGTCCCAAGCGCGGCAGGAAGAACGCATGGAGCTGGATGCCGCCTTGACGTTCTCCAACGAAGAGCGATTGCGGCATGTCGATTTCGAATCGATGTCGCCGGAAGAATTCGACGCGGCAAAGCGCGTGATTGCGCGCCTGCAGTGGCACAGCGCCAAGGTTCCGACGCGGCGGCGCGAACGATCACCGCATCGCGGCGTGATCGATTGGCGCGCCAGCGCGCAAGCGGCCACGCGGTTGGGCGGTGATGCGTGGCCGATCAAGCGCTGCCGGCCCCGGCGCATCGAACCCCCCTGGGTCATCGTCGCCGATATCTCCGGGTCGATGGAACAGGGCACCCGCATGACGCTGCACTTCATCCACGCGTTTGCACGGGCGCAACTGCGGGCGCGGGTAGAGGCATTCGTGTTTGGCACGCGGCTCACCCGCATCACACGGCTGCTGGCAGCGCGCGATGCGGATGCCGCGCTGGCCGCGATTTCCCACGCCGTGCCGGATTGGGGAGGAGGCACGCGCATGGGTGCCGCGCTCGCCGATTTCAACCGGTGGTGGTCGCGCCGCGTCCTGGGCCAGCGCGCGCGCGTCATGCTGATCACCGACGGACTGGATCGTGACGACGATGGCACCCTGGCCGAGGAAATGACGCGATTGCGACGCAGCGCAAGGGAAATCGTGTGGCTCAATCCGCTGCTGCGGTTTGACGGATTCGAGGCCAAGGCCCATGGGCCGCGCATCATCCTGCCGCATGTTTCCCGCCACCTTGCCGTCCATAATCTTGCGTCGATCGAATCGCTGTCGACGGCCTTGACCGGCGGTTGATCAGTCGATCAGGCGCCGGGCGGTCAGCCAGTCCAGAACCTGCCCGCCTGTGAGCGAGCATCGGCGCGCATCGGCGGAATTCATCCAGGCAAGTTCCTCAATCTCGGATTGAGCAGTGATCATCCCCCGATGAGCGCCGAAGTACGCCGAAAGGCGCACGCGGACGCCATCGGGCTTGCCGTCGGCCTGATCGATGAAGGTCCCGGCGGATTGCAAGGAGGACGTGTCCAGCTCGACGCCCAACTCCTCGCGGATCTCCCGCGCCAATGCCTCGGCATCCGATTCCCCCGGGTCGCGCTTGCCGCCGGGAAGGTAGAACAAGACCTTGCCTTGCGAGCGCGCCATCAGCACCTTGCGGTGGTCTACGTGCAGCCACGCCAGCTTGTCGATGTCCATCTGCTGATCATACGTCCTCGGCGGATCGTTCCACGGGTTGGCGTGGCCGAAAAAAAGCCCGCCGGTTTTGCGGTCGGGCGAAGGCTCCCGATGGGGTCGGGAGCAGGGGAGACGGATTGGGTCAGGCCGGCGGGCTGCCGGCCAGAAAGGCCACCAGTAATAACGTCGAGGCGAGGGCCCCGCCGGCGAGGAACCAACGCAACGCGCGGCGCTCGCTTTCGAAAAATTGACGGACGTCTTCAAAATCTTCGTTCACAGATTTGCTCCATTGCAGTTGAGCACGCATCTCCACGCGAGCAACCCCATTGGCGCCATCGATGACGACGGCTCGGAGGGGCGCGGGAGGCCGGTGCGGAATTGGCTTCATGGAAAGTTTTACGTTCTGTCGGAGCAATCCGGACAGGCCTTACCGCAATTGAGGGATGCGGCCTTCCGGCATGCATCTCCTGCCTGCGGGGTTCCCGCATGCCCGTTCCGGGCGGAATCGGCGTGGACCCTCTGCGCCTTCGGCCTGGCGGCCGGCCGGCGAATTGGCGGAGGTCTGAAACGAAACACAGCACGCACATTGGCGTGCGCGGGGTGGCGCTACGGGTCTGTGACGGTGGTCTTCCCCAGCAGCACATCGGGCGCTGAATACATCGATGGGAAGCCGCCGGTGTGCAGGAACAGCACGTTCTGCCCCTTCTTGAACACACCCTGGCGAATCAGTCCAATCAGGCCCGCCATGATCTTCCCGGTGTAGGTGGGATCGAGCGGGATCCCTTCCAGCTTCATCAGCATTTGGACAGCCTCGATCATGCGTTGATTGGGCAGCGAATACTTCGGCCGCCAGAAGTCACCGTTGGTCTTGATCCGGTCACGCGGGACCGCGCCGGGCAACCCCAGCAACGCTGCGGTGGCCTGTACTTCGCGGACCACGATCGGCTCCTGATCGGCCGGATCGCGAGAGACACCGATCCCCAGCACCGGAATGTCGGACTTCATGCCGAACAGCCCGGTGACCAGCCCGACATGGGTGCCCGAACTTCCCGACCCGGCGACGATATGATCGACGCGCAATTTCATCTGCTCAAATTGCGCGAGCATTTCCTGCACACAGGCCACATAGCCCAAGGCCCCCAGCGCATTCGAGCCGCCGCCCGGAATCACGTAGGCCTTGCGGCCCTCCAAGGCCAGGTCCGCGGCGATCTTCTGCATCGCGCCCATGAGATCGCTGCCGCCGGGCGCGACCACGATGTCCTCCACGCCCATCATGCGGAACAGGAAATGATTGCCGCTGGCGTTGTCGTTGAAGCTATTCGGAATGCGTTCCTCGATCACGAACCGGCACTTCAAACCCTCCTTCACCGCGGCCGACAGCGTGATGCGGCAATGATTCGATTGCGGCGCGCCGCAGGTGATGAGGGTGTCTGCACCTTGCGCCAGCGCCTCGGCGACGAGGAACTCGAGCTTCCGCGTCTTGTTGCCGCCGGGGAACAAGCCCAGCTGGTCGTCGCGCTTGATGTAGATATCCGGGCCACCGAGCTCACGGGTCAGGCGCGGCAGGAACTCGATGGGGGTCACGTACGGCGTGTAGATGCGGCGGGGGAAACGGGACAGATCCATGTTTCTCTCCATAAACGTTTGGCCGAGGCGGGCATTATGCGGCGACATTCTGTTTCAAACGGACGGCACGCCGGCCGTGGTCGATTCGGTAACGCTGGAGGTCATTGGTACGTTGCGGACCAGCGAAGCGCGAAGTCGTGGGTTCGGTCGAGATGGGGCAGGCGCCGGAAATGCTGACGTGGTGGCGGTAATACCGTGGCGACCCGATCCAAGGCACTTGATCTAAAAGTCCTTGACTGGCGGACACCTCAAGACATTTTCGGCCGAAAAAGCGCGCCAGTCCAAGAGTTTGGACCAAAAACGCCATGAATCGTGACGAATGCGTTTTGCGCGTCGATTGCATTCCGACGATTGACCGCAGACGCCAACCGAGGCACGCAAGGCGCTGACGAAACGCCAAAATTGTATTGAGCCCCACGAGCCTTTCATAGCAGCGCGGACAACGCGCAATGCTTCCAACGATTTTGAATGGCGGGAGGGCGCTGGTATCGTGATGGCATGAAAGCTCCCGACACTTCCACCTTCAAAGCCACCGTCAAGCGCATGTACGGTTGGCCGCGCCTCAAGGTGATGCTCGCCATCTGTGGTTTTTGGATGTTCTTGTTTTCGTTTACTTGGACAGCCGCGTACTGGATCCTTCCGTTTCGGCTTGCGATGATGGGATTCGCAGTGTTGACCGTGTTTGGATTGTTTGAAGTTTGGCCCCGGCGCCTACCGCGCTGGATGGCGCGCTGGGCACTGCAAGTCTTGATGGTCGCCGCGGTCATCCCCTTCGCCGTCGCAATCAGTTATCAAATGGCCTATGCGGGACTCGATCCGCCATGGTTCAAAGACCCGAAAAAGTTGGAAAGTGTCTTCACGTTCATGTTTCTGGGTTTGCTGATCTCGCCCTGGGCCGCTGCGGCCGCCCTGTTCAAGCAAATTCGCAATGAAGCTGAGCGCCAGGCACTGGCGTTCGACCTCGAAAAAAGCCGCTACGAGCAGCAGGCCACGCTATCGCGCATGAGCCTGCTGCAGGCCCAGGTGCAGCCGCATTTCCTGTTCAATACGCTGGCCAATGTGCGTGAACTGGTGGCAACGGGTTCGCCCAACGCACCCAAGGTGCTCGACAGCCTCATCGCTTATCTGAAGGCGGCTGTGCCGCGCCTCAATGAGCCGTTGTCCACCTTGGGACAGGAGATTGACCTCGCGAAGTCGTATTTGGAGGTCATGCACATGCGCATGCCGGACCGGCTCAAGTATTCAATCCATGCCGACGATGCCGTGCGCGCCCTGCCATGTCCGCCGATGACGCTGATTACGCTGGTGGAAAACGCCATGCGTCACGGCATTGACCCCACCGAGGAGGGCGGGCGCATCGACGTGCGCGTGCAGCTCACCGGCGATTGTTGCTGCGTACAAGTCGCGGATACCGGCCGGGGTCTTGTCAGCGGCAGCGGCGGTCTCGGTACCGGCCTTGCCAATCTCAAGGAACGACTGACCCTTGCATTTGGTCCAGGCGTGAAATTGCAACTGGTGCCTGCCATGCCGAATGGCGTGGTGGCGGAATTGCTGTTTCCGGTCAAGCCAACGGCACAGAAGACATGAACACGAGTCCCACCGCACTCATCGCCGACGACACGTGAGCGGGGAATTCGCGGAGCACGGCTCCGCGCCAGCGCCAGTCACGGCCCTGCATGGCCATGACGTTCGGCCGGTGCAATGCTGTGCGTTGCAAAACCCCGGCCTCACCCCAAGCCCGATGCAGCGGGCGCGGGAGAAGCCCACGAAGCTGCAGAATTGAAGCCGAATGAACCCACTTCCCACCGCACTCATCGCCGACGACGAACCCCTACTGCGAGAATCGCTGGAGCGCCTCCTTGCGCAGGTATGGCCCGAGCTGAAGATCGTCGCCTCGCTCAAGAACGGCCGCCTTGCCGTTGAAAGCTTTGAGGCGTTGAAGCCGGACATTTGTTTCCTCGATGTGCACATGCCGGGCCTCACCGGCATTGAAACCGCGCGTTTCATCGGGCGCCGGGCACATGTCGTGTTTGTCACCGCGTTTGATCAATACGCGGTGCAGGCGTTTGACCAAGGGGCGCTTGATTACTTGGTAAAGCCCGTGGAATTGCCGCGACTCAAGGACACGGTTGCACGGCTCAAGGATCGCCTCAGTGCGCGGCACGAAGCGCCGGATACCGATTCGCTGCTGGATCAACTCACCGCGCGCATCTACAAGACTCCAGTGCCCTCTCATCTCAAGTGGCTGCGTGTGGCCGTGGGCCAGGCGTTGCGCATGGTGTCGGTGGACGAGGTCGACTTCCTGCGCTCGGAAGACAAGTACACCGGCGTGTTCTGGCATGAGAGCGACGGTACGCCGCGCGACGGGTTGGTGCGCACGCCACTGAAGGAGCTCGCTTCCCAGTTGGACCCCGACCGCTTCACGCAAGTGCACCGCGCCGTCGTGGTCAACCTCACGGCCATCCGCGAGGTGCTGCGAGGTGAAAACGAAACAGCCAGCATTCATTTGAAGCACCGCAGCGAAGTTCTGCCGGTCAGCCGGACCTTCCTGCATCAATTCAAGATGATGTGATGCGCAGCAGATCGTCGTCCGAAGCCCACTAACGCGCCGCCGCCACGGGGCCCTGACGTTTGATCGCGCCGGTCTTCAAGTCGAACACGTATTCCCACGCCTCCACGGTCTGCAATGTGAAGCTCAAGTCCCAATCGGCCAATTCCGGTCTGGGACCGTCACCGCCTTCATCGGGCCGCCAGAAATAGTGGCTCACGCTCGAGCGTACTTTGGCCGGGTCTTTCAGCAGGTCGAGCACCATGTATTGCTTGATCAACTTGCCTTCGCGATAGAACGCCACGGCCAGGTGGTCCTTGGCCGGTGCGCGGCCGCGATGCCAGTCTCCGAGACGCACAAGGTACCTGCCATCCGGCGACAGAAACACCTCGTAGGCGTACCACCCCTCGGTGCGATAGATCTCCTTGAGGCTGCCGTCCTTCTGCAGGGCGTAGGCAATGCCCCGGCCACCGGGCCTGAACAACCCGGTCTTCGCGTCGCGTTCAGGGGGCAGCATGGCAAACGCCACATGGCCTTCCGTGGCGGCAAACACACGGGGCTGCGGCGTGCGTTCCTGATCGGCAAGCGACGTGGCGGGCGCAATGGCCGCGCAAAGCGAGGTGATGAAAAGACAAAAACGGATGTGTCGCATCGGAGCCTCCTTCGGGCAGGCTCCATTGTGCATCGGCGACCGTCTCATTGCCGGTGCTAAGCTTCGCGGGAGCATTCACCAAGGAGTGACATCGTGGCCTGGCTCATCACCAAATATTTCCTGACCGCGGCAGTCGTCGTGATCGTCTCGGAGGCGGCGAAACGCAGCGACCGGCTGGGGGGATTGATCGCCGCCCTGCCCCTGGTGACGGTGCTGGCGTTGATCTGGCTGCACGTCGAGAACCAGCCGCCCGAGAAGATTGCCAATCATGCGTGGTACACGTTTTGGTACGTGCTCCCCACGTTGCCCATGTTTCTGGTGTTTCCGGCCTTGCTTCCGCGCATCGGCTTCTGGCCCACGCTCGGTATCAGTGCATTGCTGACGGTGATTAGTTTTGCAGGGTTTGCCCTGGCGATGCGCCGTTTTGGCGTGGAGCTGATGTGAATCCGCATTTTGAGTTTGGCAATCAGCGCCTTGTCGCTGGCCTTGTTGAGAGGGAAATGCATGAAACAGAAGAAATTTGTTGCCTTGGTCACGATCGGTGCGGGCACGCTCGCTGCCGCGGTTCCCCTGATGGCCTCTCAAGGGAATGACCTCCTCGCGGGCATCGCGATGGGCGTCCCGATCGGGCTGTTGCTTTGGGCCGTCGTTTCAAGTTGGCGCCGCCGCTGCTGAGGCAGGCGGCGCAAGCCAAGGGCACCACGACAAAACTCCGGGATTGGCGAGGGAATTCGGGCATTGGTGCATGAAAACCCGCGTGGAGATTGGGCAGTCCGCAGCGCCCATGAAATTTGTACGGCCGGGAGAGTGGCTTGAACGGCACCGATTCCGTCCACACTCGACGTTCGATCAGCGCGTTGAGCGGACAGGCTCGCCGGTCAGCCCAGTGTCTTCCTGCATTGCCGCGGTTGTGCACGGGCATTCACCAAGCGACCTAACCTTCCTCCATCGACTGCAACCGCAACTCCCCAGCCCAACCTTATTGACTCCGGCTTGGCGGGTCTGCAGGCTTTGCGAAGAGTTCAGGCTTGAGTGGCGCATTCACCTGCAGTGAATTGATTGCCGCGCGAAAGGTTCCGTCGCCGCTGGACGTCCAGACCGGGTGGCGAATACCGTCCTTTTCGTATTTCCAGGGGCCGGATAGCGAGCCCTTGTCGTCGTCGTGTGCGCCATAGGCGAAGGGCTCACCCGCTGCATTGAGCCGATACCACGCGATGCGTTTACCGCCCTCCATCACTTGCAGCCGGCCGTCGGCATGCAATGTGAGTGAAAGGGCGGGGTCGCGCTTTGCGATTCTGGCAATGGTGCGATAGACATGGGCAGCATACCAACGCAAATCCTCGGCGCGGGTCGCAGCAGGTACCTCCGCGATCTTTCCGTCGCGCGTGAGGCGCCAATCATTTTGCGGAGCGCCGCCATCGATGGCCCGTGCCACGGTCAGGCCCGGTGCGGTGGTGTCGATGCGAAAGCGCGGACTCTCAAAATCCATGGTGATGACGCCCCGCACTTCCAAGGGCTCATCGACGCGAAACTGCTGCGCATCGTGCACCGTGTTCTTCACGCGCGCCCATTGGGCGCGGCCTCCCAAGGCATGGAGCATCTTTTCAGCCGTGCCCTCGGCATCTGCAGCCGGTGTCGCCGCCCGCGCAGGTTGGAAGTGAATCGACGCAAGGCATGCAAGAAATACAACGATCGACCGGAGCGACATGGACTTTCCTTGGTGGAGGGTGCCAGCGAACATGATGCCGGTCGCCCGCGTGACCGTGTGCAACAGTTTGTTCCGTGGGCCGAAAGGAAACGGAGGACTGGCGCCATGAGCTTGGGCCAGTGATGGCAAGGTGGGAATGGGCCCAACAGTGCACGAAATGCGAAAGCTCAATCCTCGGTGTTGCGCATCCAGTCCGCCGTCTTGAAGAACGAATCCTCCAGGCGGGCACGCAGTTCAGCAGATACGTTGACGTCGCGCATTGCTCGGGCCATGCATGCCAGCCACTGGTCGCGTTCGGCGCTGGCGATGGCATAGGGCAGGTGGCGGGCGCGCAGACGCGGGTGCCCATATTCCTGCTCGTACAGCGGGGGACCACCCAGCCAGCCGACCAGAAACTTGTAGAGCTTGGCGCGCGAGCCGTCCAGCGTTGGGGGATGGAGTTTGCGGATGCCATAGTAATCCGGGTCTTCATCCATCAGGTCGTAAAAGCGCGTGACGAGGCGGTGCACCGCCTCTTCGCCTCCCAGAAGGTCAATGGGCGTGAGCGGGTGTCGGGGTTCATCGATCTGCATCCCGGAATTCTAGGCGCAGCCGGTGCCGGATTCCGCGGGGCCTCGCGGTCTGCCGGAACCGTCACTTATCCCCGCCCGCCGTGGCTCGTCGGCATGGCGTTGTCCAGCGTGGTTGCCGCGCCTATCGTGCGGTCACTTTATTGAAAACCGGGAGATGAACATGTGGAGCGTTTGGAAATTGTGGTGGGCCACATTCTTGTGTGCGGTCATGACGTCGTTGGGGCTGACTCCGGCGCGGTCTGCCGAGGCTGTCCAAACCACGCCGCTGGTCACGGTTGCGTGGCTCAAGCAGAACCTCGCACGGCCTGATTTGCATGTCATTGATGCGTCGTTCCCGCAACTCCATGCCGGCGGCCACATTCCGGGCGCGGTGAACGTTGATCTATTCAGTTATGGGGGCCGTGAGGTCGCGCCGGAGGTGATGGAAAAGCGCATCCAGTCCTGGGGTGTTTCCTCAGACAAGATGGTGGTGCTCTACGACCAGGGCGGTACCTACATGGCGACCAGCCTCTATTTCGACCTCGTGCAACATGGTTTTCCGGCGGCTCAACTCAAGATCCTCGACGGCGGGCTGTCGAAGTGGGCCGCAGAAGGTGGCAGCGTGACCAAGGACGCAACCCCGGTGCCGGCTCCCGGCAATTTTCGCGTGAGTGCGCCGAAGGAGAATCTGCAGTCGCGTATCGATCAGGTGTTTGCGGCGATGGGTGACCCGGCACGAAACGTCGTGATCGAGGCCATGGGGCCGACCTATTACACCGGCGCCCAAAAGTTCTTTGACCGTTCCGGACACTTGCCCAACGCGGTCAATCTGCCGAGCGAAGACTTGTTCAATGCCGACAAGACCTTCAAGTCGCCTGCCGAAATCCGCAAGATGTTCGAGTACCTCGGTATCGGTCCGGACAAAGAGATTCACTCGCAATGCGGCGGCGGCATCGCGGCCAGCGGGCCGTTCTTCGCCGCCAAATATCTGATCGGCTACCCGAATGTCAAGTTGTACAAGGGCTCGCAGGTGGAATGGCTGCGCGACGAGCGCAACCTGCCGATCTGGACCTACGCCGCACCGAATCTGCTGCGCGACAAGCATTGGCTCGACGGCTGGAACAGTCCGATGCTGCGCTTTACGGGCGGCATTGCGTTCAACATCATCGACGTGCGCAGCGCGGAGGCATTTCACCAGGCGCGTATTCCGTTCTCCGTCACTATTCCCGCCGAGACCTTCGCCAAACACCTGAATGACCCGTCGGCGCTGGCCAAGTTGCTTGGCGCGGCGGGCGTGAACCCGGCGATGGAAACCGCCATCGTATCGGACGGCCGCGTGAACGGCGCGGCGGCGCTGGCACTTGTGGCGCTGGAATCGCTCGGTCAGAAAAAGATCGCCATCCTCACCGACTCCATTGACGATTGGGCGTTTGCCGGCCTCTCCCTCAACAAGGCCACCGACAAGCCGGACCCGAAACGTCCCCCCATGCCGCCGCCCAAACCGGTCAATTACGTGGCGAGTGCTGTTGCGCCAGTCGTGGTGACGAGCGATGCGTCAAGGCCGGGTGTGTTCCCGAAAGTGTTCATCGCTTCCGGCGCGACCATGCCCACAGTGAAAGTCGCCGGGCCGATCATTCACGTGCCGCAACAAAGCCTGATCACCGCAGAGGGCCAGCCGAAGGCGGCCAAGGAAATCCTCGCGGTGTTGGCCAAGGCCAAAGTCCCGCGCTATGCGGAAATCGTGCTGGTGGCCGACGACATCAAGGATGCGGCGCTCAATTACGTGGCATTCCGTCTGATGGGGTATCCGGACGTGAAGGTGCTGAACGGCAAGGCATGAAACACCAGATCTGGTGCGGCGCTTGGGGCGAAAATGCCCGGAACGCCGCGTCGGTGCTGAAGTTTTGCATGGAAGGCGGCGCAAACTTCGTGCCCGAAGATCTCCGCGACGTGCATACTATTCACCCCCACTCATCTCTTGATGGATCAGGATGAGCGACTCGACGAATCCAGCCTCACCCACCCTGCAAGGCAAAGTGTGCCTGATCACCGGGGCGACATCCGGCATCGGTTTTGTCACTGCGCGAGAGCTGGCGCGCATGGGGGCGAACGTAGTTCTGGTCGGCCGTGATGCAGCACGCTGTGCCTCCTCGGTTGCCGCGATCGTCCGCAAAACCGGCAATGCGAAGGTCGAAAGCCTGCAGGCCGACTTGTCTTCGCAAGCCGAAGTTCGTCGGCTCGCCGACGCATTTCTGGCCCGCCACAAACGCCTGGATGTCCTGGTGAACAACGCGGGCGCCATCTTCGCGCTGCGGCGCGAGTCGGTCGATGGCATCGAGATGACGATGGCCTTGAACCATCTCAGCCCGTTTCTGCTCACGTCACTGTTGCTCGACACGCTCAAGGCGTCCGCACCGTCGAGGATCGTGAATATTGCCTCGGTGGCGCACACGGACGTACCGGGATTCGATTTCGAGGATCCGGAGGCCAAGCGCCGTTACCCCCGGAGCGAAGCGGCAAGTTTGTTCTACAGCCTGTTCAAGCCTTGGGCGCATCCAGGGTTCTTTCAATATGCACGCAGCAAGCTCGCCAACATCCTGTTCACCGTCGAATTGGCGCGGCGGTTGGACGGCACGGGCGTGACGGTCAATGCGCTGCATCCGGGCATCGTGGCCAGCAATTTTTCCGCGGGCAACGGCATCTATGGGTGGTTCATGGCCCGCTTCTTTGCGTTTCGTGGCATCAGCGTGGAGGAGGGTGCGAAAACGCCGGTCTATCTCGCCTCATCGCCCGACGTTGAGGGTGTCACCGGCCGGTACTTTTCGCGCTGCCGGCCCAAGGACCCGTCGCCGGCCGCCACCGATGCCAAGGCTGCGGCAAGGTTGTGGCTGTGGAGCGAGGATATGACTGCCTTGCGGCAGAACCACGCCTGACGGTAGTGGTGCTATTGCGGCATCCTGTGATGTAGATCAGAAACGGCGTTCTCTCCTTGCGCACAATGGGACATCACTCTGCGGAGGTTCCCATGGCTGACCTGCTTCATCTTTGGCACGGCGAGCACGCCAAGTTCGCGAGGCTCCTCGACCTGCTGGAAAACGAACTGCGCGTGTTCCACGACGGCGGGCAGCCGGATTTTGCGTTGATGACCGACATCGTCCGTTACCTGACGGAATATGCCGACGCGTTTCATCATCCGCGCGAAGACGTGGGCTTCGAACGCCTGAAAATGAAGGATCGTGGAATGATTACGCGCGTCA
Organism: Usitatibacteraceae bacterium; assembly: GCA_044228625.1. GTDB lineage: Bacteria > Pseudomonadota > Gammaproteobacteria > Burkholderiales > Usitatibacteraceae > UKL13-2. The sequence goes on along the minus strand of JBGAUM010000015.1, from coordinate 17,791 downwards.
ACCGCCTCATGCAGGAACATCGCGTTCTCGGTGAGGCAGGCCGGCAATTGCTGGACCGGCTCCGTGCGGCCGAAACCGAAGTGGTCATGCCGCGCGGCGACGTGGAGGCCGCCGCAGCGACCTACCTGACCTACTACCGGCAACACATCAACTTTGAGGAATCGGAAATACTTCCGCGTATCGCCGAGGTGTTTACGGTAGAAGATTGGGTGGCGGTGACTGCCGCCAAAGGGCACGGCAATGACCCGTTGTTCGGTGAACACACTGACGATCGCTTCGCGTCCTTGCGTCGACGCATTTCCGAAGAAGTCGCCGCGCATTGATCGATGCCTGACCTGTCCGATGTGTTACCCGGCCGGAAAAAGCCCGGCGGGGGTTACGGTCAAATGGGCATAGTGTCCATCGGCGGAATCGACAAACAGCCCGAAGGGGCGTTTCTTCTTGTCGTTGGACAGCCGGCGCACGACCAAGCTTGGAGTCTTGGCGTCATTGACATAGACGCGCACCTGGGTCCATGACACTTCGATGCGCGCGCGGAACCAGCCATTCGGATCGGGGACCGGCTGTACCGCATTCTCGAAGGTTGCGGGGTGCTCCTTGCGCAGCTTTTCCCAGGTGTTGCCGGGCCACGACACATATTGCACCGCACGCTGGTTGAACGGCGGCTCTGCCTTGAAATTGAACGGCCGGAAATACACCGCCTCGAACGTGCGCGAGTCGGCCACGTTGAAGGCCACGCCGAGAAAGCTGCGCTGACGGACATCCTTGCCCTTGAGTTCGATTTCGAGGGTGCCGGTCTCGAATTCAAGGCCCACCGGCAACGCGAGCCCCACGACGCCATTGGCGGAATCGCCTTGCGATATCAGATAGGCCGCGCGACGGCCGTCAACCTCAACGGCACGTGCCGTCACGTTGTGATGGGTCCAACGGGCGGGGTCTTCAAGGCTTCCCAAACTTGGCACCGGCAGCGTTGTTTCGGCGAACACCGCCGGGCAGCCATGAGCCCGAGAATGAACAAACTTGTGGAAAGCGCTTTCACGGCGAGCATTCTCCAAATTGACCGATCGGAGCTACGCGGCGATCGGGTTTTGAATCGTTCACACATTGACGTGCCGGCATGATCCGATGAGGGGTCGCAACAGGGTGTCCCGTTTTGTGTCGGGTCGTGCACAGGCGATGGTGAAAATGTGCGCGACATCACATGTCAAAACGTTGCGCCAACCGCTGATCGGCCCGGCTTTCGCATGCAGCGGGCCGATTTGAGGCGGGCCTGCGAAGCGCCTACGCTGCGAACGAATCGTTGCGGGAGGCAACATGTTTCAAATGGCAAGGGCTGCGCTGTGCGCGGCCGCAATCGGATGGGTCGCGCTGCAAGCCGCCGCCACCACGGTCAGGCCCATGTTGCTGGATGAAATCGTGGATGACGCTGCCCTCGCGTTCCACGGTACGTGCATCGCCAATCGTGTCGAAATCGACCCGCAAACGCAACTTGTCGTGACCCTCACGACGTTCGAGGTTCGCGACGTCATCAAGGGGTCGGTGTCCTCGACCCATGTCATCAAGCAAATCGGCGGCACGCTGCCGGGCGGCGAGTCGGGAATGGTCGTGCACGGGGTGCCAAGATTTGCCGTTGGCCAGGAAGTGGTGTTGTTTTTGGCTGGCACCTCGAAACTGGGCTTCTCGAGCCCGGTCGGGCTGACGCAGGGGCGCTACGAAGTCTCGGCGGGTGTTGACGGCAAGGTGGTGAATCTCGGACGCCCCTTGCGCGCAATGGCGGCGCGCATGAACAAGCTTCCGGATGCCGTGGGCGATCCCGCCTCACGAGAAGTCGGCCTGCCCGAGTTCAAGGCCATGATTCGCGCGCATGTGGAGGCACGCCAGTGAAACGCCTGGCACGAGTTTGCGCGCTGGCCGGCCTGGCGATGACGGGCACTGCATTGGCCGGCGGACCGCAGTCGGTATGTGCCAACGGCACGCCGATCAAGTTTCCCGGGGCGGGCAACATCACCCTCAATTACGATTTGGGCACGCTGGGCACGCGGACCAAGGCGCAGGCTGACACCTTCGTGACCAATGCGGTGTCGATCTGGACCAATGTGCCGACGTCCACGGTCGTGTTGGGGCGAGGACCCGACATGCCCGTCGATGTGACGACCGCCAACCTTGCGACGTACTATCCCAACACCGCCGCGAACACCTCCGACGGGCTCAATCCGGTGATCTATGACACCGATGGCTCGATCATCGATTCGATCTTTGGCGCCGGGGCCAAGAACAATCTTCTGGGATTTGCCACGGCACGGTTTGCCAACTGTCAATTCACTGAAGGCGTGGCTTTTGTCAGCGGCTTCAAGCCGGTGACCGACACCACGTTGGGGGTCGTGTTTGCGCATGAGATCGGCCACCTGATGGGGCTGGATCACAGCCAGCTCGACAACTCGCAAGGCATTGCGTCGTCGGCAAACTACCCGCTGATGTATCCGATCGCCAACCGGGGAACGGTCACGCTGCACGAGGACGATGTCGCGTCGGTCACGTTGCTGTACCCGGACGCAAGCCTCAACACTGTCTATGGCCAGATTACCGGCACATTCGTTCTGGCCGATGGTGTGACACCCGTGCGCGGCGCCAACCTTTGGGCCGCAGAGACGACCACGGGGAAGGTGTACAGCGTGGTCTCGGACTACCTCAAGCAGAACACCGGGTTCTTTCGCATCCTGCTGCCAGCAGGGACCTACACGTTGCATGCGGAGGCGGTGCAATCGAATTTCATCGGCGCGTCCAGCGTGGGGCCGCATGCCGAACTCAACACCGACCCTTCGTTTCAGCCGCCGATGTACCCGAGCGGCATCGGGGGCGCGCCCATGGCCCCCGTCACGCTGGGAAATGCATCGCCGACGACGTTTCGCATCGCCGCAGGATGTTCTGCCACGCTCACGTTTGGCATCAATGGCAGCGGTGTCGTGGGTGGCGACTGCCCCAGCTTTCCCGGAACCTTGCAGTTCACCGCGGCAACCGCCTCAGCGGGAGAGAGCGCCGGAAGCATCACGGTGACGGTGTCAAGACTCAACGGCAGTGACGGCCCCGCGTCGGTCAACTTCCAGACCGCCAGCGGCACGGCCACTGCAGGGGCGGACTTCGTCCCGCAGGCCGGGACGCTCAATTGGGCGGCCGGCGATGCCACGCCGCGGACCATCGTCGTGCCCATCAACAACGATTCGCTGATTGAGGGCGATGAAACTTTCAGCCTCACACTGTCGTCGCCCACGGGCGCCACACTCGGCACAACTCCCGCCATCACGATCACCATCGTCGATGACGACATGCCGACGGTGCCCGGGCCGCCGCAAAACATCAGCGCCGTCCCCGGCGACGGCCAAGTGTTTGTGCGGTTCTCGGCACCGGCCAGCACCGGGGGGTCGCCAATTTCCGGATATACCGCCACGTGCGGCATGCTGACGGCGTCTGCTGCGCGATCGCCGATTCTCGTGACAGGCTTGCCCAACGATGTGGCAACCTCGTGCAGCGTCGTGGCCGCCAACGCCATCGGTGCCGGCACGTCATCGGTCGCCGTGATGGTGACACCCTCGGCCGGGACAGCGCTCGCCCTGGTGGGCGTCGTGTCGCGCAAAATTCATGGAATGGCCGGGATGTTCGATCTGGACATCGATATCACGCAACCGATCGGCGGTGCGGTGAGCGTGGAGCCCCGCTTCATTGGGAATGGGCACACGCTGGTGTTTCAGTTCAACCTGCCGGTGAGCCTGCCGGTCACCGCAACGCTCGATCCCCCGGGCGCAGGCACTGCCATGGTGACGGCGACCAACAACTTGCTGACGGTTCAGGTGAATGGAGTTCCAGAACGGCAACGGTTGCAGGTCACGCTTGCAAATATCAACGGCACGTCGACGCCGTTCCCGGTATCGATCGGCTTTTTCGTTGGCGACTTCAATGGGACGGGGGCCGTCAATGCGGGGGACATCAGCGCTGCAAAGACGTGGATGGGCCAAGCCGTGCAGACTTCCAACGCACGGCTCGACGTGAACCTTTCCGGCGTGATCGATCCGGCGGACATTGCCGCCGTCAAGCAACGATCCGGTCAGGTGTGGTCACCCTGATGGTGTGTTGCAACGAAGACCAAAGCCAGATCCTGCGCGCGTGGCCGTCACCGAATCGTGGGTGCAGTCAAACGCCGCCGCCAGCTGAGAAAATCAACAACTCCGCACGTGACATCAAGGTGCCCGAAGCGCGTCCCACTCGGCCAGAGTGGCGGGGTTCTTCTGATACTCCATCACCATCTTCCATTTGCCCCGCTTGACCAACAGCGCGTCGAAGTGCACGTAGCTGTCCTTGGTCTTGCCGTCTGCGCCGGTCTCGGAATACAGGAAGATCCCGCTCTCGTGGGCGGTTGTCTCGTCGCCGACACGCTTGCCGAACCTGAATTGCACACTGGCTTTCATCTTGCCCGCCTTGGTGTTGTCAAAGCCCGGCTTCCACTTTGCAAGCGCCTGCCCAATCGGGAAACTCTCCTTCAACGACACCAACACCGCATCGTCGTGATAGGTAGCCTTGTATCCGGCGAAGTCGCCTTCACGCACGGTGCGCGATGCGTCGCGCCAAAAGGCGTCGAGCTCGGCGATGCGCGGTGGGGCCGGTTCCACCCCATGGGCGCTGGACAATGCACTCAAAAAAACCAGCTGCATTGTGAACAGGATTTGAATTGATTTCATGCGCAGGATTCCGTAGTGAAAGGGACAGCGCGGAATGTAACATCTGCACACATTGAATCAAGACGAAGCCGGAAACGCGCCATGAGAATCGAAGCCGCCAATTGGATGATGGTCGAAGAGTTGCTCAAGACCGAAGATCGCGCCGTGGTGCCGATCGGCTCTGTCGAGCAGCACGCCTATTTGAGTCTTGCGGTGGATGCCCTTCTGGCAGAAAGCGTCGCCGTTGATGCGGCAGAACCTCTGGGCGTGCCGGTGTTTCCGGTGCTTCCATACGGCCATACGCCGGGCTTCATGGCGTACCCGGGCACGGTGACCTTGCGCCTGGAAACGTTGATCGCCGTCGTGCGGGATGTTCTGGACAGCCTGGCGATGCACGGATTCAAGCGCGTCGTGATCGTCAATGGCCACGGCGGCAATGCGCCGGTGGGCAGTTTCCTGAGTGAGTGGATGGCGGATCACCCCGAGGTGACGGTGAAGTTCCACAATTGGTGGAATGCGCCCCGCACCTGGGCCAAGGTCATGGAAATCGACCCTGTCGCCTCACATGCCTCCTGGATGGAAAACTTTCGCATCACGCGCATCGCCGGCGCGAAAAGCCCCGTGATTCCCCACGCACCGATCGATCCGGCAAAACTGAAGCTGATGTCGCCCCAAGCGGCGCGCGAATATCTGGGCGACGGCAACTTTGCGGGGGCCTACGAAAAGCCCGACGTACTGATGGATCAGGTTTGGAAGATTGCCGTGGAGGAAACGCGCGCAGTGATCGCTGAGGGCTGGTCTTGACAGCGGCGTTGCGGAAGCAGTGAAAACCGCCAAAGTCCAGATCTGGCAAGGCGATCAAGGCAGAAATGCCTCAATCGCCGCGTCCAGCAAAGACTTTCAGTAGCGTCCCACGAGTCCGCTGGCGACAAAGGGCGGTTCGCGACCGGAGAGTTTTTCGAGCATGATGAGCTCGGCATCGGTGTGTTCCAGCATCGGCGCGGGGTCGATCTTGAGTTTGCCCCCGCGGTCGTCGAGCCAAACTGGGCTCTCGTGATGCTTGGTGGTGAATGAACGGTTTTCCGCAAGACCGGCACCGCCGACTTCCGCCGTTCCATAGCAAAGGCAAAAGTACGAGCGGCCTTCATGAACTTCAATGTAGGCACCGGTGCCGCGAATGCCGATCGTTGCATTCGGGGCCTTGATCGAGACTTCTTTCTTGCTGCGCTTGGCGAACACCGACAGCACCTTGCCGGTGGTAATCAGGACGGAACTCAACAGGTCGCTTTGGGAGCGGTCTGCCTCAAAGGTGACGTTGGTGCCGGCGCGCAGCAGGTACGCATCCTGCCCCAACACCACCACCGCATGGCTCTTGGGGCCCGTGGCGACCTTGTCGCCCGGTTTGACCATGGTGCCGGTCTTGGCAGCCATGCCATTGACCGTCGCAGTGCCGGACAGATCGTAGATGCCGGGGGCGGCGGGCATGTCGCCCTTGGCAAGCGCATCCTGGATCAGTGCGGATAGTCCTGCGGGACCAAAGGCGCCCAGTGCGGACCACTGCATGAGGACGCGCCGGCGTGAAAATGAGTTCGGTGTGTTCATGATCTCTCCCGTATCTGTTGGCTTGTTACTCGCCAGCACGTCGATTGGATGCAGGCGCCCTTACCGGCGATGAAACACCACGTCCCAGACGCCATGCCCCTTGGCCACGCCTTTCCGTTCGAACGAGGTGATGCCCCGGTAGTCGGGCCGCGGGGCAAAATCTTTCGCCGAATTCTGGAGCAGCGGCTCGCCGGACAGTACTTCCAACATTTGTTCGGCATAGTTTTCCCAGTCGGTCGCCAGGTGAAGATAGCCACCAGGCGCCAACTTGTGGGCGAGCAACTTGACGAACGCCGGCTGGACCAGCCTGCGCTTGTGGTGGCGCTTCTTAGGCCAGGGGTCGGGGAAAAAGATATGAAAACCGGCGAGCGAGCCGTCCGGAATCATCGACTTCAACACCTCCACCGCATCGTGTTGCACCACCCGCACATTGTTGAGGGATTGCGCTTCGCACAACTTGAGCAACGCGCCCACACCGGGCGAATGCACTTCGATGCCGAGAAAATTGGTGTCCGGCTTCATCGCGGCGATGGCCGCCGTCGACTCCCCCATGCCGAAGCCGATCTCGACGACCGTGGGCGCGGTCCGCCCGAAGGCCTGTGCGATGTTGAGTGGCTCGTCCCGAAAGGGGAGGGCCAATCGCGGGCCGACGTCGCTGATCGCGCGGGCTTGGGCGCTGGACAGGCGCCCCTGACGCAGCACAAAGCTTCGAATCGGGCGATGGGTTTTGGGGGCGTCGCTTTGCATGGTGAAATTATACGGAGACCATGGGCAGCCACTTAGAATGGCGCCATCATGCAAAAGACACTTCTGATCAAGGCAGGCCGCGAAAAATCCGCACTACGCCGCCATCCCTGGATTTTTTCCGGCGCCGTCAAGAGCGCCAAGGGTGAACCCAAATCCGGCGACATCGTGCGTGTGGCTGCAGAGGACGGCCGGTTCCTGGGATGGGCGGCCTGTTCGGCCCATTCGCAAATTGTTGCGCGCATCCTGTCATTTGAGGAGGGTGCGCGCATAGACGAGGCGTTTTACCGTTCGCGCATCAACGCATCGGTGGCACGGCGATCAGCCTTGTTGGCATCGACCGATGCACTGCGACTGGTTCATGCCGAGTCCGACGGATTGCCAGGGCTGGTGGCGGACCGCTATGGTCCGGTGGTGGTCATGCAGCTGCTGACTGCGGGGATTGATCCGCAACGCGAATTGCTGGGCAAGTTGTTCATGGAGTTGCCGGGCGTGACGACGGTGCATGAACGTTCGGACGCCGATGTGCGCGAGCTTGAAGGGCTTCCCCCGATCAGTGGACATGTGGCCGGCGAGCCGCTCAAGGGCCCTGTCGTGATCCACGAGAACGGCCTTCAAATCGACGTCGATATTGCGCTTGGGCACAAGACGGGGTTCTATCTGGACCAGCGCGAAAACCGCGCGCTGGTGCGGTCGCTGTCGAACGGCGCGGAGGTGCTGAATTGTTTTTGCTACACCGGCACCATGAGTCTGGCGGCCTTGAAGGGGGGCGCCGCATCGGTCTTGTCGATCGATTCTTCAGCACCCTCCATGGCGTTGGGGGCGGCGATGGTGGCGCGGAATGGCCTCGATCCTGCGCGCGCCGAATGGATGGATGCAGATGTGTTTGCCGCCCTTCGCAAGTTGCGCGACCAGGGCCGTTCGTTCGACCTCGTCATCCTCGACCCTCCCAAGTTTGCGCCCACTGCGCACCATGCGGAGAAGGCGGCGCGCGCCTACAAGGACATCAACCTGCTCGGTTTCAAGTTGTTGAAGCCGGGCGGCTCGCTGATGACGTATTCCTGCTCCGGCGGTGTCTCTGCGGACCTGTTCCAGAAGATTGTTGCGGGCGCGGCGCTGGATGCGAGGGTCGACGCGCAGATCGTGCGGCGTCTGGGCGCGGGGATCGACCATCCGGTCGCCGTGCATTTTCCCGAAGGGGACTATCTGAAAGGGTTGTTGCTGAGGCGCATGGATTGACTTCCGCGATCAATCGGCCTATCGTGAAATGCAGGTTTCCGGAACTTTTCGGGACCGCGCCGGTAATACCAAGAACAACTCTTGCGCCAAACCATGAAAACCGCGCGTTCGTTTCTGATTCTGGCCCTTTTCGCGCCCGCCGCGGCGCATGCGCAGTACTTTGGCGGCATCGATTTCATGAAAGAGCCCGCGCCCGGTGTGGCGCCGGCGGTGCCGTTTTTTGTCGCGAATCCAACCCTGGACGATGGCCGCGTGCGATATGGTTTGCGGCTGGGCTATCGGATCAATCCCTTGTTCAGTGTGGAGAGCCATTATGCGAGCCTCGACCGGAAAGCCGGCACGCTATTGCCGGACCGGCGCTACGGCTTGGATCTCACCAGTCACGCCACATTTCTGGACAAACTGCATGTGACGGGCAGCGTTGGCGCTGCGCGCCTGCATCGTGATGCGGCGCCGGGCGGCAACGGCGTGCCGTCCATCACCTATCTCGGAAGTTTGTCTCCCACGGCCCTCAATGCGGCGCGCATCGGCGTTGCGATGAGCTATCAGGTGACCGACAGCTTGGGTTTGCGCCTGGACATTGAGCGCTATCGCGTGCTCGGCGGCGCCAACATCGGAGCCTTCTCAACCGACAACGTCTCGTTTGGCGTGTCGCTCCGGTTCTAGACCGCACCGTCGTCCCTCGACGACGGTACCGCCACAGCTTCAGGAAATCCTTCCCTCGGAAGGTGAGCTCGCCTGCGCCTGGTAGATCTTCTTGGCCATGCGTCCTGCCAGAAAGGCCTCGCGACCCGCCTCCACGGCCTTTTTCATGGCGCTGGCCATCAGGACCGGGTTGCTGGCCTTGGCGATTGCCGTGTTCATCAGCACACCGTCGCAGCCAAGCTCCATCGCAATGGCGGCATCCGAGGCGGTGCCGATGCCTGCATCGACAAGGACCGGGACTTTGGCACGGTCGAGAATGATCTGCAGATTCCACGGGTTGAGGATTCCCATGCCCGACCCGATCAGCGAGGCCAGGGGCATGACCGCGACGCAGCCAATCTCTTCGAGCGCCTTCGCCTGGATGGGGTCGTCGGAGCAATAGACCATCACCTGAAAACCGTCGGCCACCAACTCCTTTGCTGCAACCAAGGTCTCCGGCATGTTGGGGAACAAGGTTGTTTCATCCGCAAGCACTTCGAGCTTCACCAATGCGTGGCCGTCGAGCAATTCGCGCGCGAGTTTCAAGGTGCGCACCGCGTCCTTGGCGCTGTAGCACCCGGCCGTGTTGGGCAGGATGGTGTACTTCTCCGGTGGCAGGTAATCCAGGAGCGAGGGTTCGCTGGCGTTCTGGCCGATGTTCACGCGGCGGATGGCGACCGTGATGATTTGGCTGCCGCTGGCCTCAATGGCCTCGCGCGTTTGGTCGAAATCCCTGTACTTCCCGGTGCCGACCAGCAGGCGCGACGTATAGGATTTGCCGGCGATGATGAGTGCGCCCGACACGCTCAACCTCCGCCCACGGCGATGACGATTTCCATCTTGTCGCCGTCCTTCAATGCCGTAGTGGCGTGTTGGCTCTTGGGCACGATTTCGCCGTTGAGTTCGACAGCGAACCGGCGGCCCTCGACGGGAAACAGCGCCAGCGCTTGCAGCACGTTGCTGGGATCAGGCAACGCTTTGAGTGCGCCGTTGATGGTGAGTTGCGGCATGCGGGTTCGTGGACTGCTCCGGATGAAAAAAGTCTAGCACGCGCCCGCGCAAACACCGCTGCTCACATCCCCTTGAACAAATGCACATAGGCGCGCGACACTGGCAGCTCAATCTTCGCGTCCTTCAGTTTCACGAACACCTTGCCCATCACGTCGCGGCGCGTGGCGGCCACGCGGTTGATGTTGACGATGACTGAGCGGTGGATTTGCCAGAACTCGTTGGGGTCCAGCTGCGCACTCAAGTCCGACAAGGGCGTGCGGATCAACGATTCGCCGTCCTTGGTGTAGACGCTGACGTACTTGTCCTGCGCCTGCAGGTAGTTCACGTCCTCGACCGGAATCTGCCGCACGACGTCGCCGTGCGCGGCGCGGATGAAACGCAGGTACGAGTTCTTGTTGGACGGGATGATTTGCGTGAGTTGCTTCAAGAGGCCCGCCACATCACCCGGCGCTTCGGACTTGGCGAGCCGCTGCTTCAAGCGGTCGATGGCGCGCGCGAGGCGCTCGTCGGTGACGGGTTTCAGCAAATAGTCCGCGGCCTGGCGGTCGAAGGCTTCAACGGCGTATTGATCAAAGGCCGTGACGAACACGACGTGCGTTCTGTTGTCCAGCCTCGCAGCGACTTCGAGGCCCGTGAGTCCGGGCATGCGGATGTCGAGGAACGCGATGGCGGGCGCCTCGTCGTCCATCAGTTTCATTGCCTCCAACCCATTGCGTGCGATGCCGACCACGTTCAGCCCCGGCCAGAGCGCCGCGAGGCGGTCGTGAAGATAGGCGGCGAGGTGTTGTTCGTCATCTGCGATGATCGCGGTAGGGTTCATGGGCGTGTGAAACGAGGATTGGTCGGATACAGTTGTGCAAGTCTTCGGCGTCGCGAAGCAGGAGAAAACCTAGGAACCGCGCGCCCTCCAGGGCGAAAGTGCGCCAGAAGCCGCATCCGTGCTGGACTCCTAGTTTCGCGGGAGCGTCAGCACCACGCGTGTTCCCCGGGGCGAATTCTCCTCGATTCGAAGGCTGCCGCGCCCTTCGAAAATCTTTTCGATACGCTCGCGCACGTTCCTTAAGCCGATGCCGCTGGACGTGGCCCCGGAAAATCCCGCACCGGTATCGGCGACGACGACCTCCACGACCTCCTCCAACGCTCGCGCGGTCAGGGACACCGTGCCGCCATCGATGGCAGGTTCCAGCCCATGCTTGATCGCGTTTTCCACCAGCGGCTGCAACAGCATGGGCGGCACGGAGAATCCGGCGAGCGAATCGGGCAATTCGGTTTGCACTTGCAGGCGCTCCCCCATGCGGATTTGCAGGATGCCTAGAAAGTTCCTCATCAGCTCGAACTCCGCGGCAAGCGTAGTGGTGGATTCGCGCGAAGCCGCCAACGACGCCCGCAAATACGCGATGAAGCGCTCCAGCATCAGCTTGGCGGTCTCCGGGTGCGGGTGGATCAAGCCCACCACGTTGGCGAGCGTGTTGAACAGGAAATGCGGTTCGATCTGGGCCTGCAAGGCGCGCAGGTTGGCCAGCGTCGCCGCGCGCTCGGCCTGCGCCATGCGCTCGCGCTCGGCCGCGATGCGCATCTCCGCCACCAGAGATTTCTCGCGCCAGAAGTAGATGACGCCGATGATGATGGAAATGATCATGGCGTTGACTGCGATGACCAGGATCCACGACGGATTGCCAACCATGCGGCTGATGTCGCGGCCCAAATAGAGACTGACCAGCAGCACGCCCAGCACCACGCCGATGGTGGGCAGCAGCGTGTAATAGGCGGTGATGACGAGTTTGCCGCGCGTGCTGACCCAACTTTCCAGGCCGGCGCGCGAAGCGATGAAGAACAGCATGTGGATGTTGTAGCCGATCACCACGCTGAACAGCAGCATTTCCTGCAAGAGTCGCCACGAAAGCCGCGCACCGAACATGACCCCGATCGCGGCAAACGCGAAGCCGATCAGGCAACTCCAGATGAACGTGTAAATGAAATCGCGTGTATTCGAGTGCGGCCAACGCCGGAAATACGGGAACATCTCCAGTGGGTGGAATTTCTCGTTGGCCTTGCGCACCGCGATCTCGATCTCGCGGATTTGTGCGGCGTCGTTGGCGGTATTCATCGGCATCTGTCTATCGTAGCGGCTTTCGTGGGCGTCGTCAGGCGGCAGCACCATTGCGCTTCTTCCACCACTGCCATGTGGCTGCCGCCAGCGCAGCCAACACACCTGCCACGATGAGCACCTTGATGGCGCGCGCGATCTTGACAATGAGTGCGATGCCAAGCCCCAGTGCGACCCACTTCACCCAGAGGTGTTGCGGTGCGGTCATCCAGTTGATGGCCGCGCACATGGCGAGGATGGCGGCGGCCTTGAACGGGAACACGATGGCGTCGAGAACTTCCTTGGCGGGCTTCAGGGGGTTCATGCCGGACTCCTTTGGGGTTCGTGAATCAACGGCCGCATCGTGCCATTTCCGGCGCAATCGCCGGGCGGTTTTGCGACGAATCGATCCAGGAGCAGTGCGGTTCGCAGGGGCGCGTCGCCGTTGGGCGCGAACGTCAAGCGTGAAAGTGCCCATGAAAACAATAGGGCGTCCAATACGGCAACCGTGCAATCGCCACCGGGCCGGCCGATAGATTCATCGCGTCGAACACCGTGGCAAAGCTCTGCTGGCGCCTGGCGTCGAAGCCCACGCCGACCAGCCAGCCCTCGCCCTCGCGGGAGGAGCCGGGTTTGGGCACCATGACATGCTCCTCCAGCGTGATGCCCTGCCCCAGGGAGGCGATTTCGGTCTTGCCGGTGTCCATGTCGAGCCGCATCACGCCATTGAGCGCTTGCGCATCGGGTGTGGCCGCCACGGGGTAGAACACATGGCGGTTGCGCCGCGCAACGACGCGCGGATCGACGCGCGGAAACTCCAGGTTCTCGCTGCGCGTGTCCATCGACACGCGACCGCGTGCAAGATCAACCGTCACGAACGCGGCATTCGACACGCCGGCAGTCACTTCCTCCCCGCGCATGATTTTTGGCATCCATTCCGTCATGAGACCCGGGTCCGGCGTGGTTACGCAATCGAGACGGATGACGCCGTCCTTCTCCCACGCGTTGCCGAAGTGGAACACCATGAAAGCCGGCATTTCAAGAATTCGCCGCTTGGAAAAATCAGACTTGTCGATCACCAGCACTTTGATGCCGTCGGCGGCGCGCCACTGCATGGCGCCGATCATGCTCTTTTGTCCCGCGCGCACGGCGGCCATGTCGAGGCCGATCGGCGGGATGAGGAACACCAAGTGCTTTTCCGTCACCACGAAGTCATGCACCATCGCCGACATGGGCATCTCGAACACCGCGTGGCGCTGGAGTTCCCCACGCGCCGACAGGTGATAGACGGCCATCTTGTTGAACATGGTGCCGAAGTTCCAGAACGTGCCATCCGGCTCGATCTTCGGATGCGCTGAAAACGGCATGCCTTTCAAATCCGCCCCCAGGTCCACCGGGCCACGCGTCTCGAGCGTGGTGGGATCGAGCGCATAGGCCGATCCGCCTTCCCACATGGCGAGCACTTTGTCGCCCAGCAATACGGCGTTGGTATTGGCGGTGTTCATGGAATCGTTGGAGCGGATGGGGCGCTTCGGGCGGATCGCCGAACCGAACGCCGGGTAGAGGAATTCGTTGGCCTCTTGCTCGGCTTTGAATTTGCCGGTCTTCACGAAGCGTGCGCGGTGCGAGACGCCTTGATCCGTGAATCGCCACGCATGCACCAGGCCGTCGCCGTCGAACCAGTGGCTGTAGCGTTGCCCCCCTCGCTCGAACAGCCCCGGGCCATTGCGATAGAACACGCCACGCAGTTCCGCGGGCAACTTGCCCTCGATGAGCGCGGATTCGCATTGCACGTCCTGACCGTGCCAGCCGCGCAGCGGCGAGCGCAAGGGGTTGTCGAACAAGAGCGGCGACGGCGATTTTGCCGGTGCGGCTTGTGCCATCGCTGGGAAGGGCAGGGCAGCGGCACCGGCAGCTGCGGTCATCGACTGGAAAAAATGGCGGCGGTTCATGTGCGGCTCCTTGAATCTAGTTGAGCTTCACGGAAAACTTTGCGGCACCCTTGCCCACCTTCACGCGCGCGTCCTCGAATTTGGCTGGCCCGAACGTGCCAGCCGCATCGTTGCTGAATCCATAAGGCTCGGTGGGAATGCCGATGGCATTGGAGTCCAGCTTGTTGTTCGCGTTGACGTCGTGAATGACCGAGAAGGCATACTCGCCCTCGGCCAGATCCGGCACCGTGACGCTGACCGTGCCCACCTTGGCTTCCACACGCGCGAATTGCGCGGGGCGCTTCAACCAGCCCTCGGACTTGTCGAACGCGGAAACAAGGATGAAGCCCTTGGCTTCCGCCACGCCGGTGACCTCGATGGTGACGGATTGGGTTTGCGCGACGGACAGGGTGCTGGCGAGAACAGTGGCAAGAAAAAGGGCGTTGCGCTTCATGGAAAGTCTCCGTGTGTGGGAATCGATGATGCATTGTGGAGACTTGAATCCCTGTGCCAGGCAGGATTGCGACCGTTCAGGCGGCTTCCGGCGCGAAATGCACCCGGATGGCGTGAATGGCGGTCTCGAAAGCGAAAAAAACCCGCCAAACCTCTCGGCTGGCGGGTAAAAGGCCGCGTGGGACATGCGGCCGGGAGATCCGGGGCGTTCGGTTCGTGCGTTAGGCAATCATCGGGTGACGATGTCGCGGTGCATGGGCGCAAGGATGGCCAGCAACTGGTTCTGGGCGCGGAAGGGCACCTTGTGCTTGTCCATCGCATTCTGGAGTTGTTCGACCAGCGCGTTGAATTGCTCGCGGTTGATGCCCAAATTGGCATGCATCGGCTTCATCTTCGCGCCCTTGTACTCGCACGGGCCACCGAGGATGAAACAGAACTGGTCGACCAGTTGCGCCTTCACGCGTGTTTGATCGGAGTTTTCGAAGAACGGTTTGGTGCGCGGATCGGCCAGCAGGTTGACCATGAAATCGTCCATGATCTTGACCAGGCCCGCTTTTTCGCCAAAAGCCTGATACGCGGCGGCATCGGGCCGCTTCACGCCTTCCTGCGCGTGCGCATGAAATGACAACAGGGCGCCTGCGGTGATGATGCCGGCCACCGCAAACAGGGTTCCGAATTTCTTGAGCATGGGATTTCCTAAAAGCCGATTTGAAGGGAGAGGTAGCTGCCGCGCTGGCGGTCCTTGATCACGATATTGCCCAGATCGACATAGGCCAGGGTGAGCGAGACATTCTTGGTCGGTGACCAGGCGACGAACACGTCCGCCCACCGGTCTTCCTTGAACGCAAGGCGATCCGGCTTGGTGCGGAATTCCGCGCCGATGGCCAGATCGCGGCGCAGCAAGTACGCCACCGAGCCTTCGAATTGCAGCTTCGTTTTGGAATCCGTTGAGGTGCCAAAACCAAGAATGCCGGTTTGATTGGCTTTCGTGGCGCGCAGCGTGGTATTGACCAGCACGCCGGGATCAAGGAACAGCTTGGTGGCGGAGAGATAGACGTCGGTGCCCTTGTGGTTGCCGATGCCCAAGGCGCGAAGCAGATCGCCGCGGTCGTTGTCCTTGCGCATCACGCCCAGAGATACCTGTGGAATCCAGGAGTCCTGCTCCAGCACCGCATCGCCGAAGAGTTTCACTTTCGCGCCCGCGACTTTCTGCGTGAACGTGAACCCGCGCCCCAGGCCCAGCGTGGCGCCGACGTCGCGCGTATCAAAGCGCTGCTCGGCAAACGAGAATTCCACACGGTCGTACAGGCCGATGGCCGCACCGGTCACGCGCAGTTGGTAATCGTCCGCGCGCACGTTGGTCACGAAGGCATTGCCGCCGATCTGGTCGCGGGTGCCATACCCCGCGATCACCGCCCAGGGTGTCAACCCGCCGCCCGCCGCGCCTTCGATGGTGTTGACGCCCCCCGTGAGCAGCAACTTGCCGCCCACT
This sequence comes from Usitatibacteraceae bacterium, assembly GCA_044228625.1. GTDB lineage: Bacteria > Pseudomonadota > Gammaproteobacteria > Burkholderiales > Usitatibacteraceae > UKL13-2. The sequence goes on along the minus strand of JBGAUM010000015.1, from coordinate 1,840 downwards.
GTCATGTTTTGCGCTTGGGCCTTGCCCACGCAAGTGGCCAGCGCAGCGCCAGCCAATGATTGGATTAGAAGATTCGTTTTCATGCCGCGACTACGCAAGCAAGCGCGCTGCGGATTTGAGAAACGCCTTTTACCGATGTGTGCGTGTGTGAAGGACTTCACAAATTGGCCAAGGTCGCGCGTTGGCAACGCCTCCGATGCAAAGGGAGCCAAATCGCGCGATGCCGATATCGACTTACGAATCGGGGATTTGCAATGGCTGGTCAACGAAACGGCACGACCATTGGTATCATTCCACCATTGAACCCAAGCGGGCGTCGTATAACGGCATTACCTCAGCTTCCCAAGCTGATGAAGAGGGTTCGACTCCCTTCGCCCGCTCCAACATCTTCGGAGTTGCCTATGTCTGCCGCTGTCCTTTCCAATTTTGGAGAGAAGGCCGGCTGAAACAAGCGAAGCCCATCGGTTTCGCGCACGCAGTCCAGGTCTTCTCGCTTTTCTCACCTTGGAAAAGGGAAGATCACCATGTTGTTTTCCATGCTGTTTCAAACGCCGCGGCTCATGCTGACCGGCGCGGATGCCCCCATTCTTGACGCGGACCTGGCAGGCCGCGATTCATTGCAAATTGCCTTGGGTGTTTCGGTGCCAGAGGATTGGCCCCCGGAACTCCTGGACCCGTCAGCCCTTCGATGGACGAGAGAGCTCCTCGGGCGTTTGCCGGCCTATTCACCATGGCGCATGTACTACGTCGTGCTGGAATCGCCGACCCGGACGCTTATCGGGATCTGCGGTTTCAAGGGGGCGCCCGACGCGGAGGGCCAGGTGGAGATCGGGTATTCCGTCCTGCCGGCGTACCAACGCCGAGGATTTGCGACGGAGGCGGCAAGGGCCCTGATCGGCATCGCGTTGGCGTGCGGCGCAAAGGCGGTGATGGCCACCACTTTTCCGGAATTGATGGCATCGGTGCGGGTGATGGAGGTTTGCGGCCTGCAAAACGCAGGGCCTGGCGACGAACCGGGAACCGTCAAATACCGATTGGCATTTCAAAGTGTTTAGCGCCGTTCGACATTGGCTTTTGAGGCCGGTTGCCGCTATAATAATGGGCTTCGCTTCGCGCGAGCCGATTTCCGGCCTGGTAGCTCAGTTGGTAGAGCAGAGGACTGAAAATCCTTGTGTCGGTGGTTCGATTCCGCCCCAGGCCACCAAGATTCCAAAAACCAACCACTCTCGGTTGGTTTTTTTCGCCCCTACGTCCCGTCTTCCCCCTGTGTTGGCGCGGATTCCGGGCATGGCCTCGCGAGCGGCACCCCTCCAGACCCTGCCTTTCCGTTCCCGTCGACGCCTCTCTGTTCTCCGTTTTCTCTGGTGGTCTCGCGAGCGTTCTTGAGGCCACTTCCTTTGCTGGTGCGGGTTTAGAGGCGGCCAGTTGTGGTTGGCAACTGCTGTGGAGAAAGCGACCGAGCGCTGAGAGTCTGACAGCGATTCGTCAAGGCATCTGCAGCGTTGCGATGAGTGGGCACTTGACCTGCCCGCGCGTGGCGCAGCAACGCTCGACGAGCCCCTGCAGCGCACCTTCGATCCGTTGCAGGTCGGCAAGCCGGGCGCGCACGTCGGCCAGCTTGTGCTCGGCCTGCTCACGGGCCTCGGTGCAGTGCGTCCCGTCCTCCAGTTTGAGCAAATCCCCAACCTCGTCGAGGCTGAACCCCAGCCGCTGCGCCGACTTGATGAAGCGCACGCGCGCCAGATCCGATTCCCCGTAACGCCGAATGCCGCCCAGAGGCCGGTCGGGCTCCTGCATTAGGCCCTTGCGCTGATAGAAGCGGATCGTCTCGACGTTCACC
>JBGAUM010000014.1:0-46241 GCA_044228625.1 Usitatibacteraceae bacterium | reverse complement strand
GACTGGCGTTCATCCGCCACTGTCGCGCGCTGGACATGTCGCTCGGCGAAGTGCGCGCCCTGCTGGCGTTCACCGACGAACCGGATCGCGACTGCGCCGGCGTGAATGCACTTCTGGACGAACACATCGAACATGTCGCGCAGCGCATCGAGGAACTGCAAGCGCTGGTCAAGACGCTGCAGCGCCTGCGCCGCCAATGCAGAAAGGTGCAGCGTTCCGCGGATTGCGGAATTCTGGAGGGGCTGAACAGCACGGTTCGAGTGCCTGCTCAGCGAAAGGCGCGCGGGCACGTTTGAGCACACTAGACTTGGCTTTTGGCCCGCAGTTTTTCTGCGTCCATGCTGGTGTCAGGAAGAAGTAAACACTTCGCAGCGTCAACAATGGAATCCACCGCAGCGAAATGATGCCTACCCTGCCGGCCTGTATAGCCCCGAAAGTGCCGACCACCCATCCTGGAATATCGTATTGAACACGTTTGCTTCGCCGGGAATGCCGAACGCATCGCTAAACATGCCCTTGCCCTTTGCAGACCATTGACCTTTTGCAGACTGGTGATGATGGCCGAAATAGGTAATTACCCAAAAGCTGCCGGCATTGGCGCCAGTGAACGGCACGGACATGAAGCCGGGCTCCGTCGCCTTGCGCATTTTGCGCTGCCCACTCCCGCGCACTTCCGCCTCGATCGTCTCCGCCGCCAGCACAAGGCGCATGTGCCACAGGCCGCGTTCCTTCTCGCGCATGCTCAGATCGACAAACTGTGCCATCGGGTCCGTGGCAAGAATGCGTGGGCGATCGACGCCTTCGCGCGGATACCAGCTCGCCAATTGCAGCCATTCCACCTTTCCCAGCATGCGCGGGTCGCGCGGCCCCGTCGCACGCACCCACCAGAACGCGGCGGGCATCGGGTTGATGGAATGGGCGCGCACACCGTCCACGCCGAAGGAGCCGACCGACATGAAGCAGAGACTCCCAACCGCATGCGCCGCGATCTTTGGATTCGCCTTGAGAAGGCTGGCAACGTCCGGATCTTCCTTCGCGGCCTCGGCGGCGAGGATCAGACGGTAGCCATTGGGCAGTGTGGTCTTGGCGGATGCCGGGTCAAAGAGATGGTCGCGGCAGATTTCGGCGGAGACCTTGGTGGTGATGTTGGTGCTGGTGGGGGTGGCGGGGAGTTTGCCGAAGGTGGGCTCGGCGGCGAGGGCGGGTGCGGTGAGGGAAAGGAACAGGAGTGTGCGGAGGATGCAAGCGATGGGCGCCACCCTGCAGTGAAAAGAAAGATGTGAATCGTCCATGTTGAGACGTCTGGCACTTGTCGTTAGAAAAGCTGAGCTATCCTTTCCTTGGATGGGTCTAGGGACGGCGCGCCTACAAAGCGCAAATTGCTTTGCGCAGCATAGTCGTGATTCAACTCAATCCCTATCCACTTGCGCATTAGGCATTCAGCAACGTATCCGGTAGTGTTACTCCCCGCAAACGGATCCAGTACGGAGTCGCCCGGCGATGTAAGAAATTCGATGAAAAATCGAGGCAACTCGCTCGGGAAGCGGGCGGGATGAACTCTTTCTCCAGCTTCTCTTACACTCTTAATGTAAGAGCTGTTCGACTCATTGTTGCCACATTGAATCAGGTTAGGAGGTATCGAGCCTCCTTGGTCACTTGCAAAGCTACCCGTGATCACATGCCCGCTCGGTCGAATGGTCTGTTTCACCCCGCGCCTGATGAGCCTCTTCATGTCTTCGCTGTATGGTTGAAGTACATTTCTGTTGTCCGCTTTGGCCATAGGATCTTTGACGAGCCAAAAAATATACTCAACACTATCCTTCACGCGTATGCGCCTGACGTTTACCCATTCTGCAGGTGCTGGCATTTTTGCGGGGTTGTACCAAAAGAACTCCTGCGCGAGATCGAAATCGAGGTCGTCAACCAGCGCGAGGAGTACGCGGTAGTGATAGAGACTGCGAACGGGTGCGCCAGGTTGCCAAGCTCCACCCAAGTTCAGAACAAAGGAGCCGGATGGCTTAATTAACCTCTTTATCTCTTTTGCGAATGGCACCAGCCACTCAACATAGTCTTTTTGATCAGCATTTCCATATTCTTTTTTGAAATGAAGTGCGTACGGTGGGCTTGTCACAACGAGGTCAATAGACTCGTCAGGGAGGTTCCGCATTAGCTTCAGACTGTCGGCGCAGTACATCGCACCGAGCTCGGTTTTATAGACCGGTTTCTCTTCAATACGCATCAATCAGGTCCTGAAATCGGCTGAACCATTGGGGAGTTGATCCGTGATCATCATGGATGGCATGCATTACCTGCAACTTGTTTGGATGCTCTCTATGCGATGGAAGCTCCCGCACGAGGGCGTATCTGAACTCACTCCAGTCGCCAGATGAACGGCCCATGCAGACTGCCACAACATCAAAATGTTCGCGCCCATAAAAGCGACTGCTTGGGTCACCTTTGGCGGCGCGTGTCTTCTGAAGTTCCACCTTAGGATTTGAGCCTTTCCGGACCGTTTTGACTTCCACTCTGATGCAAATGCCGTTTCGAGTAGTTACTGTGAAGTCATGCATTCCGTCCACGTCATGATCCTCGTAGCTCTTGAGCCATCCCTCTCGGCTGGCAATACTCAACTTGCGTTCGAAGTGAACTTCGGCGACTGCGCCTTCTAGTGCAACCTTCAGGCGGAAACGCCGGTCAATTGCCGTCAGCAATTCCTGGGCGGTGAGGCCGTACTTGGTCTCTAATGGATGAACCATTTCCAATTGTCCCATAGGTTGAATCTGGTGGCTGAACGCACGTTGGCGCTCTGCATCTTGCTCACGATGAATAGCACGTAGCCATTGCCGCCCGTTTGGGCGAGGCTAAAGGCGCTGATTTCGAGAATCCTAGAACAGACGAGTCTTTCAGGCCAAAAACGGCCCAAACACCGCACCAGTCCTAGAGTTTGCATGGTGCGCAGTGCGCGCACTACCCACGGCGTATCACCCGTTCGTGCTGAGCCTGTCGAAGCACAAGAAAAACGAAATGTGGTTAGACAGGCTCACCACGAACGGGACCGGAAAGTAGGGTGCGCACCGCGCACCATCCCATCACCTTCCCGTGCACCCCTCACTCATACGCTAACCCACTCACCACCGGCCTCCTCGCAAATCGCCACACGATCACCCCCACCAACGCAAACGTGAGCGCGCCGCCGAGCACGAGTTGGCCGAAGCCCACCCATGAGAACTGCATGGGCACGGCGATGTGGACGAGCATGCGTTCACCCGCGTTGAGCAGCGCCCGGCTGATGGCGAGTGACAACAGCACGCCGACTGCACCGCCCACCGCAATGACGCTGCCCGATTCAATGAGCAGCATGTTCACCAAGGACGCCGGTGGCGCGCCGATGGCCTTGAGGATCGCCAGTTCGCGAATGCGGTCCAGCGTGTTGAAGAGTGTGGTACCCAACAACGCAAGCGCGCCCAGCAGCGCCACACCGAGCGCGATCAGGCGCATCGCTTCACCGACCACCAGGAAGTGTTCGATCAGCGATTCGCGGATCACCCCGGCGGAGATCGACTGTGCGGGAACGAGACCCGCCGCCACGAATGCGCGGTCGATGTCGTTGGCTGCGAGCGTGCCATCGCCGGGTTTCATTGCGATACGCACGGAGGAGGCGGTGGCACCGAGGCCGGTGATGGCCTGGTAGGTGGCCGCGCTGGCGTAGGCCGCTGGGGTGACGATTTCATCAATGATGCCGACCAGCTTCACGCGCGTCGTGCGGTCGCGGAATTTCAAGTCAAATGTGGCGCCGGGTTGCAGGGCTGCGTGGCGGTCGACCAGGAATCGCGTGACCACGATTTCGCCGGGCACACTGGGATCCAGGTTGCGCCCACCGCTGACTGCAGGGCGGAAGAACCGCGAGCCGTCGGGCACGCCGGCCATCGTGAGCGGTTCGGCTTCAATGCCGGTCGGTGTGACGCGTGCGCGGGGCCAGGCTTCCGCGTGCGCAACGGCCGGTTGCGCCAAGGCAGCCTGCACCAGCTTGTCGCGGTCCTGTGGCGTGGCGAACAGCAATTCGAGGTCGTGCCCGCGCGTGGCGAGGTTGGCGTCGATGGCACTGACGTAGCTGATGTAATTGGATCGGGTGATCAGCAGCAGCGCGCCGCCTAGTGCAAATGCCGTCACGATCATTGCCGCGCGCCAGGGTCGACGCCACACGTTGCGCAGCGCCAGCCGCGTTGAAGCATTGAGACCCATTTGCGGCAAGCGCGACAGCAGGCGCGCGGCGAACGAGGGCGCCACGATGCCCGGCCCGCGCAACACGGCGATCACCGGCATGCGGCAGGCGCGCAGTACGGGGAGCAGGATTGCTGCGAGAACGAGACCCATGGCCAGCGCGGTCCCCAGGGACACAGCCCGCATCGAAACGCGCGGCCCCGTGAGGTCGATGTTGATCACGGCGGCTTCGAGCTGGATGAAATTGTCGCTCAACGCGAGGCCCAGCGGCAGAGCGAATGCGAGTCCTAGGACGATCAGGCACAAGGCCGCCGTAGCATAGGGCCGCAATAACGTGCCCGTGGTGGCGCCGATGGTTTTCATCGCGGCGATTTGCGGCATGTCGCGCCGCAACCACGCGGCTGAAATGCCCGCGGTGAGCGCCGCAGCCGTGAGTGTGGCCAGCCAGCCCAGGATGTCGACCACCTTCAGCATGGCCCCCATCAACGGCCCGTGCGGGTGGATGGCGCGCCGCGCATCGACACGGATCGGCGCGGGCAGGTCGGCTTTCTTGAGTGCCGCGCGCACGTCGTCGGCAAACTCCAGCGCGTCGCGTTCGTTGCCTTGCGCCACGATAGCCACCGCCAATTGATCCGCCTTGGCGTTCGGGTTCATCGCGCGTGCGGCGGCGAGGTTGGCGTAGCCGTAAAACGTTTGCTCCTGCGTGGTCGGTGCAACTGCAGGGTCGAACACAAAACCGCCCAAGGGTACCGGCACCTCCGCGCCTGACGTGCTGCGTACGGTAAGGTTTGCGCCGGATGTAGCGCTCACCATGGGCCGGCCGGACCGCTCGAGCCATACCGATGGGGCCGTGGGAGTGGGCGATGACGCTGCGGCCTCTGTGATCACGCGGTCCACCGCCATGGCCGTGGGGTCTTCCGCCACCGTGATGGCCAGCGGGCGCCATTGCCCATCGGCGGAAAGCACGCGCGAATTGAACGCACCGCGCCACTGTACGCCGGCGACGTTGGGCAGGGCGCGCACGATGTCGCTGATGCGCGAGTCGGTGTTGTCAAACCAGAACACCACGTCGTGCGGTTTGGCACGCTCGAAATTGATCGGAATCTCGCGCGCCAGCACGGCGCCGGTATTGCGCAATGCCAGCGTGCCCGCCGTGCCGATCACCAGTGTGGCGAGGAGCGCCAGCGCCTGCACGCGATGCGTGGAGACATCGCGCGCCAGTTTTGTCCAGGTGGGGTTCATGCGGCAAACATGCTGGGCTGGTCGTCCACGATGCGGCCATCGGCCAGGCGAACGATGCGATGGGCGCGTGCGGCGAGTGCAGCGTCGTGCGTTACCGCCACGATGGTTTTGCCTTCTCGCGCCAGTTCCGCCAGCAGCGCTTCCACTTCGGCAGATGTTTCGGTATCCAGGTTGCCGGTGGGCTCATCCGCCAACAACACAGGCGGGTCGTTGGCCAACGCGCGCGCAATCGCCACGCGTTGTTGCTGCCCACCGGAAAGCGTGTGCGGAAGCTTCGTGGCCTGGTCGGCCACACCGACGCGATCGAGCAATGCCTTTGCGCGTTCTGCGTGCGACGTCTTGGGGATACGCGTGCCGTACTCCATGGCGAGCATGACGTTTTCCTGCGCGGTGAGTGTGGGCAGGAGTTGGAAGAACTGGAACACCACGCCCACATGGTCGGCGCGCCAGCGCGCCAGCGAGGACTCATCCTTGCCTTCAAGCACCGTTCCGCACACGGTCAAATGCCCGCCACTGGCGCGGTCCAGCCCAGCGACCAAATTCAGCAGCGTGGATTTTCCCGAGCCGGATTTGCCCAGCACCGCCACGAACTGCCGCGCGGGAATGGTGAGGTCGATGCCGCGCAAGGCGTGAAAAGCTGGTTGCCCCTGGGTGGTGTAGCTGCGCTGGATGCCTTGCAATGCAATCGAAGCATCCATATTCGAAGGATGGGTTTCGATGGGTTTCATCCGCGTGAGACCTCATCGTGGGTTTTGACCTTGATGGCAAACAGATCCGACGCCACCAGCTTGCCTGTGCTGTCGAGCTTGATGGTGCGCACCTTGGGCTCCAGTTTTTCGTAGCGGAATTCCGCCGAGGCCGTGATGCCCTCACGCGACGTGACTACGGTCTTGACGTCAATGGCCGTCGGCCCGGGCGATTGCTCAATGGCTTGTCGCAGCACGGTCACGGGTTTCACGCTGCCCGGCAGGCCCTCGATGGCGTAATTCGATGCGACCAACGGCTCCAGGTCCTTGGCATCGCGCGCCATCAGCGAGGAGGCAAAGGCCTCGAAAAACGCTTCCACCTTGGCGTCGCGCGGCACGCCGGCTGACCAAGTGATCACCGCCTTTTGTTTGGGCGGCAGCGCCTTTTTTGGCGCCTCGGGCTTGCCGTGAAACAGGTCCCGCAAGGAGTTCAGCGCCACCACCGTCGCGGGAGGCGAGGGCGGGTTGACGGCGTCCAGCCCGAGGGTGGTCGTGGGACCAACTTCCGGCGCGGCGGCCAAGGAAATCATCAGCAGCAGGGCTTTCATTGCACATCCTTTTCAAACTCATGGGATAATCGAATCATAACAATAAATTATCGTAAAACAATAAGTTATTCTTGTTTTGAGGAAATGATGACTCCTAAGACCTCCCTTCAGGGCATGTGCAAGTGGATGCGCATCGTCGCGGCGATCTTCGTGGCCTGCGTGTTCGCGATCTATCTTGTTTCCTGGCTGGCGCCGACTTCATTGCAAGGCACCTTGCATGCGCCGCCGGGGTTGGAAAGCGATGCCGCCAATGCGGAGCGCAGTGGCGTGCCGCAACTGCACGTGATGCGATTGCACCTGGCACGTGATGCGATTGCACCTGGCGGGCGTGTCATCGACCACGCTGGCCTCACTCACCACAGGCCAACGCTTGATGCTGGCGGCAGCGAGCTTGCCGTATCTCGCGTTCCTGCTGCTGGCCTTCTACCGGCTGGACCGCATGCTCGCGGCGTTCTCGCGCGGGGAATATTTCGACCGCGCCACGGTGGGGCACCTGCGCGCGTTCTCCGGCTTCCTGCTGATCGCGAAGCTGCTCGCGTTGGGCGCCATGCACGTCCGGAGCGCGATGGTGATGCACATGACCGACGCCAAGCGTCACGTGATGAGCATCAACCTCTCCAACGACGACTTGGCCGTGCTGCTGATGTGCGGACTGTTCTTTGTGATCGCCCGCATGATGGAAGAGGGGCAGCGACTGGCGCAGGAAAACAAGGAGTTCATCTGATGGCCATCATCGTCAACCTCGACGTGGTGCTGGCCCAGCGCAAGATGAAATCGAAAGACCTGGCCGCCGCTGTCGGCATCACCGAACAAAACCTGTCCTTGCTCAAATCCGGCAAGGTGAAAGGCATCCGCTTCTCCACGCTGGAAGCGATCTGCGAACACCTTGCTTGCCAGCCGGGGGACCTGCTGGAGTTTCGGCGGGGCGATTAGGGTACGGCCCGATGGAGGTGCAATCGCGCGCGTCTGCACTCAAGCGCAGGGATAGGTTCCGTCGCCATGCGGTGCCGCGCGAAACGCCGGCAATTGCTCTGCCGCTGCCGAGTGCGCGGCCAACGCGGGGAAACGATCGGCAGGAACGGCATCGCCCACCACCGCCTGCGTGAAATGCCAGACGATGGCCGTGCAAATGGCAGCTTGGTTCAGGGTTTCTGAATTCACGGGCAAGGGCGACGACTGCACTTCCTTTTCCAACTCGCCGAACGCGGCAAGCATTTGTGCAGTCACGCGCTCGATCCACGGCGCATGACGCGCCTCAGGGGGTCGAAGCGCACGTTCGTAGTACAGCGACACTGCCTTCTCGCAGGCTGCCAGCGCGAGTCCGATCACGCGCAGGTCGTGGCGCAGCGCATCGATCGACGTCGGCATCAGGCTGCGCGGCGCGGCTAGCGCCTCGGCGTATTCAAGGATCAGCGTGGAATCCATTAGCACGGTGCCGTCGTCGCACACCAAAGTGGGCGCTTTCACGACCGGGTTGATGGCGCGGAATTGCTCATAGGTGCGAAACACCGACAGCGACCGGTGCTCGAACGGCAGCCCCAGGCATTGCAGCGAGATGGCCACACGCCGCACATAGGGTGAATCCAGCATGCCGATGAGTTTCATGTTGAGGTCCTCGAACGAAAGATGCGATGCGTCGAATGGAATCGAGAAGCAAGCATTGGCGCGCCGTTTGGGGCAAAAAAGGCCTGGGGAGCCCGCCAGTGCTAGGGTTTTAGTGTTGCGCTAAAGAGCAAGACTGGTTTTGCGCAACGACTTGCCGCTGCGCACGCCGGTGTGCTTTCCGCCCTCTGCCACCACTTCGCCGTTCACGATCACGGCCTCAATCCCCGCTGAAAACTGGTGCGGGTTGGCAAAGGTGGCGCGGTCCGCGATGGTTGCCTCGTCGAAGATGACCAGGTCGGCTGCAAATCCTTCGCGCAGCAATCCGCGATCCTGAAACCCGAATTTCTGCGCGGGAAGCGACGTCATGCGACGCACGGCTTCCTCCAAGGTGAGGACCTTTTCTTCACGCACATACTTGCCCAACACACGCGCATTGGTGCCGTAGCTGCGGGGGTGAGGCACGCCACGCCCCGATTGCACGCCGCCGTCGGCGGCAATCATGTTGAACGGGACCTTCATGATGTTTTTGACGTCCTCCTCGCTCATGCCATGGAAGACCATTTGCGCGCCGCCCGCAATGTACAGCTCGAGGATGGTTTCGACCTCATTCTCCATCGTGGGCGCTCTGCCCCGCATCACATTCACTTCGGAAATGCTCTTGCCATTGAGGGAGGGGTCCGCGCGATGGCTCGCGATCACGGCATAGGCGAAGCTGGGCCGCTTGCTGTTGCGTGCGCTTTGCAGGATTTCCGCTGCAATGCGCGCGCGGGTCGGCGGGTCCGCCAGGCGTTTCTTGGTGGCTTCGAAACCACCTTCCAGGTCTGCATCGGGAAGCAGGGCACCCAGCTGCGTGCTGCTCGCGGTGTACGGGTATTGATCAATGGTCACGTCCTGCCCGGCGGCACGTGCGGCTTGAACCAACGCCACGGTTTCCTTCGAGCGGCCCCAGTTGGCATTGCCGCTCAACTTGAAATGTGAAATCTGCACGGGCAGTTGCGCGCGCTTGCCGATGTCCAGCGCTTCGTTGATGGCGTCGATCACTTTGGCGCCTTCATTGCGCATATGGGTGGCATAGAGCCCGCCGTGCTTCGCGGCCACACGCGCAAGCCCAGCGATTTCATCCGTGTTGCTGTACATGCCCGGCATGTAAATGAGGCCGGTGGCCAGCCCGACCGCGCCGTCCCGCATGCCCTGGTCCACCAGCGCTTCCATGCGCGTCTGCTCTTCCACGGTGGCGCGGCGATTCACCAAACCCATCACTTGGCGGCGCACGGTGTTGTGGCCGATCAGGGACGCCACATTGATCGAGGTGCGCGTGGTGTCGATCTTGGTGAAAAATTCCTTGAGGCTGTCTGCGGAACCGCCGCAATTGCCGGTGACGACGCTGGTCACGCCATCCAGGATGTAGTTGTCGGCCGTCGGCTGCGTGAAAATATCGAACTCGATATGGGCATGCACGTCGATGAAGCCGGGGGAGACGATGCGGTCCTTGGCGTCGATCGTGCGCACTGATGGCGGCGGCGCGCCACGCGTGATGGCGGCGATCTTGCCCTCGCGGATCGCAACATGGCCGCGATACCAGGGATTGCCGGTGCCATCGAGGATGCGGGCGTTGGCGACAACCAGGTCCGCTCGCTGCATGGAAGGCTGAAGTGCCGAGCAACCGGCAAGGAGGATCAGGGCTGCGACGGAAAATCGCGAGAGGGGTGGGCAGGGGAGGTTCATGCCCGCATGTTACTCAATCCTCGAAAACCGGACCCATACGCGACGTCCGACCCAGACGGGCACCGCCAGTGTGGCCATCCATCCCAGTGCGAGGACCAAGACCTCGATCCATTCGGGTAGTAGGCCGCTGTGCGGGCCAGCCAGCACGATCACGACTGCAAACGACAGCGCGGCCACCAGCGGAAGCGTCATCAACCCCGCAATCACCGCCGCCAGCATGCGCCAAAGCCGGCTACGGCGTTGGGATGCCATGCCGTGCACGCCAGCCCGGTGTACGGGCCTCCAGTGCGCGTTGCAAGTGCTCGCTGGACCGCCGAATCATCTCGGTCGTGGGTGCGCCGGGCTCGGCAACGGGGACGCGCATCGGCACGGATGTGGCGTCGGCCAGTTGCGCCGCGGTGACGGTGACGGGCTGCACATAAATGTCCGTGCGATTGTTGGTGTCGTTGGTGGCGCGCGCGTGCAACGGATAGAACGTGGTGCCGCTGCTCACGAGGCCCATGTAATCGCCGAGGAACAGGCCGCGGGCGAAAGGCGCATTGGCGTAATTGAAGGACGTTGGCGTGATGCGTGTTTCGGTCCAGGTGCTGAGGTCGCGCGACGTGACCAGCCAGTGATCGGACAGGAGCGTGGTGTTGTCCGGCGTGTTGTTGCGCAAATCGTAGTAGGAGACGCCGACCACGCCGTCTGCACGCACGTTGACGCTGCCAATCAAGGCCTGGGTATTGGGGTTGGCGCTTACGCGCTGCGGGGCGCCCCAGGTCAAACCGCCGTCTGTGGACGTGGACATGACGATCGCATCGCGGGCGCCGCCTGAGAAGCGTGCGTCCTGCCACACCGCATGGACCTGGCCTTGCGGCCCGACGGCAATCTGGGGAAGGACACCACCATCGCGAATGGCCTGTCCGGTATCCGGGTCGCGCCCGCCGATCCCGAGGTAGTCAGCCACCTTGATCGGTGCCGACCACGTCAGTCCCTTGTCCGTGGAGCGCATCACGGTTTGCTCGCCGACCGTGTTTGCCCCTGCCGTTCGCAGCGTGATGAACAAATTGATCAGGGTACCGTTTGGCAGCACGCCGATCACCGTGCCCAGGGTTTGCGCGCTGACCCCCGGATCGTAGATGACGCGCGCGGGCTCCCACGTGGCACCCCCATCGGTGGTGCGGGCAAACATCAGTGGCCCGCGGTTGTCAGTGGAGAGCCGGTCCCAGGCGGCGTAAACGAATCGTGAATCCGTGGGATCTGCCGTGATCGAATTCTTGTCGTTGAAGAAACTGGCGTCGTTCAGGATGAGTGTGGTCGGGGTTCCCCACGTCAGTCCGCCGTCCGTGGACCGGAACACCAGCATTGCGGACGAGGAGCCCGCAGCCAGCGACGCGCCATTGAAAGCCAGCGACATCTGGTAGGCGGTGCCATTCGGCGAAATCGTCACCCACGGGTCGGTGGCGCGTTCGTAGTTGCCGCTGTTTGCGGTTGTGCCGCCTGCACACGCCGACGCCTTCACCGGTTGCACGGTCCACGTTTGGCCGCCATTCAGGGAGGCGGCCACCGTGGTGCCCAATGCGCCACCGTTGCTCCAGCGGTCCTGCTGCCAGCTCGCGATGAGGTTGTTGGGATTCGCAGGATTGATCGCGATGTGCGGTTCCACTTCCGAGTTCGAGTACAGCGTCCCGCCATTGGCCACGCCACACCCCGCCAACAGCAGGGTGTTCGTCGAGATGAGCCCGTTCACGGCAGTCACCACGACGGATGTGGATGGTGGCGTCGGGATGGGCGTTGGTGTGGGTGCAGGTGCCGGAGGGTCTCCGCCGCCGCCGGAACAACCGGCCATCGCCACGACCCAACACAGCGCAAGGGTTTGAACTGGACGAAGGTGGAAATGGGATGGGGTCATCGTGCGGGTCCGTTGGGTGCAGGGTCGAAACCTTAAGAGACTCGACGTGTCGATGTCAATCGCCAAAACGATGTGCGTGTTTCCAAGTGGTGTTGCGTGACAACAACATCGGAGGGATCGCACGCGAGGGCGATCGTCACTTGAATGTCGCGAATGTGCTTCGAGTGACCGGAATGTGACGAAGCGTGGCCTGATTTGCCATCCGCGCAGCGCGACCTGTCGCAATTGAACATATTTGGCAGCGGCGTGTTCCCCCAAAGAATGGATTGGTGCAATGCGTTGCCGGCGTTGCAACCAACATGCGGCCTTGCCAAAACGCGCCACCGGGTCACAACCCGCCACGGTGCGGATACACATACACCACGAACTCAACATGGAGATTCGCATGCGCAGAAACAACGCCGTCCCGTTTTCGATCAAGCCCTCGGTGCTCGCCACCGCCATGGCGCTATCCGCCGTTTCCAGCGGTGTCGCTGTTGCCCAGCAACCGGCCGCCGCAAAGCCGGACGAACAAAAGGTCGAAAAAGTCGAGGTGACGGGTTCGCGGTTGCCGGCCCTGAACGTCGAGGGCGCCAGCCCCGTCACGGTGATCGACGCCAACACCATCAAGACCGACGGTGTACGCTCGGTGGAGAATCTGCTCAACAATCTGCCGCAGGTGTTCGCGGACCAAGGCGGCACGATCTCGAATGGCTCGTCAGGCACGGCAACGGTCAATCTCCGCGGCTTGGGGCCGACGCGAACCCTGGTGCTGGTCAATGGACGCCGTCTGCCGGGTGGCAGCCCGCGAGCAGGCGTTAACAGCGCCGCGGCGGACTTGAACCAGGTGCCGGCGCCGCTCATCAAGCGCGTCGAAGTGCTGACCGGCGGTGCCGGCGCCGTGTACGGCTCGGATGCGGTGGCGGGCGTGGTGAACTTCATCATGAACAACCGCTTCGAGGGCGTGCAGGTCGAATTCAACCAGAGCTTTTACAACCACGAACAGCAAAACCAGCAAAGCATTGCCGATGTGATCCGTGCGCGTGCCGCCACCAACCCGGCCCAATTCCAGGTGCCCGGCGACAAGAGCAGCGACGGACGGATTTTCGATTCAAGCCTGTTGATGGGCTCGAACTTTGCCAATGGCAAGGGCAACGCCACCGTATTCTTCAGCTACAAGAAGGAAGATCCGCTGTTGCAATCCGAGCGGGATTTTTCTGCCTGTTCGACAGCCTCCAATGCCAACGGATTCACCTGCGGCGGATCGAGCACGTCATTCCCCGGACGTTTCCTGGTCCTTTCCAACGGCAATGACCGTACCGTCACCAATGCCGCCGGGAATACGCGCGCATTCTCGGCCACGCTGGACCAGTACAACTTTGCGCCGACCAACTTCTTCCAGCGGCCCTCGGAACGCTATGGTTTCAACGCGTACGCCAACTACGACATTCTCCCGAACCTGAATGTCTACAGCGAATTCTCGTTCCACGACGACCACACGGTGGCACAGATTGCACCGTCTGGATTGTTCTTCGGCAACGTCACCTTCAACGTGCGTTTTGAAAACCCGCTTTTATCGTCTGACTTCCGGCGCGACTTGGGTCTCGCAAATCCGGGCGATGTGTCGGGCATCTTCATCGGCCGTCGCAACGTGGAAGGGGGCGGGCGCCAGGACGACATCCGGCATACCTCGTTCCGCACGGTGGTTGGCGCCAAGGGTGATTTCGGCGGCGCGTGGAACTACGACGTCGCAATGCAGACGGCGAAGGTGATTTACCAGGAGACCTACAAGAACGAATTCTCGTTCACCCGCGCGCTGCGCGCCATCGACGTGGTGGCCGGTCCCGGCGGTGTGCCGACCTGCCGTTCCGTGATCGACGGCACGGATCCGGCGTGTGTTCCCTACAACGTGTTCAGCGTGGGCGGCGTCACCGCAGCCGCGTTGAACTACCTCCAAACCCCGGGCTTCCAGAAAGGTTCAACCGAACAGACCATTGCCGGTGCCAGCCTTTCGGGTGACCTTGGGCAGTACGGCTGGAAACTGCCATCGGCCAAGAACTCGGTGTCCGTGGCTTTCGGGCTTGAGCAACGCACGGAGAAACTGCAACTCGACACCGACACTGCCTTCACCACCGGTGACCTTGCAGGTCAAGGTGGGCCCACCATCGGCGTTGTTGGCAAATACACCGTCAAGGACCTCTTTGGCGAGTTGCGTGTGCCAATCATCGAAGGCGCGCCCATGGCAGACCTGCTGAGCTTCAATGGGTCGTATCGACGTTCGGATTACAGCATCGATCAGACGACCGACTCCTATGGCGTAGGCCTGGAATGGGCGCCCAACAAGCTGATGCGCCTGCGCGGCAGCAAGCAGCGCGCTGCCCGTGCGGCGAATATTCACGAGTTGTTCGACGCGCAGGGCATCGGCCTGTTCAATATGAGCGCGGATCCATGCGCCGGCGCAACGCCGACGGCGACCTTGACCCAATGCCAACGCACCGGGGTGACTGCCGCGCAATACGGCCGCATCATCGATAGCCCGGCAGGACAGTACAACGCGCTGGGCGGTGGCAATCCGAACCTGAAACCGGAAACCTCCGACAGTACGACGATTGGCCTGGTGCTTGAGCCGTGGCGCAACTTCTCGGCCACGATCGACGTCTTTGACATTAAGCTCAAGGATGTGATTTCGACGCTGCCGCCGGCGGTCGTGGTGCAATCCTGTCTGACTTCCGGGCAATTCTGCAACCTGATCCAGCGGGACGTGATCGGATCGCTCTGGGCCCAGCCCACAGGTCGCGTGGTGGCCACCAACGTCAACATCGCTCAAACGCGTACGTCCGGCGTCGACCTTGCGTTCAACTACTCCGGCAAGCTCAATAACGGATGGGGCAGCTACAACGTCGTATTCAATGCCACGCTGTTGACCAAGGCGGAGAACGAGCCGATCCCGGGACAGGGCAGTTACGATTGCAAGGGCTATCACGGTGCGACTTGTGGCGTGCCCGCCCCGAAGTGGCGTCACAAGCTGCGCGGGTCGTGGTCCACGCCGTGGAACCTGGATTTGGCGTTGACCTGGCGCCATGTGGATGACGTGGAAAACGAAGGGACGAGTTCGAACCCGTTGCTGGCGGCCACGCTGAACCCGATCGACCGCGCTTTCCCGAAGCGCGACTACTTCGACCTTGCGGCGTCCTGGCAAGCCACCAAGCAATTGGTGATTCGTGGCGGCATCAACAACCTGTTCGACAAGGATCCCCCGATTGCCAACTCGAACACGCTTGCAGCGACGTTCGGCAACGGCAATACCTATCCGCAGGTGTATGACGCGCTAGGTCGCCGGGTGTTCGTGAACGCGACGTACAAATTCTAAAGCGCCTCAAAACCCAAGGACTGGCGAGGGGTTTCGGCGAAAAACGGCCGGAACACCGCGCCAATTCTTGACTTTTGATCCCTGACTTCAATTTTCACACATCACACCATTGACCGAACCGCCCTTGGGACCCCAAAACATGACTCCACGTTCTCTCGTCCGTCAACTCGCATCCGCAGGTTTGATCACCGTCTCCGTTACGACCATGGCGCAGACGCCCGCGCCGCAAAAGGTCGAAAAGATCGAAGTGACCGGCTCGAACATCAAGCGGGTGGACGCTGAAACCGCGTCACCGATCACCATCATCACGCGCGAGGACATCGAGCGTTCCGGGAAACCCACGATCGCGGAAGTGTTGCGTGATCTTCCGCAAAACGGTGGCCAGAGCTTCAACGAGACCTTTACCAACAGTTTTGCGCCGGGAGCCTCGGGAATCGCCCTTCGCGGGCTTTCGCAGAAGGCCACCTTGGTCTTGATCAACGGGCGCCGCATGGCGAGCTTCGGCTTTGCGCAAAACCTGTTCGATACCTTTGTGGACTTGAACGCGATTCCGGCCTCGGCGGTGGAACGCATCGAGATTCTGCGCGACGGCGCGTCTGCGGTGTATGGATCCGATGCGATTGCAGGCGTGGTCAATGTGATCCTTCGTCGCGACTATCGGGGCCTCGAAGTCGGGGGCACCGCCGGCACGTCGACAGAAGGCGGGCTCAATGAGTACCGCGCCAATTTGGGGTTTGGCATCGGAGACTTGGCGCGCGACCGCTACAACCTGCTGGTTGCGCTCGACCATTATCGTCGTGATGAGCTTTTCCTGTCCGAGCGTGATTTCACCAAGGACCAGGACTTCCGCAATCGTGAAGGGGGGGTGCTCAATCGCGCGACGATCGCCGTCTACCAAGCCCTCAATGGCCTCCCCAATGCCCTGGGCCGCACGCCGTTCTCGACCTGTCCGGCGGAAAACAACATCGATGTCACGCTGATCAACCCCGCCCTCAGTGGGCGCACCTGCGTGATGAATACGGCGCCGATTACCTCGGTGTTCCCGAAGACGGAACGCTCGGGCCTGCTGACGCGTGGCACGTGGGAGGTCAGCCAAACGCTGACGGCATTCGCGGAGGCGGCCTACAGCACCCTGAAGAGCGAGAATACGTCGTTCCCGGCGCAGGTGGGTGCTGCAAACATTGCCTATAACCCGGCCACGCAGGGCGTGCGTATCGTGGCCGGCACGCTGCCGGCCAACAACTCAAGCAATCCGTTCGGCCGTCCCGTGAACTTCATCTATTCGTTCTTTGATGTGGGCATCAACAAGACCATCGTCGACTCCGATACCTGGCGCGCCCTCGGCGGCTTGAAGGGAACGGCAGGCAGCTGGGATTGGGAAGTCGGCGCCGGCATGGCGAAGAATGAAGTGACCTCGATCGATACCAATCGCGTCAACGGGCAGATCCTCGAGCAGGCGATCGCCAACAACACCTACAACTTCCTGAATCCTTCTGCGGGCCCGATTACGGCGCGAGAGCTTCGTCTGGACTTGGTGCGTGTCTCGGATTCGGAACTCAAATTCGCGGACATCAAGGCATCGAGCGAACTGATGCAGATGAAATACGGACCGTTGGGATTTGCCGCGGGCCTCGACTATCGGCGGGAATCGATCAATGACGTGCCGGATGCCAATGTTGCCGCAGGCAAGGTCCTGGGCCGTGGCTTTACCGGGACGGTCGGTTCACGCAATGCGACCGCGGTGTACGCCGAGTTGAGCGCACCCATTTACAAGGACGTTGAAGCGCAGGTGGCCATGCGGCGCGACAAATATTCCGATTTTGGCAGCGCCAACTCGCCCAAGGTGGCCCTGAAGTGGGCGCCTTCCAAGGAGTTGTTGCTGCGCGCATCGGTGAGTTCCGGCTTCCGCGCGCCAACGCTGCCGGAAGCGGCACAGACCAACGCAGTGTCGTTCATCACGGTGACGGATCCGCTATTCAACCGCAACTTCAACATCGGGTCCCTCTCGCAGTCCAATCCCGCACTGCAGCCGGAAAAGTCCAAAAACAAGAGCGGTGGCGTGGTGTGGGAGCCGGCCAAGGACTTCAGCATGGGAGTCGACTTTTACAAGCTCCGGTTGAACAATGTGGTGGCACGCGACAGCTCCGGGTTCATCATCGCCCAGGCGATTGCAGGCAACCCACTCTTCGTGAACAAGGTCATCCGCGACCCGGCCACCAACAACATCATCTACATCATCCGCCAGCAGCGCAACTTGGGGTTCCTCGAAACCTCCGGCGCCGACATCGACCTTCGCAAGGTCGTGCGAACCGAAGGCAACGGCAAATTCACGCTGGCGTCGAGTTACAACTACGTCCGCACGTACCGGTCGGCGATTACGCCTGGGTCGGTACCGTTTGATTTCGTGGACTCCAACGGATTCGGGTCGATTCCCCGTTACAAAGGCAATGCCAGCGTCACCTGGGAAAAATCCAACTGGACGTCGTCGCTGACGTACCGCTACATCCATTCCTACGACCAGTTGCTGGTGGGCGGACAGAACCGGGTCGGCGCGTATTACGACTTTGATGGCTTCGTGTCCTACAACGGGTTCAAGAATCTCAAGCTCACGCTGTCTGCGCGCAATCTGCTGGACAAGGAGCCGGCGTGGGATGCTTCAGGCGGCGCGCTGGGATTCGACTTCACGCAGTATGACCTGCGTGGTCGGTATGTCACACTGGGGGCGCGCTATACGTTCAAGTAACCGTTGGGTATCAGGGTGCGCCGTGATCGGCGCACTCTGTTACCATTTTCCCCGGCGTGCAGGCATGTGCGCGACCTAGGGACGCCTGATGCTCAAGCTTTTTCTCAAAACCTTTGGACTGTTGATCACAGTCATCCTGGTGGCGTTCTACGTCCAAAACGTGATTTTGGAGTACATGCTCGACGAGGCGCGCCGCAAGAATAATGCCGACGCGCGCGACCGTTTTGTGCCGATTTTCTATTTCCTGGAACGCGAACTCCTCGACAAACCGCGTGAGGTATGGCCGATCATCCTCGAAAACCACCGGCAGGGCTTTGTATTTCCGCCACGCGTGGCGAATTTCGAGAAGACCCGCGAACTGATCACGGCTCCCACCATCCGCGACAGGTTCGAGTTGTCGAAGGTCGTGTTTTGGGAGAAGCCGCCGAACACGCTGATGATCATGAAGCGCATCACCGGCACGGATCTGGTGCTGATCATGGATGTCAGTGCACAGCCCAGTATTCGCAGCGAAGCGATGATCATGAACATCGCCGTGGAATCGGCCTTTGTGGCCGTCCTCATTCTCGTGATCGTGGCGTTGTTCTGGCGCGACATGCGAAAGCTGCGCGACGCGGCGGACCAGATCGGGCAAGGTCATTTCAATTTTCAGCTGGAGATCGGCAAGCGCTCCGCGCTATGGCCGGTCGCCGCTTCGATCAACGCGATGAAGGCGAAGATTGCGGCTTTGCTCAAGTCACATTCGGATCTGACCAATGCGGTCTCGCATGAATTCCGGACGCCGATCACGCGGTTGCGCTTTCGCCATGAACTTGCGCTTTCCGCGCCGACCGTCGAAGACAAGGACCGGCAGTTGTCTGCGATGTCGGGGGCGATCGACCAATTGGATGACCTCGCTCGCGAACTGCTCGAATACGCACGGCTGGATCGCGGATCGCCGGACATGGATATTGCCAGCATCGACACGCAAAGCTGGCTGGGCGAGCTGATTGGCGAGGCCCGCGAATTGGCACGCGCCGAATCCCTGGAGATCCAAATCTCTTCTGACGGACAGGCCGAAACCATCGAAGGCGATTACCGCTACCTCACGCGGGCTGCCGGGAACCTGTTGCGCAACGCCGTGCACTACGCGAAAAGCGCCGTGCGGGTCAGTGTGTCGGAAAAAGACGGCAAGCGCGAGCTGCGGGTGGAGGATGACGGTCCCGGAATTCCGGCCGCGGCCCGCGAAAGATTGTTCGAGCCGTTTGCCCGATTGGATGAGAGCCGGGGCCGTGATTCGGGTGGGTTCGGCATTGGATTGGCCATCGTCAAACAGATCGCCCGTTGGCACGGCGGCACGGTGGTGATTGGCGATTCGCCCTTGGGAGGGGCGAGCGTTTCAATGTCCTGGTGAGGGGACAGCAACCATGGAGACTGGACATGAATGCGCGTAACGAAGCGTTGGCAGCAATGGACCTTGCAGCTCACCATCCCCGTGTCCTCTTGGTGGAAGACGATACCGACCTCTCCGCCGCCATTCGCGAGTATTTGATGAAGAACGGGGTTGAAGTGGACTCGGAAACGCGGGGCGACGGCGTTCTTCAGCGCATCGCGTCCGCATCCTACGACCTGCTCATCCTCGACATCATGTTGCCCGGCCTTGACGGGTTTGAAGTGTGCCGGCAATTGCGGGGCGCCGGGCATGCGATTCCGATTCTGATGCTCACGGCCAAGGATGAGGATTTCGACCAAGTGCTGGGGCTCGAACTCGGTGCCGATGACTACCTCAACAAACCGGTCCAACCACGCGTGTTGCTGGCGCGCATCAAGGCGCTGGTGCGCCGGGCCAGCGGCGAGATGGACCACTCCCACGACCGCAACATCCTGCAGTTCGGGCGCCTGCGGATCGACTCGGTGAACCGTGATGTCCTGTTGGGCGACGAGCGCATCGAGCTCTCGCCTGCTGAGTTCGATTTGCTGGTGTTGCTGGCCTCCAACGCAGGAACGGTGATGCAACGCGATGAAATCCTCAAGGCCCTGCGCGGCCTGCATTACAGCAATGCCGACCGCTCTGTCGACGCGCGGCTCTATCGACTCCGTCGCCGCTTTGGCAAGGAAAGCGAGGCCAACTGGAAGATCAAGACGGTCCGCCCGCATGGCTACATGTTTTGCAAGGAACCGTGGTAGGCGTGTCAAATGGAATCCGGAGTCGGATGCTGAAGTCGACCCTGTTGGGAAAATGGATGGGCCTTGTCATGGTCCTTCTCCTGATGGGCGCCAGCGTTCACGCCACCGGCACGGAGGATGCTGCGCGCCAGCGTTGGCTCGCGGTGATTGCGGACGGGTATGCGGCCCCTGCGCTTGCAACGCTGGCAGCCGACCTGGACGCGCTCGTGTCGATGAGCGCCTCGCCCGACCCGGCGCTGCGCGATGACATCGGTTATGCAATCTTTGCGCGATGGATTCATCGCGATACGCGGATTGATGCATCGACCATGGCGAAGTACCACGACCGTCTGTTGGCCCAGGCGCAACAGGGACTTGGTGACGCACTCGGCGAGAAGGTCTATGCGCGATCCTTTGCGATGCTATTTCTGAAGGAACTGGTGTTTGCCAGCCAGCGCACCGGATATATGGACAAGGCGCGCATGACAGCCACCGTGAATGCCGCGGTCGACGCCCTTGATCGTGAGAAGGATCTGCGGGGCTGGACTCCGGAAAACGGTTGGGCGCATGCTTTGGCCCATGCGGCGGATCTGGTGCGCGCCCTCGGTCGGCATCCGTCATTGGCACCGGAAGACCGTGAGCGCCTCATCAATGCCATCAGCCGGCGATTGCGGCGCCCGACGGAACCCTTTGTGTGGGGCGAGGAGGTGCGCATCGCCACCGCACTGGCTTCGCTGTTTGCGGGTGACGCGAAGAGTGACGGGCCATTGGCCTGGTTTTCGAGAGTCGGCGCCGACTGCGGAGATGTCTGGAAAGGGGCCTTCGATGTGGCGCGATATCGAGTCGCGCAAAGGGAAGGCGCGATCGTTGGCGCCATGATTGCACACGATGGTGCACGAGGCGTGGGCCTTCCTCCCGCCGCCTTGGCGGCCGCGCGAAAGGCCATCACGCAATGTCAATAGTGCCAATGCTCAGGCCGGCCCTTCAGGTCCTTTGCCTTTTCTTGGCGGCATGCGGCAGCGGGGGTGGCGGGGCACCCTCGGTCTCCAGCACGCCGACGCCACCGGGTGCTGCCAATGCAGCTGTGGCCGATTTCAGCATCGCCTTCTTTGGCAATAGCCATACGACGGTGCACAACGTGCCCGGGACGGTCGCTGCGTTGTTGCGCTTGGCGAACGCGGGCAAGTCCGTCGAGACTGTCGAATCGCCGGATTGGATGCTGCTCAATGCGCGCGGCGACCATGCGCCTTCGCTGGCATTGTTGGCCAGCCGCCGGTGGACGCATGTCGTCTGGCAGGCCCAGGATTACAGTTCCAGCGGACAGTTTGTGTACCCGACGACCGGCGCAGAAAAACTGGTGCGCTTGTCGCGCGAGCAGGGCGCAAAAGCCGTGTTGTTTGCCGAGTGGCCGCGTCGCGGCATCAACGAATCGGCACGCATCTATGAGACGTATGCATCGATTGCGCGCGTACAGCCCGCCTGCCTGCCGCCGATTCCGCAGGCCTTCGATCTGGCGATCGCGCGGCATCCCGATTTGGTGTTGCACGAGGCGGATGGCAACCACTCAGCGCCGGCGGGCGCATTTCTCGCCGCCGTGCTGTTGTTCATGGCGATCGATGCAACGCCGGTGGAGTCCTTGCCTGCGTTGCCGGGCATTGCGGTCGACGGCGAAACGCAGCGGCTCCTGCGATGGGTTGCGCGCGATGTTGCTTCAACCATTTCGCCGCGCAACTATTGCCCCAACTGAGGGGACTACTGAGGTGAATCGGTGTGCTGAGCGCGCTGCAAAGCGGCCACGCTGCTCGCCGCGTCTTGCATGCCCAGGCCGGTCGAATCAAACAAGATGACGTCGCTGTCGGCGAGGCGACCCGGCACGCGGGACGTCAGCACGTCGACCAACTCGTCGCCCGGTGCCGCCGGATCGACCATTCCCGCGTCCAACGCATGGTGGAGATCGCCCATGGCCGCACACTGGGTGACCGAGTCAAGCACCCGCCGTGCAGTGGCCATGAGCGCCGGCGCAATTTCAGACTTTTCCGGATGATCGGCGCCGGCTGGCGCGATGAAGGTACCGGGGCTGATCATGTCCGGAAACAGGAAAGGCGTTGTCGAAGGGGTCACGGTGACCACAATGTCGCGGTCGGCGACGGCCGCTGAAAGGTCACAGGCATGGGCCTTCAATCCGAAGCGTTTGTGCGCGTCTGCCGCCAACGACTCAGCGGCATGGGAATCTTGGTCAAACAAGGTGACCGAATCCAAGTCAAAGTGCGCGGCAAATTGTTCGAGATGCGCACGGCCCTGCAAACCGCACCCGCAAATGGCAAGACGCGAGGCGCCCTTGCGCGCAAGCATCGTCGCGGCCAGGGCGCTGGCGGCGGCGGTCCGTCGGCGAGTGATTTCGGCGGAATCCATGATCGCCAGTAAAGCGCCGTTCCCGGCGTCACACAACAACAACGCCCCATGGATGGTGGGCAATCCGTTCGTTGCAGGATTGGCCGGAAAATTCCCGTTCAGTTTCAGCACCACATAGTCGCGACCGTCTTGGCGGTAGGTTGCGGCCTTGGCGTGAAAGCCGCCGCCCGGCACCGGCAGGTGCA
This sequence comes from Usitatibacteraceae bacterium, assembly GCA_044228625.1. Lineage (GTDB taxonomy): Bacteria > Pseudomonadota > Gammaproteobacteria > Burkholderiales > Usitatibacteraceae > UKL13-2. The sequence goes on along the minus strand of JBGAUM010000014.1, from coordinate 23,426 downwards.
TCGGCATGGGAGTGGATGCATGCGTCAGCGCGTTGAACGCGGCGCGTGCCGCCAACAGGTCATCGCGGGGCGAAAGCAAGCGGGCCAGGTCGGCGCCGGACAGCAGCAACACCGGTGGACGCGTGGTGGATTCGCTCGACGCGAAATTGAATTGGGTGAAAGATGGAACGGTCGGATTCATGCGGGCTCCTCGCAAAGGCGATGCAAGGCAGCACTTGGACGACTCCACGATCCGTTCGTCTGGCGGGGAGTCTGCGCAATCCCCGTGCATCAATCTAGCACGTCGGTGTGCGGAGGTGGGAGTTCCCAGGCCGGAATCGTTGAGGGAATCCACACCACCCTTGCGCCTGCCAACTCCGCTGCGCGCGAAAGTCATGTGACAATCCGATCCATTGCCGCCATTTCGCTGCTACCCAGCGCATGTTTCAGCCATGAGAGTCGCAAGCCGTTTTATTGTCAAAAGGTGCGGGGGTGTGCTCCGAGCCCTTCTGTTCTGGAGCGCCGTTTTCCTGGCGCCGAATGCATGGTCGCAAAATTATTCCGACATCTGGTGGAACCCTTCGGAGTCGGGCTGGGGGCTCACGATTGCGGATCACAACACGCAGATGTTCGTGGTCTGGTACACCTACGATGAAACCGGCAAGCCCACGTGGATCACGGTGCCGGGCGGCACGTTTTCCAATGGCAAGCGTAATTTTTCAGGAGATTTGTACCAGACGCGTGGGCCGGCGTACTCCGCGCCGTTTGTGGCCAGCCAGGTCACTGCCACCAAAATCGGCACAGCCACCTTTGATTTCGCGCCGCCAGGGCAGCCGGCCGGCAAGGCGAGCTTCACCTACACGATCGGCAACGTCTCGCAAACCAAGATCATCGAACGGCAGCCCTTTGGCAATGCGCCGCCGGATTGGGGTGGGGACTTGACCGACATCTGGTGGAACGAGAGCGAATCGGGGTGGGGCATGACGCTCGCGCAGCATGGCAACAACGTATTTGCCGTGTGGTTCACGTATGGCGCCGATGGAAAGCCGCTGTGGGTCACCGTTCCCGGGGTGACGTTTACCGGTGCCAGTGCTTTCAACGGACCGCTCTACACGGTCACCGGGCCCTACGACGGCGCGCCGTTCAATTCCGCGCCCGTGGTGCCTTCGTTGGTGGGCAGCGCAACCTTCAACTTCAATGGTGGCAATGGCACGTTTGCGTCCACGCTCAATGGCTTCAGCCAGATCAAGTCGATCACCCGCCAGCCGTTTGGTGGCGAGGTGACCAAGCCGGAACAGGTGCAACAGTCGTTGGGCGCATCATTGCAAAGGCCCGTGTTCCAATGCGGCACCACGGTGGACAGTGTGACAGGGGATGCTGCCCCCAACACGGTGACCGTGTTTGAAAGCGGCCCGGTGCGCCCTATCGCGCTCTCTTCTGATGGTCTGAGACTCTATGTGGCGAACGCACCCGCCAATTGCCTGGAGATTTATGCGGTAGAGGGCGATGCCTTGCGGCTTGCCAGCTCGGTGGCCGTGGGCTTGGAGCCGGTGGCCGTGGCCGAACGCAATGCCAATGAGGTGTGGGTGGTGAACCACCTGTCCGACTCGGTCAGTGTCGTCCGGCTCGATGGTACACCGCGCGTGTTGCGTACCTTGCAAGTAGGGGATGAACCGCGGGACATCGTTTTTGCCGGGGCAGCGCGTGACCGCGCATTCATCACCGCCGCAGCGCGCGGACAGAACCGGCCCGCATTCAGTGCCTCCAGTCTGGTGACAGCGGGCCAGGGCCGTGCTGACGTCTGGGTATTCGATGCAGCTGCCGTCACGGAGACGCTCAACGGCAACCCGCTGGCCATTCTCACGCTGTTTGCCGACGTACCGCGCGGGCTTGCAGTCAGCGCGGACGGCAGCCGCGTCTATGCCGCGCCGTTCATGTCGGGCAATCGCACCACGACCCTGCATCGCGACGCCGTTGGCAACAACAAGCCGCAACCGCGCACGAATGTGGAAAACGTCAATGCGCCCGGCACCGGGCTCATCGTGAAATTTGACGGCAGCACCTGGCGTGATGAAGCTGGCACCGATTGGAACGCCAAGGTCAAGTTCTCGCTCCCGGACTACGACCTCTTCTCCATCGACGCCAACGCGGCGATCCCGGTGGTGACGGGGCAGGTCAGTGGTCTTGGCACCACGTTGTTCAATCTTGCCGTGCATCCGTTGAGCGGTGCAGTCTTTGCCAGCAACACACCGAGGCGCAAAACCACATTCGCTTCGAGGGGCCGGGCAACCGTGCCACGACGGTGCGCGGGCGCCTCGCGGAATCGCGCATCAGCGTGGTGGACGTGGCGGCCAATCGCGTGGATGCCGTGCATCTCAACAAGCACCTCGATTTTTCCTTGCCACAAGGCGCGTCGGTACCGGCTTCGACCAAGGCCAAAACGCTTGCACAGCCGACCGCGTTGGCCTTCAGCCCGGATGGCAGCACGCTTTACACCGCGGCATTCGGTTCGGGCAAGGTTGCTGCGCTGCCCACCTCCTCCGTCAGTTCCGCGGCGTATGTGCCGGATGCCGGCCAGCACATCAGTGTGCCGGCCGGCCCCGCCGGGCTTGCACTGAGCGGCAATGGACAGCGGCTCTATGTGTATTCACGCATCGCACATAACGTGAGCGTGGTCGACACGGCCAGCAAGTCGCTTCTGCGTTCGGTGGCGCTGTTTTCGCCGGAAAGCGCGGCCGTCAAAACCGGCCGGCGCTTCCTTTATGACGCCAACGAATCTTCCGCCAATGGCAGTTCCTCCTGTGGTAGTTGCCATATTTTCGGCGACATGGATCACCTCTCTTGGGACCTCGGCAATCCGGACGATGTGCGCAAGACCAACAACAACGCTTATGTCACGGCTGTGCCGCAGACCACGTTTCAGTTTCATCCGATGAAAGGCCCGATGACGACCCAGACCCTGCGCGGCATGCGCGGCAACGGGCCGCTTCATTGGCGGGGTGATCGCACGGGCACCAACCGGCAAGTGGTGCGCGGCACGCTCGAATCATTGGAAGAGGCCTCGTTCAAGGAATTCAATGACGCGTTCGTGGGCTTGGTGGGTCGCGAATCCGTGCTGGCCCCCGTCGACCTTCAGGCCTTCACGGATTTTGCAATGGCGATCGCCATGCCGCCCAACCCGATCCGAGCGCTCAACAACCAACTGAACGCCACCGAAGCGGCGGGACGCAACATCTACATCAACGTCAACAACACGACGCTGCTGGGGGGATGCAACGCATGCCATGAATTGAATCCGGCGCAAGGAAAGTTCGGCACGGCCGGTTTGATGTCCTTTGAGGGCGGGCGCATCACGGAAAACTTCAAGGTGCCGCAGTTGCGGAACATTTACCAAAAGGCCGGCATGTTCGGATTCAGTCTCTCGAGCGGCGCGCCCACCGGTCAGCAGATCCGCGGCTTCGGTTTCTCGCATGACGGGAGCGTGGATACGCTGGATTCGTTTTTCAGCGACCCGGTGTTCAATTTCCCCGCGCCGGCAGCGACCACACGTGCGCAAGTGGCCGCATTTGTGTTGGCGATGGATACTGATTTGGCGCCCATCGTCGGCCAGCAGGTCACCTGGCGGCCGGGCGCCAGCGTGGCCACGGAAGAGCGGCTCAGTTTGATGAAGTCTCAGTCGATGGTCACCACTCCGCGCGCGGCGTGCGAGCTGACCGTTCGCGCGGCCATCGATGGGACGAGTGTGTCAGGCCTGATGCAAAGTGACGCCACTTGGCAAATGAGGTCCGGCGAGCGGTTGAGCGACGCAGCCTTGCGCAGCCTCGCCAGCGCTGCGCAGCCCCTCACGTTCACGTGTGTGCCACCGGGCTCGGGGCGGCGCATCGCATTGAACGCGCAGTAAACTCGTTGATGGGCGGGCGCTTTCAGCCGGTTTCGCCCCGATCGCCGCACCAGCTCTGGAGTTTCATGGGGGGCAATACGCGCCCTCAAGCATGGCGACCACCGCCCGCAGGGTTTGGGCCTCTCCGCCTTCCGGTCGACCCGGCCGGGCCTTGGGATTCCACGCGAACAGGTCGATGTGAATCCAGGGCAATTCCGTGGGCACAAAGTGCTCCAGAAACAATGCGGCGGTCACCGATCCGGCTTGCGCTCCCCCCGTATTGACGATGTCTCCGATGCTGCTTTTGATCATCGCGTTGTAGGGCTGCCAAAGCGGCATGCGCCACAGCGGATCCCGCGTCTGTTTGGATGCGGCTTCGAGTTTTGCAAACCACGTGTCGTCGTTGGCGTAGGTGGCCGGCAATTCCGGCCCCAAGGCGACGCGCGCGGCGCCCGTCAGCGTGGCGAAATCGATGATGAGCTTGGGAGCCGATTCCGCCGCATAGGTGAGGGCGTCGGACAACACAACGCGCCCTTCGGCGTCCGTGTTGCCGATTTCGATGTGCAGTCCCTTGCGGGTGGGCACGATGTCACCGGGGCGATAGGCGTTGCCGGCAATGGCGTTTTCCACAGCACCGATGACCGCATGCAGGCGGACGGGGAGCTTCAACGTCATGATGAGCTGTGCAATGCCCAGCACATGCGCCGAACCACCCATATCCTTCTTCATTTGACGCATGCCGTCGGCGGTCTTGATGTCCAGCCCGCCGGTGTCGAAGCATACGCCCTTTCCGACAAGTGCAATGCGTGGATGTGAAGGATCGCCCCATTCGAATTCGATGATTCGTGGCGGGCGGTGGCTGGCGCGGCCCACAGCGTGGATCGCGGGAAAGTTTTCCGTCAGCAAATCGTCACCGGCGATTTCGTGGAAACGTGCGCCGTGTGCGTTTGCCAATGCACGTGCCGCGTCGGACAAATGCTGCGGCCCCATGTCTTCGGCGGGGGTATTCACCAGGTCGCGCACGGTTCTGGTCGCCGCCACGGTCGCCAGTGCCTTCCGTACTTCAGGCGAATCCGCCATCACCAAAGTCGCCGCACTTCGAGGTTTCCGGTACCGCGTGAATTCGTAAGACCCCAATCCCCAACCGATCACCGCAGCGGCCGGACGCAATGCCGCGCCTTCCGGACTGATCGCGTATGCGCCGCCCGGCAGTGCAAACGGCAACCCGCCCAGCCCGAAGGGATCGTTGTCGTCTTCGACGGAAACAATCACCGCGCGCAGTTTTCCGTCGGCTGCGGGGACCGCGATATGGCTTCCCGCCTTCGCCTTGTATTCGTTGGCGGCCAGCCATTCGCGTGTGGTGGCATCGAGTTTGGAAATTCCGGCGGCGGCCTCGGAGGCCACCAGGACAATCAGCGGGGTCGCCGGCGAGTCGGTCGAATGAACGATGCTCATGAATCTTTCAGTGGATCAATAAAACACGCCAACCAGCGCGCCGCACGAAAGTGTGGCGAGCGTGCCACCCACCAGACACTTGTAGCCCAAGTCGATGATTTCAGTCCGGCGTTCCGGGCACATCGTGCCCATGCCACCGATGATGATGCCCACCGACGCGAAGTTGGCGAATCCGCATAACGCGTAAACCATGATGACCCGGCTGCGCTCGGACAAGGCCCCGGCGGGCAGCTTGGCCATGTCGAGGAAGGCGATGAACTCATTGAGGATGGTCTTGGTGCCCATCAGGGCGCCCGCGGTTTGCGCTTCCGCCCACGGCACGCCGGTCAGCCACACCACCGGGGCCATCAGCCATCCGAACACTCCCTGCAGCGTGTACGCGGGACCCTCGCCATGGGGGATCAGGCCGATCAGCAGATTGGCCAATGCGATGAGGGCGGTCAGCACGATCAGCATTGCCACGATATTGATGAACGTTGCGACGCCGTCGATCGTGCCCTGCGTGATGGCGTCCATCATCGAGGATTGCTTGACGCCGGTGTTGATCATGCCGTCGGTGACCTTGCCTTCGTGCGGCACCATCAGCGCCGAAATGGCAATGGCCGCGGGTGCGCTGATGAACGACACGATGAGGATGTGCCCGATGGCATCGGGAACCACGTTCTTGAGAAAGATGCCGTAGAGCACCATGACCGTGCCGGCAATGCCCGCCATGCCGCAAGTCATGGTGATGAACAGTTCGCCGCGCGAAAGCCGCGCAATGTAGGGGCGGATGAACATCGGCGCTTCGACCGTGCCGAGGAAAATGTTTGCGGCGGTCGAGACCCCCACGGCGCCGCCAACCCCGATGGTCTTCTTGAGGATCCAGGAGAACGCGTTGACGATGATGGGCAGGATGCGCAGGTAAAACAGCAGCGACGACAAGGCGGACACGACGATCACGAGGGGCAGGGCCTGCGTGGCCAGCACAAACGGGCTGCGGTTCTCCTCCAGCTTGAAGGGCAGATCTCCGCCGCCGATATAGCCGAACACAAACTTCGTGCCTTCGCGCGTGGCATCGGCGAGGCCGTTCAAGGCGTTGTTGAGCAGGGCACTCATGTCCTTGAACCAGGGGAACTTCAGGAACAGCAGCAAGAGCACCACTTGCAGGATGATGGCGCCGATCACCGTGCGCCACTGCACGGCGCCGCGCTTCTCGGAAATCAGCCATGCAAAAATGAAGAACGCGAAAAAGCCCAGCAAGCTTTGAAGCACCGACATGTCTCCCCCGGGGAGCGGTGGTTGTTCCGCCCTCAAAAATGATGCCGAATGATAGCTGCAATCCCCCGGATGCGGTTCGCGACTGCCGTTTGGGTACGCGTAAAATGCGGGCTCGCGATTTGAGAAATGACCGTTCATGCAAAAGTGTCTCTGGATTGTCGCAGTCCCGTTCGCCTTGCTGGCCGGGTGTGCCTCGCAGGTGTCCGCCCCGCCTTCCACGACCGATTCCGCCCAGGTGTCGGTCAAGATCATTGCGTTCAATGATTTCCACGGAAATTTGCGTCCGTCCGGACTCCGCGTGCCAGTTCCGGATGCGACCACTTCGACCGGCTTCCGCATGGAACCTGCCGGTGGCATCGAGCAGTTCTCAGCCAAGGCCAAGTCATTGCGCGTGGGTGCCAGGCACAGCATCCTGGTGTCCGCCGGAGACATGGTGGGCGCGACGCCGCTGCTGTCCGCCTTCTTCCGCGATGAACCCACGATCGAGGCGATGAACCTGGTGGGGGTCGACATCAATGCGGTGGGGAACCATGAATTCGACTACGGCGTTGAGCACCTGAAACGATTGCAGCGCGGTGGCTGCGTCGAAAAGGCCGGGAAAGCGGATTGCGCTGACCGCGGCGATCGTGGACCGTACCCTGGGGCGCATTTTGAATTTCTTGCCGCCAATGTCAACGAGCAGGCGACCGGCAAATCGTTGTTTCCGCCTTACTCGATCCGAACCTTTGACGGGGTCAAAGTCGCCTTTGTGGGCCTGGTGCTCAAGAACACACCCTTGATCGTGCGCCCGAACGGGACCAGGGGCCTGACTTTTGAAGACGAAGTGGAAACCGTCAACAAGCTCTTGCCGGCCCTTCGTTCCCAAGGTGTCGCCAGTGTGGTGGTTATCATGCATGAGGGGATTGGCGTCCGGCCCGGCGGCCTGAGCGACTGCAATTTGCCGGACGTCGGCGCGCGCGATCAGATGTCGCAATTGGCCCTCAAGGGAAAAACCGTCGCCGATGGGTTTGATCCGATGGTGCAGCTGGTCATCTCCGGCCACACGCATCGTTATTACGTGTGCCACTCCAACGGGCGATTGATCACCAGCGCGGGAAGCAACGGCATCGTCATCACCGAAATCGACGCGACGTTTGATCGCGCGTCAGGGCGAATGGTGGCGTCCAAGGCTGTGAATCATCGCGTGGACCCGGCGGGCCCCAAAGACCCAGTGGTGTCGCCGTTGCTCAATGCCTATGTCGCGATGGCCGAGCCCTTGGAAAATCGCACCGTCGCAAAGTTGGCGGCAGAGTTGCCGCCGATTGCGAACGCCGCGGGTGAATCCATCCTGGGCAACTTGGTTGCCGACGCGCATCTGGCTGCATCCGCGTCGCCGGACAAGGGTGGGGCGGTGATCGCCTTCAACAATCCACGCAGCCTGCGCGCCGCACTGATTCCCCAACAGGACGGCGGCATTCGTTATGGCGATTTGTTCAAGGCCCAGCCTTTCCAAAATGATCTCGTCTTGATGAACCTCACCGGAACACAAATCAAGGAGGCGCTGGAGCAGCAATTCAAAGGCGCGGGCATCCTCAATATTTCCGGCGGACTCACCTATACCTGGGACGGCGCACGGCCGGAGGGGCAACGTGTCCTTCCCGACAGCCTCAAGCTCAACGGCGTGCCCATCCAACCCGACTTGCAATACCGTGTGGTGGCCAATGCATTTCTTGCGGCAGGCAGCGAGGGCATGACGGCATTCGGTATGGGGACTGAGCGTCAGGTCGGTGTGCTGGATTTGGAAGCGTTGGTCGGATACTTGTCTGCGGCAGGTGTCTACAATCCGCCGCCCCTTGGGCGCATCAGACGCCTGAATTGAAGTGATAGTGCTCAGCAAACGAAGTCTGTGTTGTAGTCGCGCAACAAAAAAACAACAATCCAGAGCTCGAAAAGCTGGAATTTAGTGAGGCTTTACACGAAGCGAATATCGGAACCCCATGATTTTCTTGATGGTTTACGTTTCATCGGTTCTCGGTTAAGGCGATTTTCAATTTGGAATTGAGATGAATCCGTCATAATTCCGCGTTAGATTTTTCATTTTCCAGGGGCGATTCACGGCTTGGCCGTGCAACGCACCCGGCTCAGTCCACTCTCGATCGGAGCAAGTCCATGAATACACAACAACGCTTCCGCCTCACCCGTTTGGCACTTTGCGTCGCACTGGCCGTAGGTTCGGCATCGGTATACGCACAGAACACCACCGCTGCAGTGACGGGCAAGATCACGAACCCGGACGGCAAGGCGGTCGCGGGGGCAACCGTGACGATCCTGCACGTGGACTCGGGCGTCCTGAACACGCTGTCCACCGACGGCGATGGTCGGTATGTCCTGCGCGGCCTTCGCGTAGGCGGACCATACACCATCACCATCACCAAGGACGGCGTGACGGAGAAGCGTGAAGGCGTGTATCTGCAGTTGGCCGAGACGACTGCGGTAGACGCCAAATTGGGCGGCGCGCAGAAGGTTGAAACGATCATCGTGACCGGAAGCTCGCTGTTGTCCGACAAGTTCAGCAACACCGCCATTGGTGCGGGTACCGCATTGAGCCGTGCGGAAATCGAGACACTGCCGTCAATCCAGCGCAACCTGCAAGATTTTGCGCGAACGGATCCGCGTGTTGCCCAGACGGACAAGGAACGGGGCGAGATCTCGGTGGGCGGACAGAACACCCGTTTCAACAAGATCACCATCGACGGCGTGAACATCTCGGATACGTTCGGCCTTGAAGCCAACACGTTGCCGACCCTGAAGCAGCCGATCTCCATTGACGCGATCCAGTCCGTGCAGGTCAACGTTTCCAACTACGACGTGTCGCAAACCGGTTACACGGGCGGCAACATCAACGCCGTCACGAAATCGGGAACCAATCAGTTCAAGGGTACCGTGAGCTATGTGTACCGCGACGACAAGTGGGTCGGACAGCGTTACAGCCGCACCACCGACATCTATACCGACGCCCCGAAGTTTGAGGAGTCGACCAAGGGCTTCACGCTCGGCGGCCCGATCATCAAGGACAAGCTGTTCTTTTATGTGGGCTACGAAGAACTGAAGAGCACTCGAAACGTGCCGGATATTGGCCCGATCGGCAGCAATGCTGCCAGCATCACTCCGATTTCCCAGTCCGAAATCTCCAGCGTCACTGCCTTGGCCCAAAGTGCCTATGGCATCAACTTGGGATCCCTCGAAACCACGGGCCGCGAATTGTCGGTCAAGGACACCTTGGGTAAGGTGGATTGGAACATCAGCGCCAATCACCGCGCCAGCCTGCGATACACCAAGACCGAGCAGACCGAACCGATCTTCCCGACCTTCTTCTCGACTGCGCCGACGGCGATTTCGCTGAGCTCTCACTGGTACAACCAGGAAAAGACCATCGAGACGCTGGTTGGCCAATGGTTTGCCGATTGGACGCCGACCCTTTCGACAGAATTCAAAATGTCGAAGCGCGACTACCACAGCGAACCGAACAACAATTCCAACCTGCCGCAGATGCAGTTCACGTTCAGCGGCGCATTGCCGGCAAACACGCCGTCGGGAATCGCCGTGGCCAACCGCTCATTGAACACGGGCACGGAGCGCAGCCGCCATTTCAATATCCTCGACACCAAGACCAATGACCTTTATTTCGGAGTGAACTGGACGCGCGGCGATCATGAGATCAAGGGGTTGTTCGATTACAGCGAGAACAAGATCTTTAACGCGTTCCTCCAAGACACGAAGGGCAACTACACGTTCAGTTGCGTCAACAGCAGCGCGACCTATACCTACACGTTTGGCACAATCAACTGCGCCACGGCAACCAATGCACAGGTGGACGCAGCAATCCTGGAGAACTTCCAGCGCGGCCGTCCCTCAAGCTACCTCGTGCAGGTGCCCCTCAATGCCAACGGCTCGCTGAACGACGGCGTTGCACAGTTCAAATTGAACAACCAGGGCGTGGCCATTCAGGATACGTGGACCATGAATCCGAACCTGACGCTGCAGTTTGGCGTGCGGGTGGACACCCCGCTGATGCCGCAGAAGACGTTGGCCAATGCAGCCGCAGCGGCAGCGCCGGTGGCCGGTTCGGTGTCCGGCACCACGGTGACGCGCGCCACCGGCGGTTTCGGCCTCGACAACACCGTCAACATCGATGGAGATACGCTGGTTCAGCCACGATTTGGATTCAACTACACGTTTGATTCCAAGCGCCCGACGCAGATTCGTGGCGGTGTGGGGTTGTTCCAGGGTGCTGCAGCGACAGTGTGGATTTCAAATATCTATTCCAACAACGGTGTGGCGACGCGCGTCGTCGGTTGCGGAACTTCGGGTTTTGCGGCCTGCCCGGTGGCAGGGGGAATTTTCCGCGCTGATCCTGCGGCACAAATCACCAACTTTGCAGGTGCAGCACCTGCCGCCAACGTGGATTTCCTGCAGCCCGGACTGGGGCAACCCTCCGTTTGGAAGGCGAACCTCGGGATCGAGCATCAACTTCCGTGGTGGGATATCGTGGCCAGCGTCGAGTACCTTGGCACCCAAACCGAGTCCGGAATCTACTATCAGCATTTGAACCTCGGCGCGCCCGTGCGGGCTGGGGCGGATGGCCGCCAGTTGTTCTATACGCCGACCGCCCTCAATTCGGCTTGCTGGAACCAGGTGTCCGGTGCCCGGATCACCAGTGGCACCGTGAATGGCGTCAATTGCGGCGCAGACAACCGTGCACGTGCACTGAGCAACGCGTCGTTCAACAATGTCCTGCTGGCGGCAAAGACCAATCAGGGACGCGGCCAACTGATCACGGCCTCGCTCTCGGGGCAGATTGCCAAAGCGCTGAACTGGTCACTGGCCTACACCTACACCGAGCAGACCGAAGTCAGCGGCCTGACGTCGTCGGTCGCGAATTCGAACTGGAATTCACGCGCAATCTTCAACCCCAACGACAATGTCGCCTCGAATTCCGCGTACCTGACCAAGGATCGCATCAACGGTACGCTGCGCTATGAGAAGCAATTCTTCAAGGGCTACAAGACGCGCTTCGGCATGTTCTATGAAGGGCGCAGCGGCAAGCCGTACAGCTGGACGTTCAACAATGACATGAATGGTGACGCCAACGGCGGCAACGACTTGTTGTACATCCCGCGTGCTCCCGGTTCCGGCGATGTGATCTTTGCCGGTGCCACTGCTGCTGATCGTGCCGCAGCCGAGGAGCAATTCTGGAAGATCGTCAACGAAAACGGCCTGGCAAAGTATGCGGGTCGCACAGTCGAGCGGAATACCTCGTTCTCACCTTGGGTCAACAGCATTGACCTCAACGTCAGCCAGGAAATCCCGACTTTCTTCAAGGGACACAAGGCGGTGTTCGTGTTTGACATTCTCAATTTCGGCAACCTGCTCAACAAGCGCTGGGGCCGGATCACCGAAATGGCATTCAACGGCAATGGCGGACAAACCCGAAGCTTCGTGAATTTTGCGGGGATCGACTCGACGACCGGAAAGTACGTGTATGCGGTCGGATCGCCGAACGACTTCACGCTGCGCCAGGTGCGTGGCGAATCGCAGTGGGCGTTGCAAGCGACCATCCGTTACGAGTTCTGATCCAAGTCTTTCATCCTGCATCACAACAGCCGGCCCTGCGCCGGCTGTTGTGTTTTCGGGGGCTGACCACAGGGTGGCGGCTATAATCTCGGCCGTGAAACAGCTCGTTTTGGACCTCATTCCCACCCCGCAGCCTTCGTTCGAGAATTTCGTCGTGGGCCGCAATGAAGAAGCGTTTGCAGCCCTGAAGGCATCCTCGATCCGTACTTCGGCGCATAAGGTGCTCTACCTCTGGGGGGCGGCAGGCGCGGGCAAGACCCATTGCGCCCAAGCGTTGGCATCGGATCCCCATTGGTCCCCACTCACCCATGCAGGGCCGGATGCCTTTGTCGTCGTGGACGATGTCGATCGTCTGGATGAATCCGGACAGCAGACGCTGTTCAACCTGATCAACTCTCAGCAGCCGGCTTCGGGTTGCGTTGTCGCGACGGGTCCTGTTGCACCGCGCGACCTGCCCCTGCGTCGCGATCTTGCCTCGAGACTTGGCAGCGGCCTGGTCTACCAGTTGCAGCCGTTGAGTGACGACGAAAAGGCCACCGCCCTCAATGCCCACGCGCGTTCGCGTGGTTTCGCCCTGCGCGACGACGTCCTGCAATACCTGCTGCGCCATGCGCGGCGCGACATGCCCTCGCTGATGAGCTTTCTGGATGCGCTCGATCGGCATTCGATCGAGACCGGTCGCGAAATCACGGTCCCGTTGATCAAGGACTTGATGCAGCCGACTTTGGGCTTGACCGCATGAAGCTTGCGTTGTTTGATCTGGATTACACCCTGCTGGCCGGCGATTCCGACCACGCGTGGGGGGAATTCCTCGTGCGCGCCGGACTGATCGACGGCGCGGACTTCCGGCGCCGCAACGATGCGTTTTGGGCCCAATACAAGGCCGGAATCCTCAAGATCGAGGAGTACCTGGAGTTTGCCCTGTCGTTCATTGCAGGAAAATCGTTGGAAGAAGTGGCACCCCTGCATGCGCGCTATATCGAGGAATCGGTCAAGCCCATGATTCGCGAACCCGCACTGGAGCTGGTGCGCAAACATGCGGGCGACCTGACCTGCATTGTCACGGCCACCAATGAGTTCCTGACTGCACCTGCTCGCGACTTGTTTGGTGTGGATCACCTGATCGCTTGCGAGGTTGAAGTCCGGGACGGCCGCTACACCGGCAGGTCCACGGGAATTCCATCGATGGGAAAAGGCAAGATCACGCGTGTTGAACAGTGGCTGCAAGGGCGCGGCCAGTCGATGGATTCATTCGAGCAGGTCTACTTTTATAGCGATTCCCTCAACGACCTCCCGCTGTTGGAGGTGGTCAGTCACCCCGTCGCAGTGAATCCCGACGCCGTGCTGCGCGAGCATGCGCGGACGCAAGGTTGGCCCATCATCGACTTGCTGCCATGATCCGTCGCATCATCGAAAAAGTGTTTGGCGGAAACCGCGCGGCCCGCCAGGGCAGGCCCGAAGGCAAGTGGCGGGTGTACGGACCCCGCGACCACCACATTGACCGAAATGACATTTCGCGCGCCGCCCTCCAGACCTGCGAAGGGCTTCACGCGGCAGGGTACGATGCGTTCATTGTCGGGGGTGCCGTGCGCGACCTGTTGCTGGCCAAGCACCCGAAGGACTTCGACGTCGCCACCGACGCGACTCCCGAGCAGGTTCGGGCGGTCTTCCGCCGTGCACGCATCATTGGCCGGCGATTTCGCATCGTTCACGTCATGTTCCGTGACGAGACGATCGAAGTGTCCACCTACCGCAGCAGCCATGCCAACGCAGGCGCTGATGGAGGCGGACCGGCCGATGAACACCAGGCGCGCGCTGACGAGCATGGCCGTCTCACGCGCGACAACGTGTTCGGAACGCGCGAGGAGGATGCGGTGCGGCGCGATTTCACCATGAACGCGCTTTACTACAACCCGCACGATGAAACGTTGCATGATTTCGTGGGCGGCCTGGACGACATTCGCAAAAAGCGTGTGGTGATGATCGGTGACCCCGAAACCCGCTACCGCGAAGACCCGGTGCGCATGCTGCGTGCCGCTCGGCTTGCGGCAAAGCTTGAATTCGCCATCGATCCCAAAACGGAAAAGCCGATCGCAGGCATGTTGTCGCTGCTGGCCAACGTACCTACTGCTCGCCTGTATGACGACATGCTGAAGCTGCTGTTGTCGGGCCATGCGCTGGCGGGCTTGTCCACGATGGTCCGGTTGGGGCTTCACCGGGACTTGATCCCGGCGGCGGAGTTCCTCACCAGCAGCAATGATGGGTCGCGATTTGCCAAGCTTGCGCTCACACGCACCGACGAGCGGATTGCGCAGGACAAGGGCGTGTCGCCTGCCTTCCTGTTTGCGGCACTCTTCTGGCATCGGGTCAAGACGAGATCCTGGATGAACAGCGCACCACGCTGGCCATCCCGCGAAGGCTCGACCCGGGCATCAAGGAGATCTGGATTTCCCAGCCGCGCTTCTTGCAACGCGGCGCCCAACGCGCCTACAGGACGCTCGGCATGGAACGGTTCCGCGCTTGCTACGACTTCTTTGCGCTTCGGGCGGAAGCTGGCGACGCAGACCTCGAGGTGGCGCAATGGTGGGAGCGATTCCAGTTTGCCGATGAGGCAGAGCGGGCCGCCATGTGCATTGCAGACGAGGATCCATCACGCAAAAAGCGCAAGCGCCGTCGCCGTCGTCCTGGATCGGCGCCTGAAGCCGGTGGAGGCGGTGGAGACGTGCCCGAGCCGCCACGCGCGGATTCGCCAGATTCATCCCCATGAGTTTTTCCCCGTCGTCGCTGCCGTCGTTTCGCTCACGAGTGTTCGTGGCGCTGGGGAGCAATCTTTCCAATCCCGTTTGGCAGGTGCAAAGCGCCTTTCGGGAAATTGACGACATTCCGGATGTGGCGCTTGTCCGGGTGTCGTCCCTGTATCGTACGGTTCCCGTCGGGATCATCGACCAGCCCCCATTCATCAACGCCGTTGCCATGATCGAAACCACGCTGTCGCCTCACACGTTGCTGCGCCATCTGCACGGCATCGAGGAAAGCCATGGCCGCATCCGTGGCGAGCGGAACGGGCCGCGCACCCTGGACCTGGACCTCTTGATGTTCAATGACTGGCAGATTGACGACGAGCACCTGACGACGCCGCATCCGCGCATGCACACGCGCGCTTTCGTGCTGGTGCCGTTGCTCGAAATCGATCCTGAGGTGGAGATACCTCGCATCGGCCGCGCGGCGGATTGCCTGGCTGCAATCAACACGCAGGGGGTTTCCCGCCTTGACGATGCGGAGGCCGCATGAAGCATCGCTTCATCGTCGTGGAAGGGCCGATTGGTGCGGGCAAATCCACGTTGGCCCGCCTGCTGGCCGAGCACACCGGCGCAGAATTGATTCTCGAAGATCCGGGCGCCAATCCTTTTTTGCCGCTGTTCTACCGCGACATGAAGCGTCATGCGTTGTCGACGCAGATGTTTTTCCTGTTCCAGCGCATCCACCAGTTGGCGGCTGTCCGCCAGCCGGACCTCTTCGAGCATCGCACCGTGGCCGATTACATGCTGGCCAAGGACCGGTTGTTTGCCAAGCTCACGCTGGACGACAACGAGTACAAATTGTATTCGCAGATGTACGATCACCTGAAGCCGCAGGCCCCTGAGCCGGACCTGGTCATCTACCTCCAAGCTTCAGTCGATCAGCTGCTGTCGCGGATCTCCAAGCGTGGGCGCTCCATGGAAAAGGCGATTGGCGAAGATTACTTGTCGCGCTTGTCGGAGGCCTATACGCGCCACTTTTATGAGTACGACGAGTCGCCACTCTTGATCGTCAACTCCGACCGGTTTGATTTCGCGGGAAAGCCCGCCGATTTTCAGCTGCTGCTGCAAAGCATCGATGCCATGCGCGGCAAGCGCGAGTACATCAGCGCGGGATAAGCATGGACATGCTGCGCACGCCTGATGAACGGTTCCTCGACTTGCCGGGTTACCCGTTTGCGCCCCATTTCACCGAAGACCTGCCCGGCTTCAAGGGCCTGCGTGTGCATTGGATCGACGAAGGGCCGCGGGATGCGTCAACCGTGTTTCTCTGCCTGCACGGCGAGCCCACGTGGAGCTACCTGTACCGGCGCATGATTCACGTGTTCGCCGGTGCAGGACACCGCGTGGTGGCTCCCGACCTCATCGGTTTCGGCAAATCGGACAAGCCGCTGCATGCGCACGACTACACGTTTGAATTCCACCGCAACATGTTGGTCAGCCTGATCGAGCGACTTGAACTGACCCGGATCGTGCTGGTGGTGCAGGATTGGGGAGGTTTGCTGGGACTCACCATTCCCATGGACATGCCGTCGCGATTCACCGGCCTTCTCGCGATGAATACCGCGCTGGGCGTTGGCGATGTGCCTTTGGGCGAAGGCTTTCTGGCGTGGCGTGCCTACAGCAATGCGACGCCCGATTTGCCCGTGGGAAAATTGATTGCGCGCGGAACGCCGCATCTGACGACCGCGGAGATCGCGGCCTACGACGCACCGTTTCCGGACGTCCGCTACAAAGCCGGTGTGCAGGCCTTTCCCAATCTGGTGCCGGACCATCCCGAGGCGCCGGGTGCCGCGCTGTCACGACGCGCGCGCCATTGGTGGCGGCACGAGTGGGGTGGCAAATCCTTCATGGCGGTCGGGATGAAGGACCCGGTGCTCGGCCCGCCCGCGATGCAATGGCTCCGATCCATCATCAAGAACTGTCCTCCGCCGATGGAAATCGCCGACGGTGGCCACTTCGTGCAAGAGTGGGGCGAGGATATCGCCCGCGAAGCACTGAAACATCTGACCTGACATGGACATCATTCACGACATTCCGACCCTGCGCGCCCGGTTGGCGCGCGAATCCTCCATCGGCTTTGTGCCCACCATGGGCAACCTGCACGATGGGCATATTGCCTTGACGCGATTGGTGCATGGGCATGCGACCTGCGTCGTGGTGTCCATTTTCGTGAACCGGTTGCAATTCGGCCCGAACGAGGACTTCGACCGCTATCCCCGAACCTTTGCGGACGACTGCGCGCGCTGCGAGGCGGCAGGTGTGGATGTGGTGTTCGTGCCGGATGAAGCCACCATGTACCCGGTTATCCAATCGTACACGGTGGACCTGCCGGACATTCAGCACATTCTCGAAGGCAAGGTTCGTCCTGGCCATTTCCGGGGCGTCGCCACCGTCGTGCTGAAGCTGCTCAACATGGTGCAGCCCCACATCGCCGTCTTCGGCAAGAAGGACTATCAGCAGTGCCGCGTGTTGGCGAACATGGTCAAGCAATTCGATGTGCCGGTGGATCTGGTCTTGATGGACACCGTGCGCGCGGATGACGGATTGGCGTTGTCGTCGCGAAACCGGTACTTGTCAGACGCGGAACGCAAGGAGGCCCCCGCGCTGTACACCACGCTCAGCGAGGCCAAGCGACGGTTGTTGGCCGGTGAGCGCGATTTCGCGGTCATTGAACGCGATGCGGTCTTTGCGCTGACCTCGCGCGGGTGGAAGCCGGACTACGTTGCGGTACGCCGTCAGGTTGACTTGCGCGAGCCCGAAGCAGAAGACAGGGAGCTGGTGGTCCTCGCCGCCGCAAGGCTCGGCGCAACGCGCTTGATCGACAATCTGGAAGTCAAACTCTAGATCTGGCGCGGTGTTCCGGGAAAAAGTGGCTCACAAGGCGCGCCAGTCCTAGAGATTGCCGCCTACTTGGGCAGGGCCCCACGGGCGCGTCGGCTCTCGTAGGCTTTCAGGTGGGTGCAGGCAATCGACAAGAGGGCGTCGTCGACACCCCATTCGCGGGCCCTTCCCAACATGAATCCGACAATGTGATCGGCTTCCACACGACCGCCGGATTCCAGGTCGCGCAACATCGACGCCGTCAACGGCGCGCCCGAGGTGCTCAGGATCCTTTCGGCCCGGGTACGAAACGCGTCAGAGATCGGGAATCCGGCCTTCGCCGCGATCTGCGCGTTGGCCTCGAAGGCACGCCGGAGTATCGCCGCACCATCCGGTGCGCTGAGGATGTCGCCGATCGATCCCCGCATCAGGCAAGTCATCGAGGCCAGCGTACAGAGGAACGCAACTTTCTCCCACATCTCGCCCATGATGTTTTCAGAAACTCGCCAGTCGAATTTGGTGCCTTCGAAAGTTTGTCCCAGCAACTTTGCGGCTGCCTCTTGTGAGGGGAATCGTGCTCCCCAAACCAGCAGGTGGGCATCCATCATCGACTTCACGATGCCGTCTCCGGTGAGAGTGGCTGCGATCTGGCACAGCCCGCCGAGCACGCGATCCTTGCCGAATGCGGCATCCAGAACCTCGAGGTGCGTCATGCCGTTCAGCAAAGGAACCACCACTGTTTTCTCGTTCATCGCCGGTCGA
The DNA here is from genome assembly GCA_044228625.1 of Usitatibacteraceae bacterium. Lineage (GTDB taxonomy): Bacteria > Pseudomonadota > Gammaproteobacteria > Burkholderiales > Usitatibacteraceae > UKL13-2. The sequence goes on along the minus strand of JBGAUM010000014.1, from coordinate 4,856 downwards.
ATCGCCGCAATCGATTCGTCGAGGTCGTAAGCCTTGCACGACAACAGGATCGCGTCGTACTCGGGTTTGACGGTCGTGGCCAATACGGTCTTTGCCGGCACGGTCACGCGTTCACCCTTGTGTTCCAGGATCAGGCCTTGCGATGCCAACTGCGCGGCACGCTTTTCGCGCACCAGAAAGGTGACATCGCGACCGGCCTCCACCAGGCGCCCACCGAAATAACCGCCGGTTCCACCAGCGCCCAAGACGAGAATCTTCATTTGACCCTTTCCGAAGCGATCTTGGCCGCCAGCAGCGCTTCTCCCGCTTCCAGCACGCGATCACGATTGAGACGGTAATCGTCAGCCGTCAATTTGACTTCCTTGTCCGGCACGACGCCTTCACCCTCGATGCGCCGCCCTTTGGGAGTGACAAATCCCAACTCGCTATAGGCGAGCAATCCGCCGCCCGGTAGGTCGGCATAGCCGATATAACCTAACAGGCAGCCGCAGGTCCGCTCGCCCACAATCATTGCGCGCCCCATATCCTGCAGGCCGCCAGAGACGATTTCCGAAGCCGATGCACTGGCGTAATTGGTCAAGATGACCAAGGGCTTGGTGTAGGCGGCTTTTCCCGCGCCTTTCAGTACGGGCTCCGTCTTGATGATGGGCATGAATAGCACCTTGACCGGTTCACCGGTCCGCGTGAGGACCTTGGCGCCTTTTTGATCCTGCTCGAAAAAACGGCCCATGAGGGCGGCTGCCATGTCGCCCGAGCCGCCGCCATTGCTGCGCAAGTCAAGGATCATGCCCGGCGTATCCTTCAGTTCATCGACGGCGGCGATCACCCGCGAACGCAGGGATTCGTTGAATCCTGAAAATCGCACGTAGCCGTAACCCGACGGCAGCTTGCGCGAAGTCATGCCCGGCGGCGAAAAGAATTTCCGCCGTTCGAGAACCGCGTCGATCGACGTTCCGTCGCCGCGCTCAGCCACCATCCGGACCTTGGATTTTTCAGGGCCGCTGTTGATCTTGCGAACCGCCCCGCGCGTCCGCGTCCAGGGCGTGGAGGTCTCGCGGGCCTCGTCCACCAGCTTGCGATAGTAGGGCAGCGCCTCCTGTCCCTCGATCGACCGGATCCACATGCCGGGCCGCATGCCCGCCCACCATGCATCCGAATCCGGATGCACACTCGTCAATAGAAGTCGATCTTCCGACTCCACGAAGTTGAGCCCCAGCGAGACGGATTCCTGATTTCGGATCTCCTCGGCGCGCGTGGGAGACTCCACGCGGGTATGTGCATCCTTGAGTTCCCCGGCAAGTTTGTCGAGCAACTCCCAGTATTCATCATCGTTTGCGCGCGCCAATTGCGGCTCGTACCGCGCCCGCGCCGCCTTCCAATCGACGCCGTTCAACTTGGGGTCGTAATAGCGATCATTGATCGTATTCCACATGACCTCCAGCGCCTGCTGGCGCCAGCTTTCATCTTTGATCGGAACGGGGGTGGTTTCGATCGCGGAACCACTGCGATGGCGGCCAATGATGTTGTGCGGATCGAGTATCGAACAGCCGCCCGCGAAGAGGGCAAACACGGTGAGGCACAGCAATGGAAGGCGAGGTTTCATGAAGGAAGGCACGATTCGAGTCCTCCAATTATCGTTGACCCGGTGGCGGGATGGCGTCACCGACGGTATCCGCCGCTATCATGCTGCATGGACCTTTCCACGGGCATGCTGGCTTTGGTCATCGCCGTTTCGTTTGGCTCCGCCATCATCGGCGGCTTGGGGGGGTTCGGCACCGGCATCATGCTGACCGCGACCTTGACGCCGATTCTTGGCATCAAGGCGGTCGTTCCCGTTCTGGCCTTTGCCGGCATCATCATCAACGCCGGGCGTTTCTGGTTCTATCGCAACGCATTTGACCGGCGCGCCGTTTTACTTGTGCTGCCGGCCGCGCTCGTCTGCCTCCTGGGGGGAACGGCACTGTATCAATTTCTCAAGCCCGGCCCGCTCGGCATTGTGATCGGGACCATCGTGCTCATCGCATTGCCGTTGCGCCGGTGGCTGCATTCGCACAATCTGCATTTGCGCTCCACGGGGCTCGTGGTGGGTGGCGGCATCTTCGGGTTTCTGAATGGCATTGCGTCGGGCATGGGGGTGGTGCTGGTGTCGCTGCTGCTCGGCGCAGGCCTGTCCGGCACGGCGGTGTTGGCGACCGACGCGCTGATCACGATCGTGGTCGATATCGCCCGCGCGCTGCTGTTCGGAAAGTATGAATTGCTCACATTCGATGGCCTGGTGCTGGGTGGGGTGATCGGCCTCGCCTCCCTTCCCGGCTCGTGGGTCGCATCCCGCATCGTTTCAAGGATGGGGCACAAGATGCACATCGCCATCATCGAGTCGCTGATCGCCGTGGGCGGGATGAGCATTCTGGTGTATGGCATCAGGGCGCTGTGATGGCCTTGTAACGACTTTTTCGAATCAAAAATGCACCTTTCGGGGGCGTAAGAATTGCCCCGGACGCGGGCATTTCGGTCGTTGGGATCCCCCCGGTTCCCGTATACTTGCGCCCGCCTTCGGAGAGGGACACAATCTCTCGAAGAAACGGCGCCGCCGCAGCACCTCCCGCTGCGCGAGAAACCGCCCCGAAACACGATTTTGAGGAGTCTTCCCGATGTCTGCAGTCCTTGCGCCGTCCGGCGCACCTTCCCCCCTTGCCAGCGTTTCCCTCGACGACAAATATTTGCTCGACCATGGCCGTGTGTATGTGACCGGCACGCAGGCACTGGTGCGCCTGCCCATGATCCAGCGCGCGCGCGACCTCGCCGCCGGGTTGAATACCGCCGGCTTCATTTCCGGCTACCGCGGCTCGCCGTTGGGGGGGTACGACCAGGCCTTGTGGAAGGCACGGGAATTCCTCAAAAAGCACCATATCCATTTCACGCCCGGCGTCAATGAAGAACTGGCCGCGACGGCGGTCTGGGGCTCGCAGCAGGTGGGGCTGTTTCCGGGCGCCAAGTATGACGGCGTGTTCGGCATCTGGTACGGCAAGGGTCCAGGCGTGGACCGCTCGGTGGATGTGTTCAAGCACGCCAATGCCGCGGGGTCCAGCAAGCATGGCGGTGTCCTGTTGGTGGCGGGCGACGACCACGCCTGCAAGTCTTCGACCCTCCCGCACCAATCCGAGCACATCTTCGATGCGGCCATGATCCCGGTGCTTTATCCCACCGGCGTGCAGGAGATCATCGACCTGGGTTTGCACGGCTTCGCCATGAGCCGCTACTCGGGTTGCTACGTCGCCTTCAAGTGCATTTCCGACACGGTTGATGCCTCCGCCTCGATCAACATCGACATCGACCATCCGAAGATCGTGCTGCCGGAAGATTTTGCCTTGCCCAAGGAAGGCGTCCATCTTCGTTGGCCCGACGCGCCGTTGACCCAGGAACTGCGGCTTCAGCACGACAAGATCTATGCAGCACTGGCCTATTGCCGCGCCAACAAGTTGAATCGCGTCACCATCGATTCGCCCAAGCCGCGGCTGGGCATCATTGCGTCCGGCAAGAGCTATCTCGATGTGTTGCAGGCCTTGCAGGACCTCGGCATCGATGAGCGCCATGCGGCCGAGATCGGCATCCGGCTCATGAAAGTCGGCATGCCCTGGCCGCTGGAGCCGACTGCGGTGCGCGAATTCGCGCAGGGACTGGAAGAAGTGCTGGTGGTGGAAGAAAAGCGCCAGCTGATTGAGTACCAAATGAAGGAGCAACTCTACAACTGGCGCGACGACGTGCGCCCGCATGTGATCGGCAAGTACGACGACCACGGCGAGTGGGAAGTCGAGCGCAGCGCCTGGCTGCTGCCGGCGGCCAGTGAATTGACCCCCGCGATGATCGCGCGCGTGATTGCCAAGCGCATTGCCAAGTTCTACACCTCGAAAATTGTCGAGGCGCGGATGAAGTTCATCGAGGACAAGGAAGCGGCGCTGGAGCGTCCGCGGGCCAAGGCGGCACGCATCCCGATGTTCTGTTCCGGTTGCCCGCACAACACATCGACGAAAGTGCCCGAGGGCTCCAAGGCCCTGGCCGGCATCGGCTGCCATTACATGGCGACCTGGATCCGCCCCGAACAAACCATGACCTTCACCCAGATGGGCGGGGAGGGCGTGCCATGGGCGGGCATTTCCCCCTTTACCGAGACCAAACACATCTTCGCCAACCTGGGTGACGGTACCTACTATCACTCGGGTTTGCTGGCGATTCGCGCATCGATCGGCGCCAAGGTCAATATCACCTACAAGATTCTGTTCAACGACGCTGTAGCCATGACCGGCGGCCAGCCGGTGGACGGCCCGATCAGCGTGCCGATGATCACGCATCAGGTGCATTCGGAAGGCGTGTCCAAGGTCGTCGTGGTGACGGATGATCCCGAGAAATATCAATCCCAGGAAATCCAGTCAGCACTGGCCCCGGGCGTGACAGTGCATCACCGGGATGAGCTCGACGACGTACAACGCATGATGCGTGAGATTCCCGGCACCAGCATCCTGGTGTACGACCAGACCTGTGCGGCAGAGAAGCGCCGCCGCCGCAAGCGCGGGACCTTTCCCGATCCGCAGAAGCGCGTGTTTATCAATGAGTTGGTGTGCGAAGGCTGCGGTGATTGCGGCAAGGCCTCCAATTGCGTGTCCGTGGTGCCGCTGGAAACCGAATTCGGAAGGAAGCGCGCCATCGACCAATCGAGCTGCAACAAGGATTTCTCCTGCGTGAAGGGATTTTGCCCGTCGTTCGTGACCATTGAAGGCGGCCAACTCAAAAAGAAAAAACCCGTCGTGCAGGAAGTGCTTGCCGCACTTCCCGAGCCGACCCTGCCCGCGCTGGACAAG
>JBGAUM010000013.1:0-46881 GCA_044228625.1 Usitatibacteraceae bacterium | reverse complement strand
TTGACTACGGTGCCTGCACCTCCGCCAAGCGCGCCACCGTCAAACGTCGTGGGACCCGCATGGTTCGGCTTCGGGCGCGACGCGCAGCATTCTTCCGTGGGGGCCATCGCAACGCAATCGTTGGATCGGATCCTTTGGCAAACGCCGGTTGATACAGCGCCCACTTATTCAGGTTCCGCGCTATTGGCACACTATGGTTCGCCCGTCATCACGTCGAAAAACACCGTCATCGTGGGGGTCAAGACGTCGAGTACCGGTGGGTTTAGATTGGAAGCGAGAACCGGGACCATCGGGTCACTCGTCTGGTCAGGCCCAAGCGATCATGTTCCGCCCTCAGGTTCGAACTGGTTTCCCAGTTTCAACCTCGTGCTGACGTCAGCCAATCGTCTCTATGCACCGGGCGCTGGGGGCCGCCTTTGGATGCGCAACGATGCGGACAGTGTGAGTGATTTGCTGCAAAGCGTGACGTTCTTCGGCTCCGCCGCCTACGATTCTGCGCCTTCGGCTTTCAATGCATCCGTGTTTATCAACACCCCCCTCACCGCAGACGCGGCAGGCAACGTCTACTTTGGCTTTGTTGTCACGGGTTCCAATCCTGCCAATCTGCGGAGTGGCATCGCACGCATCACCCCAACGGGGACAGGAAGCTGGGTTTCTGCGTCCGCTGCTGCGCAGGACCCCGGAATTGCCAAGGTCGCCACCAACAGTGCGCCGGCGCTTTCAAATGATGGCCGAACCCTTTATGTGTTGGTCGGTGACGCGCCGTTGTCCGGGTTCATTCCGGGCGGGAGGTTGCTGGCACTTGACGCAGCCACCCTCACGACACAGGCAAGCGTGCGATTGATCGACCCTGCGTCTGGAACTCCGGCTTGGGTGAATGACAACGGAACCGCTTCACCGATGGTAGGGTCAGATGGTGACGTCTACGTTGGCGTGTTGGAGGCCAATCCGCCGTCCCATCATTTCACCGGCTGGCTCCTGCACTTCAATGCCAATTTATCGCAAACCAAAATACCAGGGGCTTTCGGCTGGGACAACACGCCATCTGTGGTGCCTGCTTCCATGGTTCCCGCGTATACGGGACCTTCGAGCTACTTGCTCCTGTCAAAGTACAACAACTACAAGCAAGCCGGTGGTGATGGGGGCAATCGTGTGGCCATCCTCGATCCGAATCAATCGCAGGCTGACAAGATTCTGGGAACCACGGTGATGAAAGAGGTCATGACACAGCTCGGTCCGACGTCAGACCCGGCCAATCCGGGTGGCGTGACGGAGTGGTGCATTAATGTTGCAGCAGTCGATCCTTCGACGCGATCGGTCCTCATGAACAATGAAGACGGCTACCTGTACCGTTGGGACCTAGGCGCCAATACCTTGAGCCAACGTCTCCGTTTGAACAGCGGGGTAGGTCAGGCCTATACCCCCACGATCATCGGGCCTGATGGCGCGGTGTATTCGATCAACAATGCCGTGCTGGTTGTGGCCGGGCGCTAAGTCGTTTTCAGCAATCGTGATGCCCGCATTTTTTGCCAGTGATGAACTTCTTGTAGAAAGGAAACGCGCGCTGGAACGCGGCGATCCGGTCGCTGCAGTGGAGTGGGCCTGGCTCTCCCGGCAACGGGAAACCGCCCGCGCCCGTACCGTCATTGCGTCACTTGCCGGTGCCATCCCGAAGGAGATGCTCCCGCGCGCGGCGTTGGTCGAGGCCGAGGCAGCGCGCCTGTTTGCAAGGCACGAGGACGCTGCCAAACATCTGACGCGCGCGATCGAGGGTTTTTCGGCGTTAACCGATCACATCGGCTTGGGGGATGCGTGTTTTATAGAGGCCATGCTCGCGAATGACATGGGAAACGCCAATCAGCGTGAGCGTCTTCTCAAGGATGCGCTCGAGCATTTTCAGGCGGCAGGCGATCGGCCCCGCCTTCACATGGTACAAACGCGGCAAGCGGTGGATGCTGCCTTTCGAAATCCCGGCGCAGCCGAAACCGAATGGGCGGCGCGCCTGAAGAGTATCGAGGCTGACGGCGATCGCGGGATCAACGCGCGAATCGAGGAGTTTCGCGCCTGGGTGGCTTTCTCACGCGCGGACTTTGCGGTGGCCGCGCAGCACTATCTGAATGCATTTGAGGCGGCGCTTGAAAGCGGCCAATGGCCGATGGCGGTGATGGAAATTGCCAACGCAGGAGCGTCACTGGCCGAGTTGAACGATCACGAGTCGGCGCTGGCGCATCTGGAGCAAGGACTAGCGCTAGCACGCGCGGGGGGTTGGCCCGCAAGCCTGGGAATCTGCCTCATCCAGGCGGCCAACAGTTCTAGAGAGCTCGGGCGACTGGATACAGCGGCTGGCTTCCTTGCAGAGGCCAAGACGGTTCTGAAACCACTTGCGGGAGGTCGCCTTTTCGCCATCGTGTTGCAATATCACGGTGACCTTGCGCTGGCGCGCGGCGATGCCGTGGGTGCGTTGGATTGGTACCGGCAATTCGAGGCGCGTGCCCACGTGCTGAAGTCTCCTGACCTGATTTCCCATGCCATGCGCGGACGCGCGCAAACACTTGCCAAGCTGGGCGAGTATGCAGAAGCGCGGGCAGCAGCGTTGGCCGGGCTCGAGGTTGCACGTGACATGGGGGATGTGCCCCGCCAAATCACGCTGTTGCGAGCGTTGGCGCATATCGCCGAAGATTCGCCAAAAGGCCGCCGTGACGCGCAGGACTGCTTGGAAACGGCTGTGGCCATTGCGCGGGATGTCAAGGGCTATGTGGCGCCCGGGGAGTTGTTTGCCGAACTTGCAACCACTCATGCACGCGACCGAAATTTTGAGCGCGCGTACACCCTGGCGCTGGAAGCCGCACATCGATCCGCAGCAAGCGAAATCAAACGTGCAACGGACAAGATTCTGGCTTTGCAGGTCCGACATGCTACGGAACGAGCCACGCTGGAGGCCGAGCAACAGCGGCGTGTCGCACAAGCCGAATCTGCGCGCGCGAAGACGCTGGAAGACACCAACGACACCCTGGCTCGCCTGGCGGTCATCGGGCAGGAAGTTACGGCGGCTTTGGAAATCGAAAACATGATTCGCCTGCTATCCGCCAAGATGGGCACGATGATTGTCGTCGATTGCGTTGCACTTTGGACTGTTGATGAACTCAGGCGAGAACTGGTCTTGCGCTTTGGCCTGGAGGGTACCAGCCTGATGCCCTTCCGACGTGTCGCGTTTGATCGCGACGACTCAAACGTGGCCGAGACCTATCGTCAACGCAGGGAAATGTTGTTCGAGAACCGGCCAGGCGAGATCAATCATGCGCACATCCCTGGCACGCGCCCGATGCTCTCCGCATTGTTTGGCCCCTTGATGGTGGGCGAGCGCATCATCGGCATACTATCTGTGCAATCGGAGCGCGAAAACGCCTACGGCGAACGCGAGCGCCTGATCTTCCGCTCGCTTTGTGCATTCGGCGCGGTGGCGCTGGCGAATGCCGAAGCCTACGAAGAAGTGCAGGAGGCGAAACGCGCCTTGGAGGAGGCGAGCCTGACCGATCCATTGACGGGCCTCAGAAACCGCCGGTTTCTGACCCAAACGATTGATGCGGACGTAGCGGGTGCGCTGCGCCGTGCGGAGGAGAATCGTGCCGGAAATCCGCCCGGAGACATGGTCTTCTTTCTGGTCGATATCGACCACTTCAAGAGTGTGAATGATCAATTCGGACATGCGGCGGGCGATGCGGTGCTCCGGCAGATGAAACCAAGGCTGATGGCGGTATTTCGCGACGCGGACCATGTCTTGCGCTGGGGAGGAGAAGAGTTTCTCGTCGTCGCACGGCAGCTTGATCGGGCACGTGCGCCCGAATTGGCCGAACGATTGAGGTGCGCGATTGCCGAGGCGCCGTTTGAGCTCGACGATGGCCGGCAATTGCCAAAGACCTGCTCAATTGGTGTCGCGGCGTTTCCGTTTCATTTGCCTGCGCCGCGCGATTTGACTTGGGAAGATGCAGTCGAGCTTGCAGATATTGCCCTTTATGCGGCAAAGAAATCAGGCCGTAACGCGTGGGTGATCGTGGAAGCAAATTCCAAACTTACCGGGAATTTGGCAAAGCGTTTGGTTCACGACGCTGCGCAGTTGTTGGCGGAGGGCAAATTGCAGATCCTGTCGAACCGGAGCGCGGGCGAAGTCGCGCCGCATTTCGGCCAGACGAGCTAATGGATCGCGCGAAGCAAACTTGGTGGCGGCATCAAATGCAACCAACGGGAGCGCGCACCAAACCGAGCGCATGTGGGGGTCCGAATTGCGGCCCTTCGAGAATGCGCATGAAATAGGAAGCATGGGCGGGTGACCCTGCAGGCCAGTCGCGATCGAATTGTTCAATGAATTCCCTGGTATCGAAATGGATGGGCAGGGCGTCGATGAAAAGTTCGTCAACCTTTGTGCCAAATTGCGAAGCGCCCTCCGGGGCCGGATTTGAAGACAGGCGCGTCAACAAGCCGTATTGCGTAAAGGAAAAGTTGGGCATTCCTGCGGCGCCATTGTTGGCCACGAAAGAGCGACGACCCTCCCCGTCAATCAATCGCAAAGACGGAAGGCACGTGTGGCTGCACGCAAAGCCGGCTAGGTTGGCGTCCGCGCAGATCCGCGAAACCCATGCCTTGGTTTCCGGTTCATGCAATGAGGCATGTGAGAAGCGCCAACCGGCAAGGGATTCTGCGTCACCGTGCACGATGCCGACACGTTGCCCGGCAACTTCCGCAACGGCATGCATCGGAAGATCCGACAGACGCCGAGTTTCATCCGGAAAAGCCTGTGCCGTTTTTGCCAAGCGCATCATGATCTGGTTGGAGCGCTCAACATCGGCATCGTCCACGCCCTCCGGATAAGCACATCCGCAGCCGGCATCGCCGCTGGTACCATCGAGTTCCGTCTCCACATTGCCTCGCAACGCAACATGGTCGAGGACCCGCGAGTTGATTCTCAGAAAAATCTGAGGGTCGACATCAAACCAATGAAAGTCGCCATTGAACACCAGAAGGGGCTTGGGATTTTCCCGTTCGGCCATGCGTTCGATTTCTTCGAGCGCCGCAGCATTGCCATAGAGGCCGCCGATGACATATACCGTTTCCGCACCAAATGACGCCGCGCGCTTGAAGGCGTGAGGGTCGTAGCGGTAATGCAGGGGACAGGAGCGGCCGGGAATCATGATGGTCAGTCGTGGAATCCCAAATGCGCTTGCAGAGTCTCCAGTGGCAGCCCTAAATTTACCCTCATGGCCCAATCGTCGACCCGCGAATGCGGCTCATCATGGTCTTACACAAAACATTCTATTGAATGGCACACTCGACAGCCAATCTAGATTGCAAAAACGAAACAGCCCGCCGAAGCGGGCTGTTGCACTGGGCAACCCGTCAATCAGAAGGCCAAACAAACCAGATAAGACGTGGCGTCATCCACCGTTGCGGTGGCGATGGCCGTGGTCGGTGTGGCGGTCGTGGCTACGCGCAAAGAACCGGTCAAGGTATTGCCGTCGTCCAACTGCGTGTCCAGTTGCTTTGCAAACTTGCCCAGAATTCCGGTTGAACAGATATTGTAGGTGCCTGTCATGCCAGGCGCTGGCAAGGTCATCTGCATGGTGCTGCTGATTCCCATGTTCAGGCCCACCGCATTCTTTGGCGTGTAATCCGGATCGGTAACAAGGGTGGGACCCGCCATGAAGCCCGCCAGGCGAACGTGCTGCCAAAACAGGCGCGACTCATCCGTGTTGGTGGCCGAGTCCCATGTGCCGTTAATCTGCCCGTTGCCGATGGTACCTGCGGGCGTCGTTGCGGTGGTGGCACCGTTGACGGCGGTCGCCGCGGTTGCATGGTCGCCGGGAATGGCCTTATAGCGATCTTGGTAACCATACAACGCGGTCTGAATATTCCGGAAGTCTTGGGCGAGGCCCTTCACTTTGGCGCTGTTGATGAGCTCTTGGCCTTTCAGGATGCCGCCGAGCAACAAGCCGATAATGACCAGCACAATGGCGATTTCCACCAGTGTGAAGCCAGACTGCTGTGATTTCATGCTTTTCATTTTCTTTCCCCGGTAACGATTGGTAGAGTGCGTGATCGATTGAAATTATTTGATGAACGCACCCATGGCCATGCCAAACAAAATGAACGCAACGGCCAAATCGTGCAACTTGATGCGGTTCAGCGTGTTCTTCATGGCGATCTCCAGTGCGGAATTGGATGGTGCTGGCCTATTGTCAGCAATCGGTGTGCCAAGTATGTAACATATTGTTTTTATAATGATTAATATTCTGGTCTGCTCCAAATTGAAGGTTTATCGACCCTGCGTTCAGGCCTTCGTTGTAGAGGCTATCGACAGGTGTCCGGGATTTCGACACTTCACCTGACTTGAAAACGTACAGACATTCATGCAGGCCCCAATTCCCATTGCTTCCCAAAGCGCAAGCCACCTACCGCTGGTACGCGCACGGCGGTGGATCATTCTCGCGATGCTGCTGTCCCTGCACGCCGCACTCGTCTCGCAAAATGCAGACTTCCAGCGAGTTTGGTTGTTGATCCATTTCGGCCTGTTCTTGCTTTGGCAACCAATATTCAGCACCGAACGTGAGTTGAAAGTGGCAGCGACGCTGTTGCTCGTCGGGATCACTGCAATCGTGCTGTTCACGTTAGCCGGATGGATGTTGGCGATTTGGCTGGCCTTGCTGATCGGCATCATGGGGGGAAAGGTATTTACCGCCCAGGCTGCTCGCAGAACCCGGTTCTATTTGGTCGCTGTGTTTTATCTTTTCACGGTTCTTTTGATCTGGACAGTGCCGCACGCATTGCTCGATATCGAAGTCTTGCCTCCAGGATTGCCCGTGCTTGTTGAGTTGTTCCTGCCAATGACGCTGTTGACCATGATCTTTCTGCCGTTTCGAGCGGAAGACGAATCCAGCACACAGGTGTTTGACTTTGTTTATAGCCTGATCGTCTTTCAGTTGGTGGTGGTTCTCGTATTGGGAAGCATCGCTGCCATGCGCGTCACGGGCAACCAGTATTACCAGGCAGTGCTGTTTACGGTGCTGTCATTTGCTGCGGCGTTGCTGGTGCTTACCGTGTTGTGGGCGCCGCGGACGGGATACGGAGGGTTGCGGACTTATCTCTCGCGCTACCTGCTCAGCGTCGGGATGCCCTTCGAGCTTTGGATGCGCCGGGTTGCTGAACTGTCCGAGGCGGAAATCAGCTCGGCCCGATTCCTGGAGAGCACGATCGAGGAGGTCTCGCGATTCACTTGGATTACCGGCGGCGAGTGGAAAGCACCGGATGGCCACGGTGAGTTTGGCGAAAGGAGCGACCATGCATCGTCATTCAAATACCAGACGCTTGACATCACTTTCTATACTCAAATTCACCTTTCCCCGGCGATGTTCCTCCACCTGCGGCTGCTTGCCCAAGTGATCGGGGAATTCTATGAAGGAAAGCGTCGCGAGCAGGCGCTCAAGGAAAACGCATACATGCAGGCGGTTCACGAGACTGGTGCGAGACTTACTCACGACATCAAGAATCTGCTGCAGTCGTTGTATGCGCTGACCTCGACAAGTGTGCCGCGCGTTGAGACGGAGCGGCGCGAGAAATCCGCGCACCAGACCTTGCTTGAACGTCAATTGCCGTTGTTGGCCAAACGCCTGCAAGTCACGTTGGATAAGCTGCAAAACCCGGAAGCAGGGGCGGCGCAGGCAATGATCCCGGCCCGTGACTGGTGGGCAGAAGTGACCCAGCGCCATGCCGACGCCGGCATCGAACTCATTGCGCAAGGCGACCTTGATGCCATGCTTCCAGCCAATTTGTTTGATGCCATGCTGGAAAACTGTCTCGACAACGCGCGAAAGAAACGCAATTCAGAAACTGGCCTTGCGATCCGTGTCGAACTCACTGCCGGAGACTTGCCCTCCCTGATTGTCGAGGACAATGGCAGCGCCATCCCCACCGGCGCATTGGATAACCTCTTTGCCGCGCCCGTATCACAGTCTCGACGCGGTGGGGGGCTGGGCATCGGCCTATTTCAGGTCGCGCGACAGGCGGAGCGTGCGGGGTATGAACTGAAGCTGACTGGAAACCGCGCAGGGGCGGTTCGATTCACCCTTGCCGCAACACCTGCGTCGCAATAATTGACGCATCTCCGTCCAAGAACTAGGGCAAGCGCTGGGCGTCGACCATGCGATTGATCAGAATCGTGATCGGCACCCACGTAAGGAGATCATCAAACTCGTTGGGACTAATGGTCGGATCGTGGGAGACGAAAACCCGATCGTTGTCCAGGTTCTCAGCTTCGTCGGTACCCGTACCGCTGGTCGAACTCGATGCATTTGGCCCTAACGAAAACAGCAGGAATGCAACCTTTGTGGAGAGGTCATTTGCGGTGCCCGAAGCCGCACAGAGCGTCGCGGTCACGCCCGTCCCGCTTTTGCAGACATAAACATAATTTGCCGCGCCGAGGCTGGGAATAGTCGCTGTTTGCATGCCGTTTTGCGCGGTCAGTGCTTTCGTGGCGGTGCCAACAGTCCCATCATAGACCGCATAGCGAATTCGGTTCGACGGTGTTTCCCATGCGTCACGGGAGAATCCGCTCGTATCAATCGGTGAAAGTCCAAGCGTCACTGCTGGCAAGAAGCCATCATAAAAATTCGAACAATTGCCATGTGTTTGCACGGTCGTGGTCTCACTCCCCACGCAGGTCCCGGTAGCGGCCGCACAAAAGCTCTCTTGACCGCCGGAATTAACCTGCGCCGGGCATGGAAGGCGGCCGTTTGCCACAGCAAAACCAAGAATTGCCGATTTGGCGGTCTCTAGCTGACGCCGCGTGTCCTCAATTCGACGCAATTGCACCTGCGTCGAAAGTGGAACGCTGACCAGTGTAAACATCACCGTGATAATGACGAGCACCACGGCAATTTCAAGAATCGTAAAACCCGCAATCAATAGATTGCGCTGGCTGGTGATGCAGCGGGTTGTCGCAGGATTCAAGGGTAATAGACCACAATATCGTTGAAAGACGTCGATCGACTGCTTGTTGTCACGCGATTGCAATTGGACAACGGGGAACAACCGGTGGCGACGACCGCGGGTGAAAGTGCATTGCATGCCGCAGGAAGTGTGCCAATGATCATTTGCTCGAGAGTCACGTTGTTGCCTTCCAAGTAGTTTGACGCATAACCGTCATTGTTGCCGCCTCTGGTTTGGGAAGGGGTTACTCCATTCAACGCACGACCCGCGACCACAATAGCCACTTGCTTGTTCGTTGCCAAGACGTTGCCAGCTGAGTCCGTAATTCGCAGGCAGTTTGAGGCGCCGCTGCATGGCCCGCCATTGCCGGCGGCCGATGATGCAGGTTTATACGCATCCGCCAAGGCATAAAACACATGCTGCTTCCAGTTGAGCCACCAGCCACTGCCCGATTCGAATGAACACGTGCCCGGATAGTTGTCAGACATCGTGGAGCCGCTGGTTGCCTTCGTAGTATCCAAGTTCGTTCCAGTATCCGGGATTCTTCCAAATAGCACGGAGTCATGATCGGACCAATTGTTGATTGATGAAGCTTGGCGACACGTCGGCGCCGGCCAAGGGTACCGACTCCGGTTCGCTGCAGCATAGGTACTCAGGCAAGAAAGCACTTCGCGCGCCACGCGCCGCTGAATTGCAGGCATGATGTCCTCATATCCCACGATCACCAAACGGTCGTTGAGAATGACGGAGTTGCCGCTATAGACCGGGCCGTTGATAAACCCGTTGCCATTCGAGCTGCGGGAAACGTTGTTATCCACAAAATCCGCGTTGTCTTCGCCCATGGCAACATCAAGGTAATTCACCGGGTTGCACTTCGCGGTCAAAGTGGCCGGCGACGATGTGCATTCGCCCAGACTGCCGCACCCCCCGCCAGAGCATGACCGGTCTTGCAAAGTGCTGCCGCCTTGGCGAATCAACGCGTCTCCCGGCGCAAGAATGATGGCAACCGCACCGCCAATGTTCGCCGTGTACGGATTCGAAAGGGTTCCATCTTGGAAGGCGGTCCCAGTCGCATCGCGTACCGTGATCGTGCCAAGCCCGGTGGTCGGATTGAATCCATTCGCCGTGTTGTTTTTGTACATGCTCGATACTGCGTACCACAACCGTTCGCCAGAGGCGTCGCGGAGATCCGAGATACCCAACGTACGCCAGGGCAATCGCCCCAGCCTGGAAGTCTGGGAAGTGCTGCCGGACGCATTTCCGCAGCTTGTTTCGGCCAAACCATCGTCATTGAGGTCCGGGCAGGGCAATGTCCCGACTGCCGAGTTTGTCGGCTGGATGTCTCGGCCCGCCGCATAGGCAATCAACGCCTGTTTGGCTTGGTTGAGTGCATTTTCAGTTCGCGCGGCCCGATCGACCCGGGACGCATTTCCATCGAGCCCCCCCACTAAAACCAGCGCGCCTGCAAGCAGAACGGCCAACGCAAGGACTAACAAAATAACGCCTGTTTGCCGTGCGCGCAATGGACGATGTCCCAAGTTCACACTATGACACTGGTTTTTTTCGGTTCGACAACTTCGGCATCGTGCGCCCTTTTGGATTCAATGCGGGACGATCTTGCACCTCGACAGTGGCACTTGAGACCAGACGCGCTCCACTGGGATTTCCCACCATGGAACTTGAAACCTTTGAAGCCAATACCGAATCCAGTTCTCCGACCAATTGTCCATCCACCCAAACCGTGGTGCCGGAGCTACCACGCTGGACGATCCCAGTGATCATGCTGACCGATTCAGGCGTGATCGACGGCTCATTGACCCGTCCAGTGGCAAACATACGATTCAGCTTCGCGCGTTCGGCCTCGCTTTGAAACAATGTCCCTTTGAATGGCTGCGCCTGCGCCGTCGGCTCTGAAGCCGGGATGGGCTTTTTTGCATCAACGCCGTCAGCGGCCATCCCCAAAGAAGTGTGACCAATAAAGAGCAGACACCAAATTGGAAATCGGCCGGGTTTCATTTAGGAGCCACCGCATTGATTTTTGCCGGTGTCCCATCCGGCGATTTCTCGACGAGGGTGATCCATTCAGCCAGGCAATCGGCCTCAATGGATCCACCCACCACGGGGGCTTGCCCCTCGCTTTGCAGCGATCCAGAAGGACTCTGCGTAGACCTTGCGCTTCCGGAGTATGCAGTGCCCGCACTTGTGGAGGACTCATTCAAATCGGTGCGTTTCAATACGCACTGGTCCATGGGAAAGAATCCCCTGACAATTCGCGGGAACTCATCCAGAAACCCGATCAAGTCCGCATCGGTCAAGGCCTTTGCCTTGAACGACAGTCGGCTCGCGCGAATCTCCGCAGCGCCATAGCTCACGCCGGTGGCAAACTTCAATGCCCGCTGGGGCAGCAATTCGTACTCAAGGCTGACGAGGTGATGACGGTTTCGAAGCGCCTTCATGGTTTCGATGAAGTCGACGCGCTGCTCCGGTGCAAAAACCCCGCGCGCGGAGAGCATGCGATAGGTGGCCTCTGATCCCAACAAATCATCCCGCTCGCGCTTGATGGTCTCAAGTCTCGCGGTCGAGTTCGACAGATCGCGCTTGGACGTGGCTGCCAACTTTTTCTCGCGTTCCCACAACCACCAGCTGCCAGCGATCATGGCACCGGCAATTCCAACGGCGATGAGCGCGACGATTCCGGCAAAGCGGCGCGCACGATAGGTATTGGTATCGCGAAGATCAGTCAATTGGCGGCTCTCTGACGAATGAGGCGCACTGCAAAGCGCGCCTCTGGACCGTCCGAATCGTCCACCTTGCCGCGCAATTGTGCGGCGGGTCGGGCTTCCAGCGGTGCATCGATGATCTCGGCTTTGTAGCCTGGCTCGGCACTCATGCGCGCGACCCATCGATCCAACAGCAGGTTCGCCTCGCGATAGTCACCCCGGAAATCAGTGACGTGCCCTTCAATCATGACGATATCAAACTGATTGCCTGGCAGTGGCGGGTCGGAATCGCTCAATCCAGGTGTCCCCGGCTGTGCAGCTGGAGCGCTGGCCGGTCTAGGCGCATCGTCCTTCAATTCGCCCTTCACGTTTAGCGGCCGTGCCAGGGTTCTCGATTGGAATTTCGGTGTGGCTGAGGCGTCGTGGCTGGGCACCCAGGCAATCTGGTTGATTCTCATCCTCGGAAAATCCGTCCAAACCCGCGCAATCTCGCGCAAGATGCTGCCGGGCGCCGCAGTTGCAGGCATTGCATGCGCCCGATAGAACAAGCTGGTGTCGCGCATTGCGGCGGTCGCTGAGATTTGTCCGCGAATCAAATTTGAAATGTTTTGGTACTCGGACTGCTGCCCGCGCGCTTGAAGGTCAAGCTTGTCGGTATCAACGGATATTTTTGCAGCCTGCTGCAAATTGAAAGCGGTGACGCCTAGCCCAACCGCAAGTATGGCGGCAGTTGCCCCATGCAGGGCGAAGCGCTGCTGCCGAAACTTGGCGAATTGCAGTAAATCGGGAGCGGCAAAGTGATTCTCAATGCGTCGCTGGGCATACAAATGGACTAATACCTCCTCTGCGTGCGACGACATCGGGCCCGGCTTGAGCTTGACGCGCGTCGCCACCTCGCCAATGTCCAAGAACCGGTACTTGAACAGCGGGTACGCACGGATGGCGTCCGCAACGGTGGCTCGATCATTGGCATGAACAACAATGCAAACCTCAAGCGATTGCTCGCCGCCAGAAAAGTACCGAAGGCTGTCCAAGTATTGCCAAGTGCGGCTCGCCTCGGCGGCAATCAGGTCTCCAACGGATGCGTTCTCGTCATAAGTAATGGGTGTCAAACGGCTGAACTTGATCTGCTTGTCGCGAAAGTACGTTTGCCGCAGTCCGAAATCGGGAACAATCGTGACCAACAAGGTGTGCGTGAAAAAAACATCCATTTCCTCAAGCAGTGCACCCGACAACACGGCGGATGAGGAAATGCCCTGAAGGGGAATCTCCGCGCGCGCCATCGCATTGACAATCGGGGAGACCAGCTCTGCGTTGGTCACCGCATGAAACAGCACGCGGTTGTCTCGACGCCACCCTTCTTCGCGCCCTTGCACAATCGCGTGCCGGTACGGGCTTGCGCGATACAGTTGCTGTAGTTTGCGATCGGTGACCGCGTCTCGATCCGAGCCGCGGACGTATGGCAGCGTATCGATCCGAAAGTCTTCCTCAATCAAATCAGTGATCAGCCACGCCGGTTGCTGCTGGTGCTTGCGCAACCAATGGTCGAACTCCGCTGAATCCGCGTCCAAAGACGTGAAAACTTCCCGTTCAACGAAAGTCCCGCCTTTCCAGACCAAGGCAATGATCTTGTCGTTCGTGAGGTAGAGAAAGTGTTTCGCCAAAGCTGCCTCAATACTTGATCTTGCTGATCACATCGTAAATCGGGCTAAAGATGGTGACCAGGATGAGAATCAGGATGCCACCCAGCACCAAGGTCAGGATCGGCTGGATCATCTCCTGCATGCGACCCATCTGTTCGCGCACATCCCGATTGTAAAAATAGCTCACATTGAGCAGGGCATTGTCCAGCCCGCCCGTGGATTCGCCAACCTTTAACATTCTCAGCACCAGGGCGGGAAACAGGCGTGCATTCATGAAGGCTTGTGAAATTCCGGTGCCGTCATTGATCTCACGGCCAACACGCTGCAACCCCTCTTCGATCACGCGATTGCCGACAATCTTTTCCGAGATGCGAATGCAATCCAGCACCCCCAACCCGGATTGGTACATGAGCGCAAAGTATGTTGAAAAGCGTGCAAGCACGATCTTGGTATTGAGCGGGCCGATGATGGGAGCCTTGAGCAATGCGCCGTCAATCCAGTGCTTCACGCTGTCATTGGTGCGCGATACGATGAAAAGAGAGACAACGCTCACAATGGGAATACCGACAAAGAGGTACCAATACGTCCGCATGGTCTTCCCCACTGCCACCATCGCCAACGTCGCCTGCGGCGGATTCGGGGTCAACTGCTTCATGGTGTCACCGAGTTGCGGCACAAGGAAGATCATCAGACTGAAAAGTGCTGCAAAGATGATCGTCCCTGCCACTGCCGGATACATCAACGCCTTCTTGACTTGTGCGGAAAGCTCGTCTTGCCACTTGAGATTCTCGGTCAATTTGGTGAGCACCTCGGGCAGCTGTCCCGACTGCTCTCCAGTGCGAATCAAAGCGACAAAGACATCATCAAACGCCTGAGGGTGTTCAGCCATGGCGTCTGACAACTTCATGCCCCCCTCCACATCCTCCAGGACGCTCGCGACGATGGCCTTGAAGCCATCGTTTTCCACGGTATCGCGTAAATCGGTAAGTGCATCAATGATGGGCACCCCTGCCCGCATGAGTTGATCCAAGTGAAAGCAGAATGTGATCAACTCTGTTCGGGTAACCTTTCGACCCCGCATGAGGGTTGACTTCTTGATCGACTCAAACGTGATCAGGTCCAGGCCAAGACGCTTCAGGCGCATCTCGAGATCGGTTGCATTGGCCGCGTCGGTACTGCCGCTGAGCATGCGGCCGGTAGCATCGATTGCGCGGTATGAGAAAGACGCCATGTCAGCCCACGCGATCCGTCAGGTCGACCACGCGGGATATCTCATCAAGACTGGTTTGTCCATCGAGCACCCGGGCAACGGCGTCCTCTGCCAAGGTCCTAAAACCGGTGCGGCGAGCCGCCTCCCGGATTTCGCGCCCCGTGGCTCGTCGGGCAATCAATTCATCAATCTCGCCGTCCATCTTGAACAACTCCATGATGGCTACCCGGCCTTTGTAGCCGGTGCTGTCACAGTGTTCGCAACCGGTTGCACGAAATACTTCGCCTTTCCAATCTGCGGTTACGCCAAGAACCCGGCGAGTCAGGTCGTCGTCTGGCCGATACGCCTGCCGACAGTGCGTACAAAGGCGGCGGATCAATCGCTGTGCGACAACGCCAATAATGTTGCCGGCCATGATGTCTGGCAGTACTCCCAAGTCCTGCAAACGGGGAATGGCGCCGATGGCTGAGTTGGTATGCAACGTTGAATAGACCTGGTGACCCGTCATGGCGGCCCGAAACGCCATTTCAGCCGTTTCCTGGTCGCGAATTTCGCCGACCAGAATCACGTCCGGATCTTGACGCATCATGGAGCGAATTCCGCTCGCAAAATCGAGCTTTGCGACTTCATTGACGGAAGTCTGCCGGATCATCGCCATGGGATACTCCACGGGATCCTCCAACGTCATGATATTCACGCCCTCTGTATTGACGTGATTGAGAATCGAGTAGAGCGTTGTCGTCTTGCCTGACCCGGTCGGTCCAGTGACCAGGATGATGCCCTCGGGTCGCGCCATCATCAGCCGCAAGGTCTTGAGTTCGTCGTCTTGCAGGCCCAAATCATCGAGCGCCACAATGCCCTTTTGCCGGTCGAGGATCCGCAACACCAAATTCTCGCCATGCGTGGTCGGTTGTGCCGAGACACGAAAATCGATGGAGCGGCCAGAAAGGCTCAGGGAGATGCGTCCATCCTGCGGAGCACGCGTCTCGGCAATGTTCATACCGCTGATGACCTTCAGGCGAACCACCATCGCCGACCAATAGTTCTTGTGCAATGATCGAATCTGCCTGAGCACGCCGTCGATCCGGTATCGAATGCGCAAGAAACCCTGCTCAGGTTCAAAGTGGATGTCCGAGGCGCTTCGCTTGACGGCGTCGTTCAGCAATGCGTCGACCAAGCGCACGACCGGCTGGCTGTATTCGTCTGAATCAACGGCCAAAGATTGATAGTCGATTTCGCCGGTCTCAATTTCATTCAGGATTCCGTCGATGGACAGTTCAAAGCCATAGTGTTGCTCGATGCCTATGGTGATGTCAGACTCCCGCGCCAATACCTGTTCTATGCGGACGTCGTCTTTGATCAGCGCACGAATTTGATCGAGCGCCACCACGTTTGCCGGATCGGCCACCGCCAAAAGCAGTTTTCGCGATTGCCGGTCGTAGTCGACAGGCAAAACCTGATAGCGCCGGGCAATTTCCTTCGGCACCATCGCGAGCGCGTTATGGTCGATGATCGTATTGGAAAGGTCGATCGCAACCTGTCCGAGGCTCTCGGACAACGTGTCGCGAATGGTCGCCTCGGTCACAAAACCGAGTTGCACCAGAATCTTGCCCAGCGGTGTCTTGAGCTTGCGCTGCTCCGTGAGCGCAATATTGAGTTGGTCCTGTGAAATGACCCCGCGCGTGAGCAGCGTTTGCCCGAGGGGCAGTTGCGTGACCGCGGAGTTCATTTGATTCATCATCAACAGGGGAAAAGGCTGACCAGTCGTAACGCGCAGATAAGTGAAGATTGTAGCAAGGGGAACTGTTCGATCACCCTGCTAGACCCAATCAAGGTGACGAGTCGGCCAATTCGCCAATGCGCTTCGCAACTGCTGCCGGATCGAATTGTGCGCCGCCTGACTTTGCCAGATTCAAGGCTTTGCCATAGTAATCTCGTGCCAGTTTGGCTTGCTTCAACTGATCGAGGCTAATTGCCAGGTTGTACGCGAAGTCGGCGCGCTCGGGTTCGCTCCGCCACGCATCGAAATACGCTTGTTGAGCCTCCTGCCAACGTTGCTGGGTGGCGAGAAGATTTCCCAGCGCGAAATGTAGCGCTGGTGCGTCAGGACTTTGGGCAATCATGGTTCTCAGAGTTGCTTCTTGTCGATCGGCACTGGATTCGGCGCGCAGTGCCAGCAGCCCGGCGATTGCATAGGTATTTTTCGGGTCAATATCGAGAGACTGCTGGTAATGGCGCATCGCCGATGCCCGGTCTCCACGCTTGGCGGCAATGGCCGCCAATCCCAGCTGCGCATCGAGGTTCAAAGGTTCGGCCGTCGAAACTCGCTCGTATTCCGCGGCAGCCCGCTCCAAGTCACCGGCTTGCAAAGCAGCATACGCTTGGGTCAGCCCGGGATGGATTCGGGCAGTGGCTGCAATGGAAGGCTTGAGCGACAACGGGGGCTCAGACTTTGGTGCAGCCACTTTGATGGACTTCGCAATCCTTTCGTTTTCGGTCAATGGGCGCGACGCAGGAGCGCTTGAAGTGACAACCGTTGTGGGCTTTGGTGGCTCCGGCGGCAGCAGTGGCGGCAGCGCGGGGCCCTGTTCCGGCCCCACAGAACCCGCCGCCACAGGCAATGCACCAGTGGTCGATCCAGTGCTGGTGGAAGGTGCAGACATTGAGGGGGCTGGCGGTGGAGCCGGTCGAATCGCTTGCGCGATTGCAGGCCGAGAAATCCTTTGGATCTCGCTCCAGACATACCAGCCACCACCGCCAATCATGACAATGATCACGGCGAGGAGCACCGGTAGCCACTTTCGCGGCGAGCCGCTGGTCGTTTTTGCTTTGACCGAAAACGCATTCTTGATTTGTTCGCGCTGGACTCGTTCGTCGGCCTCGGTCGACACCGACACTGGTTTTGCCTCGGGCGGCGAGGCAGGCGCATTCGCAGCAGGCGTCGGCATGCGAAGCGGAAACGGTGCATGGGCGGGCTCCAATTCCGCAAGCGAAAAATCCAGCGCGCCGTGTCCCTTGGGCGGCGTCGGAGAACTCGGTTCTGCGAGGGGTGAACTTTCTTCTTCAGGCAACCTTGCCGGTGTCTCGAAGGCAAGCGCCTCAGGCTGAAAATCAGGCGGGGGAACAGTCGTCGTCGACGGCACTTTTAAGACTGGACTTCCGAGTGGAAGCTCGCCATTGCTTCCGGGGCCTTGCTTAGCGCGCTTCGCTTCCTCGGCGCGTCGGAGCGCATCGAGGAGGAGACTCATGGCCCGGGCTTGCTTTCAGGTACTAGCTTGCCGTTTGATGATGGGAATGCCTTGCTCGGATCGAGCGATGGTGAGGCATCTTGAAAGAACTCGCCATTGGGCAGGTATCGCTTGAAGCCCGACAATTCGGAATCCACATTCGCATCGCGAATGACAGTTGCGCGCAGGAACACAACAAGCTCCGACTTGCGGCCGGTGTCGTTTCGATAACTGACAGCATCCCCGATGAGCGGCAGACGCGCCAGGATCGGCAATCCGTCGCGGTTGGCGGAAAAGCTATCTTGCATGAGTCCGCCCAATACGGCAGTTTGGCCGCTGGCGACACGCAACATGGTCTCGAATTCGCGTGTTTGTATTTGCGGCACGCGACTAATGACATTGGTACGTGCGAGATCGGGATTGGGATCGTTTACATATCCGGTAATCCTCGTCACGCTGGGTCGAACATTCAAGTTGATGATGTCATTTTCGCCAACTTGCGGCGTGACGTTCATGACGAATCCCTCGGGCACCACGTTAGGCGTTGTCGTGTAGGTCACCACAGCCGCTTGATTGGTGTTTCCTGGCGTCACCTGCGATTGGATTGTGAAGTAGATACTGTTCTCAACCACCCGCATGACGGCAGTTTGGTTGTTCAAAGTCATGATCTTCGGGCTCGAAAGCACTTTCGAGTTTCCAAACGAATTCAGCAGTCGAACGGTGCTGGTAATGTCGCCGCCTGCTGCAGCATTGGGATTGCGGTACTGCAATGAGAAGAACGGCGAATCTTGCAGATTGGCACCTGTGAAGCTTTGTCGAAATGAGTAGCCAAGATTCTGAAGACCCAGCGCAGACCAATCAACGCCAGCCTGATACTTGTCGTTGAGCACCACTTCAACGACGGTTGCCTCGATCAACACCTGTCTTCGCGCGGCCCCACCAATTTGCTCGATGAACTCGGCGACTTTCTCATGCTGGCGCGACGTTGCGCGCACGGCAATCGTTCCCGTTTCGGGATTCACGATGACTGAAGCCGCCTCACGAAACGTCAACGTTTGGGAAACAGTTTCCTGGGCCGCTTGGCTTTCTGTGGTGCCAGGACCCGTTGTCACCGCACCGGGTTGATTGTTCCCAGTCGTCCTCCGTAGCGCGACTGGTTCACCGTTTCGGAGCTACCTTCAGGCAAGAGCTTGTCCGTCTCGCGAAGCAAGTCCTTAATATTTTTCTCAAGGCTTTCCCAGAACCGATTCTTGCTCACATTTTCCAAACGAATTTGAGAGCTGTTTTGGCCGAGACCGCCGGAGGATTGGCCGCCCGCCCCGGAGCCCCCGGTAGTTGTTGGGCCGACCACTTGTGTCTGAACCCCGATTACTCCTGTGGAATCACGCTGCATGTTGACGTAATCGATTCGGTAGAGCTTCAGGAATGGCTGGTCAGGCCTCACCACAATGTTGGGTCCATCGACCTCCCAGCGCATGTCCACTTGCTTGGAGACGCGCGTCAAGATCTGCTTGAGTGTCTGGTCGAGCGCGTTCAGTGTCACCCGCCCCTCAATACCCGGGTGGATATCGATGTTGACCTTGGTGTCGCGGCTGATTGCAAACATCAGTTCTTGGACAGGCACATCCTTGACGGTGACGGAATACTTCATCTCGTCCACGCGGGGCTTCGGCGGCGGTGGCAAGGGAATATCCCGCACGGGCTGTGGAACATTGCCGGCGGCACCGCCTGCTGCCGCGCCAGCGGGGCTCGGTGTCCCGCTCAGGTGCCCGTCGTTCCTTGCAATCGGCAAAGTACCGCATGAAGCCAATGTCGCGGCAGCAGATAAGACAAGCACGCGTGCGATCGCATGACTACAAATTCCGGAGCTGGCGTTTTGAACGGTCATCAGCAAGAGTTTCTAGGTCCAGTCGAGGCAACACGCAACCCGCAACATCCCAAAATGCGACCTCGCTCAGGTACGCGAACAGGGATTCAAGCACTTTATAAAGCGATTTTCCAATAAAAGCAATGGGTTGTCGCTGATTTCGGAAAAATTACTTTAGAAGTGTTCTGCTAGGTCTGGGGACGCAAATCTGCCCTTACTGCGGCAGCACTTCTCAAGTATGGACGGAATTGCCGCATCCTTGGGGACAACCGGGCCATTTCAGAAGTCGCGACGCCACGCTCGTCGAACGGGCCATAGACAACGCTCACCTTCGGATTTTCCGTGGTGCCGGAAGGCAAAACGATGATTCGCTCGGATTCGAGTTCACGTGAAGCAGCGCGCAAAAAGTCCCGGATCGCCTTTTCTTCGCGCTGATCGGCGGTCATCAATTGGATCGCGAACCCAACTGCACCGCTCGCATTGAGCCGGCCGATATCAGCCTGCATGCGCGCGTCGAGCCATTCCGCTCCTGCTCTTAGTGGACGGTTCTCGATGACCGATTCGGTTGGCTTCTGGGGTGACGCGGGCTCGGGAGCAGCTTTGACCTTGATCGTCTCTTCTGGTGAAGCAGCCTTCGCAGTTGCCTCAACACCCGGTAGGGGGGTGGGCGATATAGCGGGGCTCGAGATGGGCTTGGAGGCGGTCTCCGCAGGGGCTGATGGAGGCGAAACGCGTTGCTCGGCTGCAGGGGCGCTTTGGACAACACCTGCGGAATTCTCCTTGCCCCCGATCGGCTGCGTCGCCCCTTGGGTACTTCCCAATTGATACCCGACCAAGCCTCCAAGCAAGAGCCCGGCTGCCAAGGCGGCGGCGATCGGCCACTTTGCTGTGGCAGGTGATGCCGAAGGCATGACGATTTGGGAGTCTGCGACTGCCGCACGTGCATGTTTTGCCGTGACGTCATGCGTACCCGCTGCATAGGCCGCCAACAAGGTCTTGTCGGCGAATATGTTGATTCTGCGAGTCAGCCCTTCGGAGGCCTCGGCGATCACCTTCACGGTATCGCCACGAAACAGGTCCGGCCCCTTGTATCCGGCCTGCCGCAACCGGAAGTTCAAATACTCGCCGATCGCGCGCGCAGGCAAAGGCTGAAGATCAAAACTATGCGTAATCCGCTCGCGCAACTGGCGCATGTTTGGCAGGGCCAAGTGAGCATCCAACTCCGGCTGACCAAACAAGACAATTTGCATGAGCTTGTCACGATTGGTTTCCAGGTTCGAAAGCAACCGGATTTCCTCAAGGGTGGCTAGCGGCATGGCATGCGCTTCGTCGATCAAGGCGACCACCTGCTTGTTGGCCGCATGCAAATCGATCAGGCGCTGTTGGAGTGCGCGAATAATTTTGGTGGTGGTGAGTCCATGCGTGTCGATTCCCAAATCGCCCGCGATGGTGGCAAGAATCTCATCGCGCGAAATCGAAGGAACTGCAAGGTAGATCGTCTCGACCTCCTTGGGAAGCCGCTCCATCAGGACGCGGCACAACATGGTCTTCCCCGAGCCTACCTCGCCCGTCACCTTGACCATGCCCTCTCCGCTCATGACGGCATAGATCAGTGCATCAAGCGTCTCGCCACGATTCGCGCCGTCGAAGAAGAACTCCGTGTGGGGCGTGATCTTAAAGGGCGCCTCGGTCAAGCCGAAATGGGCGAGATACATCGACATGGAAGTTCAGGCGGTCGCGAGAGGCGGGCAGTGTAGCATCGAGCAATCCCAGACTAGGCGGGCTCTCCATCGTCTGTTGCGCGGCCCGGCCGAAGCGCATCCAGCCGACTATAGAGTGTCGAGCGTGAAATCCCCAGCAACCGAGCCGCCTGGGACATATTGCCTTGGGCCGAGGTGATGGCGGCATCAATGAACTGCAATTCGATGCGTGCAAGCTCCTGTGAAAGCTGAATGCCTGCGCCAATCTGGATTCCGGCCTCGCCCTGGTATGCCGATCGTGCGCCATCGGCGCCCCCGGACTGCATTTCAAACTCGGCGACCAGATCGTCTTTGCCAATCCGATATCCCGCGTGTTTGGCCAACAGACGAATCACAATATTCTTGAGCTCGCGAACGTTTCCTGGAAAGCCATAGGCCATCCAAGCCGCGCGCGCTGAATCGTCCAATGTAAAGGGTTCCGTTCCGTGTTGCCGCGCAACCTCGCGGCGGTAATGATCCAGAAGCGCAAGCTTGTCTTCCCCAAGGTCCCTCAGGGGCGGCAAAGGGATGGTGAACACCGAAAGGCGATGGTACAGATCGGCGCGGAATCGGCCAGCCTTGACTTCAGCCCGCAGATCACGGTTTGTCGCTGCAACAATTCGTGCCTTGGCCGTTCGCGTCTGGGTCTCGCCAACGCGCTGGTATTCGCCATTTTCCAACACCCGCAAGAGCTTTGGCTGCAAGTCAAGAGGCAGCTCGCCGATTTCGTCCAGAAACAGCGTGCCCTCGCCTGCATCCTCGAAATATCCCGATTTTTGCGACGCAGCCCCGGTAAATGCGCCCTTCGCATATCCAAAAAGCGTGGGTTCAACAAGATTGGCAGAGATGGCGGCGCAATTGAGCGCCAGAAACTTCAAGTTTGCGCGTGGGCTCAAGTAATGCAACGCAGCGGCAACACGTTCCTTTCCAGTACCGGACTCGCCTTCGATCAATGCCGGAAAAGTTGACGCAGCATAAAGATCGATTTGCCGCTTCAGCTTGTGAATGGCCGGACTGTCGCCAACAAGCTCTCCGTCGCGCGTCGGAGTTGCATTCTTGGAGGCCGGAGAAATTTCCTCAAGCGCCGCGAATAGCATTTTTCGCAAGTGCAAGGGATCGCAGGGCTTCGGAACCAGGTCGTGGGCGCCCAATGCGCGAGCTCGGCGCGCATTGGACTCTTCGTTCTGCCCGGTCAACACGAAGATTCGCACGTCTTTGGACCAAGCCAACAGATCACCGACCAGCTTGAACCCCTCGTCAGGCAGGTGTGGAACAGGTGGCAGGCCCAGGTCGATCAACGCCAGCTGGGGCGAAAACTTTCCCTCGCGCAACAATTCCTTTGCCTCCATGCGCGAAGCACGCAACATGACATCAAAGTCAGTGCCGAGCACGAACGCCAGGCTCTCCCCAATCAACGGATCATCGTCGACGATCAATAACGCGGGCTTTTCCTTCACGCGGTTTATTCACCTCTCGAGAGAATGGCTTGATTATAGAGACCCCTTTCGGAGCCATGAACCAGACTTCCAAGAACTTTGCCCCGCCAGAACAGTCGGATATCGTTCAAACGCCTGCCGTGCAATGAGAATTGATGGGGTGGGTGATAGAATTTTCCCCTTCGGCGGCGCTGCAGGGCCGCGACCAACCTGACTCCCGCACCGTGCCTGCCGATTCCCTCACGTCTCCAGCCCCCCTGGTCGACATTCGCGATGCCGATTTTGCATACGGCAGCCGAGCGATCCTCAAGGGCATCACGCTTTCCGTCCCTCGCGGCAAGTTGGTCGCGATCATGGGGGGCTCCGGCTGTGGAAAAACAACCCTGCTGCGTCTGATCGGTGGGCAGCTCAAGGTGAGCCGCGGCAGCGTGCATGTGGAAGGTCAGGATGTCGGTGCGCTCGACAAGGATTCGCTCTACGCCCTGCGCCGCAAGATGGGCATGTTGTTTCAGTTTGGCGCGCTCTTTACCGACATGAGCGTTTACGACAATGTGGCGTTCCAGTTGCGCGAGCACACCAAGCTGCCTGAGGACATGATTCGGGACTTGGTCCTCATGAAGCTCCACACCGTGGGGCTGCGCGGAGCGGCCAACATGTTTCCGTCGGAGCTATCCGGGGGCATGGCCCGGCGCGTTGCGCTGGCACGTGCGATTGCGCTGGATCCCATGCTCATCATGTATGACGAGCCGTTTGCCGGCCTGGACCCGATTTCCCTCGCAGTGGTGGGACAGACTATCCGGAAGCTCAACGATGCATTGGGAATCACATCCATCGTGGTCACTCACGACGTCGTTGAGTCCATGCAAATCGTCGACTACATGTACTTCGTCTCTGACGGACGGATCGTCGGACATGGCACACCTGATGAAATTCGCGCCTCGGACGAGCCGTTTATCAAACAATTTGTACACGCAGAGCTTGACGGACCGGTGCCATTCCACTATCCGGCACCCGCATATTCGCAGGATCTAGGGTTTTCGGGACGCGTCAATAAATGATCGACACCATTTCTAGATTGGGCCGGAACACGATGGCGTCGATCATGCGTGCAGGAACGCGGTCGCGTTTTCTGTTTGAAGTGCTCTTGCATACGCGCGCAAGCCTTTCCAGGCCCCGGCTCACCCTGCGCGAAATCTATTTCTCGGGCGTGATGTCCTTGGTCATCATCATGGTTTCCGGCATGTTTGTCGGCATGGTTTTGGGGTTGCAAGGGTTCGAGACGCTGCAAAAGTATGGTGCGCAGGAACAAATGGGTGTTTTGGCTGCACTATCACTGGTCCGCGAACTTGGCCCGGTCGTGTCCGCATTGCTGTTCGCCAGCCGAGCTGGCTCTGCCATTACGGCGGAAATCGGCTTGATGAAGACAACGGAGCAACTAAAGGCCATGGACATGATGGCCATTGATCCCATCGCCCGCGTTGTCGCGCCGCGATTCTGGGCCGGTGTCATTTCCATGCCGCTTCTTGCGGCGCTGTTTTCGATGGCGGGCATCATGGGCGCCTTCGTGGTCGCCAAAATCCTCATCGGCATTGATGCCGGCGTCTTTTGGGGAAACATGCAAGCGGCGGTTGACACGCAGTACGACATCTTGAACGGGGTGGTGAAGTCTGTTGTATTTGGCGTGGCGATCGCCACCATTGCAACTTTTGAAGGGTTTGACGCTGAACCGACTGCAGAAGGCGTGTCTGCAGCCACCACCCGGACTGTGGTGACCTCGGCGCTGTCAGTCCTTGCGCTGGACTTGGTTTTGACGGGATTCATGTTGCGTACGCCGCACTGAAACGCAGGAAACAATCATGGAAAAAAGCAAATACGATTTTTGGGTGGGCCTGTTCATCATCGGCGGGTTTCTCGCATTGGCGTTCCTCGCGCTGCAGGTGGGCGACGTGAACAGTGAGCGCTCCCGATCCACGTACAACGTCGAGGCGCGATTCGAGAATATTGGCGGGCTGAAATTGAAAGCACCCGTCAAGAGCGCGGGTGTGCTCGTGGGGCGTGTCACGGACATCCGTTTCGACAACCAGAAGTTCCAGGCGGTCGCGACGTTGGCCCTTGATACCGGGTACAAGTTTCCCAAGGACACCAGTGCATCGATCCTGACCTCGGGCCTCCTGGGCGAGGTTTATGTGGGACTGGACGCAGGCGGCGACGACAAGATGCTTGCCGCCGGAGACAAAATTACTTTGACGCAATCAGCCGTGGTTCTCGAACGGCTGATCGGCCAAATGATGTTCAGCAAAGCCTCTGAAGGGGCTGGCGACAAGAAATAACCCGTAAACCCTCCGCTTCTCCATGCGTTACTTGCGAGTAACTTTTTCTATTTCCGAAAGCATATTCATGTTCAAGAACTTATCCGCGCTTCTTGTAGGCATATGCGCCGCATTTGTCATGGCGGCACACGCACAGGAGGCGCCTGACGATCTGGTTCGTCGGAATACGCAAGATGTACTTGCTGCCATCAAGGCTGACAAGGACCTTGCAGCGGGAAACCAAAAAAAGATCGAGAAACTGGCCGAAGAAAAAATCCTGCCGTATTTCAACTTCTCGCGCATGACCCAACTGGCTGTGGGGCGCAACTGGCGCGATGCCACCGACGCGCAGAAAAAAGCATTGACTGACGAATTCCGGACGCTTCTGGTCCGCACTTACTCGACCTCGTTGTCGCAGTTCCGCAATCAGACCATCGAAGTGAAGCCGCTCAAGCTGGCTGCGGCAGACACCGAAGTGGTCGTGAAGACGCAAGTTGTTCAGCCGGGCGGGCAGCCGATTCCGATCGATTACTCGATGGAAAGGACTGCGAACGGCTGGAAAGCCTTCGACGTGTTGATTGACGGCGTGTCATTGGTGACCAATTACCGGAGTTCGTTCAACACGGAAATCCAAAAGTCGGGCATTGATGGCTTGATCAAGTCACTTGCCGATCGCAACGCGAAAAACGCAGCCAAGTAACTCCCACATGAATCCAGCGTCGACACCGGCTGCGCAAAGCGACATCAGCAAGTCCTATTCATCGACCGTGGTGGGGGAAATCCTCCAATTGCAGGGCCCGCTGACATTGGCCAGCATGACGCGATTGCTGGAAGAAACCGCGGCATATGCACGACAGGCGACGTTGCCTGATTGTCTTGCCATTGATTTTGCCAATGTGACGGAATTCGATTCTTCTGCAGTGGCGTTGATGTTGCATTGGCGACGCGAGGCGGAGCGATTGGGCAAATCATTGCGCTATGTGCACTTGCCCGGAAACCTACAGTCTCTGGCGGAACTCTACGGTGTGGATGGCTTGATCCACTGCCCCGGCGGCAAGTCCTGCGTGTGACTCTCGCCGTCGAAGTTCGCGGAGTCGAGAAGCGTTATGGGGATCTCAGGGCGCTGGATGGCGTTTCCCTGGACATTTCCGAGGGCGAATTTTTCGCGCTGCTCGGTCCCAATGGGGCAGGAAAGACCACGCTGATCTCTGCGCTGGCCGGACTCACGCGGGTTGACGCGGGGACGTTGAAAGTCATGGGACACAATGTCGTGTCCGACTACCGCAAGGCCCGGCGGGCATTGGGCATCGTGCCTCAGGAAATCGTGTTTGATCCGTTCTTTTCGGTGATTGAAACGTTGCGCTTTCAGGCCGGGTATTTCGGAATTGCCCGCACGCCCGCGCTCGATGACTGGATCGATGAACTGCTCGCCAATCTGGCGCTGACTGATAAGGCCAATGCCAACATGCGCCAACTTTCCGGCGGCATGAAACGCCGGGTGCTGGTGGCTCAGGCGCTGGTCCACCAGCCGCCGGTGATCGTCCTCGACGAGCCCACTGCCGGGGTGGACGTCGAGTTGCGACAAACGCTCTGGCAGTTCGTCCGGCGCCTGAACCGCGAGGGACGCACCATCCTGCTGACCACGCACTACCTGGAAGAAGCCCAGCAGCTGTGCTCGCGAATTGCCATGCTGAAACAGGGGCGCATCATTGCGATGGACACGACCGACCATTTGTTGTCGGCGTTTGCCGAGCGTGTCCTCAAGATCAAGACCGATTCGGCGCTCCCGGCGAACGTGGCCGCCGAGGCCCGCAAAAGCGAGGGTGCGTGGCACACCTTTGCCTTGCACGATACCGGTGAGGTTGAATCGCGCTTGCGGTGGCTTCGCGAGGCCGGCGTTGTAGCGACGGCGATCGAAGTGTCCGAGCCCGACCTGGAAGATGTTTTCGTCAAGCTGATGCGCAAATGACCGGCTTTCAAACACTGTTGCTGAAGGAGATCCTGCGATTCTGGAAAGTGGCGTTCCAGACGATCGCCGCCCCAGTGTTGACGGCCATCCTCTACCTGCTGATCTTTTCGCACGTGATGGCGGGTTCGAATGCGGCCTTTCGGGGTGTCACTTACGAACAATTCTTGATACCGGGTTTGGCGATGATGTCGATGCTGCAAAACGCGTTTGCCAACACTTCGTCCTCACTGATCCAGTCGAAGATCACCGGCAACATCATCTTCATCCTGCTGCCGCCGCTGACGCATTGGAACTATTACTTTGCGTATGTAATCGCCGCAGTTGTGCGAGCCCTGGCTGTGGGTCTGGGCGTGTTTCTGGTCGGGGTCTTCATGGCGCAAGTGCCGGTGGCGCATCCATGGGCCATCCTCGTGTTTGCGCTTTTGGGCAGCGGCATCCTGGCCGCGCTGGGCATCATCGCCGGCCTATGGGCGGAGAAGTTTGACCAGTTGGCGGCCTTTCAGAACTTCATTGTCATGCCCCTCACGTTTTTGGCCGGGGTCTTTTACTCGATCCGTTCATTGCCGCCCTTCTGGCAGGCGGTTTCCCATGCCAATCCGTTCTTCTATCTGATCGACGGTTTCCGCTATGGCTTCTTTGGGCAGGCGGATGTCGACATCTCAGTGTCGCTTTCCATCACGATGCTGTCATTCCTGTGCCTTTCGGCCGCCACCCTTTACTTGATAAAATCAGGTTACAAGTTACGTCATTGACCTGCCCCGACGCCGGGGCACCCCCATCATGGTCACCCCTGCTGCCATCGAAGGCTATTTGCGTGAAAAGCTCGATTGCCTCCACCTTGCGGTGGATGGCGATGGTGCACATTTTCAGGCGCTGATCGTATCCCCCGCGTTTGCGGGCAAGTCGCGCGTGGCGAGGCACCAGATCGTCTATGGCGCACTGGGCGACCGCATGCGCGAGGAAATTCACGCCTTGTCGATGCAAACGCTGACCCCTGACGAGTGGCATGCCCGCGCCGCCACGTCGTCCCCCGCGTCTCACTGAACATCACATCATGCAAAAACTCAAAATCCGGGGCGGGGTTCCGCTCCACGGTGAAGTCCGCATTTCCGGCGCAAAAAACGCCGCGCTTCCCATCCTCGCGGCCGCGTTGCTGTCGAAGGATGCGCTCGGATTGACCAATATGCCGGTGTTGAACGACATCGGTACCATGGTGAAGCTCCTCGAGCAAATGGGCGTGACGACCCAACGATCCGGGCACTCGCTGACGCTGACCGCAGCGGTCATCGGCAATCCGGCCGCGCCATATGAAATGGTCAAGACCATGCGCGCCTCCATCCTGGTGTTGGGGCCGCTGGTGGCTCGCTTTGGCGAGGCCAAGGTGTCGTTGCCCGGGGGTTGCGCGATTGGGGCGCGGCCGGTCGACCTCCACATCAAGGGCCTCGAGGCCATGGGCGCTACCATCGCCATCGAGGGCGGCTACATCCTTGCCAAATCGGCGCGCCTGAAAGGTGCGCGCATTTTCATGGATACCGTGACCGTGACGGGCACCGAAAATCTCATGATGGCGGCCTGCCTCGCTGACGGGACCACCGTGCTTGAAAACGCGGCGCGCGAACCGGAAGTGGTGGATTTGGCCGAATGCCTGATCAAGATGGGCGCCAAAATCCGCGGGCACGGGACTGACGTCATCACCGTCGAAGGCGTGGACGCTTTGCACGGCGCCGAATATGCGGTGATGCCCGATCGGATCGAGACCGGAACCTATTTGGCCGCCGTCGCGGCTGCGGGGGGCAACGTCACCCTGACCCATGCCCGTGCCGATACGCTTGATGCCGTGTTGGACAAACTTACCGAAGCCGGGGCTGACATCACCCGCGGCGACCGGATGATCGGCATTTCCATGGGCGCGCGCCCCAAGGCCGTCAACATAAAGACGGCACCATACCCAGCCTTTCCCACCGACATGCAGGCGCAATTCATCGCGTTGAATGCGATTGCCCGCGGAACGGGGATTGTCACGGAGACGATTTTCGAAAACCGGTTCATGCATGTGCAGGAAATGCTGCGCCTTGGCGCCAAGATCGATGTCGAAGGCAATACCGCCATCGTGCATGGCATGGACCGACTCACCGGGGCCACCGTGATGGCAACCGACCTTCGGGCATCGGCCTGCTTGGTCATTGCCGGGCTGGTGGCGGAGGGCGAAACGATCGTCGATCGCATCTACCACCTGGATCGCGGCTACGAGAAAATCGAGCAAAAATTGACCGGCATCGGTGCAAGGATCGAGCGGATCGCATGATTACGCTGGCGCTTTCGAAGGGCAGGATTTACGAGGAGACCTTGCCGCTCCTTGCGCAGGCGGGCATCGTCCCTTCGGAAGACCCGGAAAAATCGCGCAAGCTCATCATCGCCACCAATGTTGCCGACATTCGCATCGTCATCGTGCGTGCGACCGACACGCCGACCTATGTAAGCCATGGGGCCGCAGACTTGGGGGTGGCGGGCAAGGATGTCCTTTTGGAGCACTCGGGCGTGGGTCTGTACCAGCCGCTCGACCTCAAGATCGGCAAGTGCAAGATGATGGTCGCGACACGCTCGGATTTTGACTATGCGTCAGCCGTGCAACGCGGTGCGCGCATGAATGTGGCGACCAAGTATGTGGATACGGCGCGTGAGCACTTTGCCGCCAAGGGGATGCACGTGAATCTCATCAAGCTGTATGGTTCGATGGAACTGGCACCGTTGACCGGCTTGGCGGACGCCATCGTCGACCTGGTCTCGACCGGCAGTACATTGAAGGCAAACCAACTGAAGGCGGTCGAAGAAATCATGCCGATTTCGTCGCGCCTGATCGTCAATCGTGCGGCCATGAAAGTGAAGCGCGCGCGTCTGCAGCCGTTGATCGACGCGTTCGAAAAGGCGGCGGCGTGAAGATTCCGCCCGTCCCAAATGATAAACACCAAGACCCGCGCGGAGTTTGGGCCAATTTGGGCCTGGTTGCCGCGCCAGTCCTAGAGTTTGCGCCAGAATTGCCATGAACATTCGCCGCTTGAGTTCGCGTGATGCGACGTTTCAGCGTGAGCTCGATTTGCTCCTTGCATTCGAGAACTCGCAGGATGAGTCCATCGATGTCGCGGTGCGCGAAATCATCCTGCGCGTCCGGCAAGAAGGCGATGCAGCCCTCATCGACTTCACGCAACGATTCGACCGATGGACGCCCCAAATCCTGGAAATTTCGAGCACCGAATTGCAGCGAGCCCTGGATCAGCTCGACCCTGCGTTGCGCTTGGCGCTGGAGGCGGCCTATCAACGCATCCGCGCCTATCACGAGCGCCAACGCCAGCCGTCATGGCACTTCACCGAACCGGATGGCACCGTTCTGGGCCAGCAGGTGACCCCCCTGGATCGCGTTGGCATTTACGTCCCCGGGGGAAAGGCCGCATATCCGTCCTCGGTGCTGATGAATGCGGTGGCGGCAAAGGTCGCAGGCGTTGGAGAAATTGTCATGGTGACGCCCACCCCGGACGGTGTGCGCAATGAGACGGTGCTGGCTGCCGCTGCGCTGGCAGGGGTGGATCGCGTGTTCGCCATTGGCGGTGCCCAGGCGATTGCTGCGCTGGCCTATGGGACGCAGAACGTGCCGGCAGTAGACAAGATCGTCGGCCCGGGAAACGCCTATGTTGCAGCAGCCAAACGTCAGGTGTTTGGCGTCGTGGGGATCGACATGGTCGCGGGGCCGTCGGAAATTCTGGTGGTCGCCGACGACGGCGCCGATCCTGCTTGGGTGGCCATGGACTTGTTGTCGCAAGCGGAACACGATGAGATCGCCCAGGCCATTCTGGTCTCTCCGGACGCAGCATTGCTCGACCGTGTGGCGGAATGCTTGGCAGCGCAAGTCAGGACGCTTCCAAGGGAGGCGATCGCGCGCGCGTCGGTCGAGAATCGCGGTGCATTGATTCACGTGCGCGACCTTGACGAGGCCGTTTCCCTGGTCAATGCTGTTGCACCGGAGCATCTCGAATTGAACGTTCGTGATGCCAGGGATTGGGTGCCGAAGGTCCGGCATGCCGGTGCGATTTTCGTGGGCCCGAATTCCTCGGAGGCGCTCGGCGATTATTGTGCCGGGCCGAACCATGTGCTGCCGACAGCACGCACCGCCCGCTTTTCATCACCGCTCGGGGTGTATGACTTCCAGAAGCGCTCTTCAATCATCCAAGTCTCGAACGCTGCCGCGAAGACGTTGGGCCAGACGGCCGCAACGTTAGCGCGCGCGGAAGGCTTGGAGGCACACGCGCGCTCTGCCGAGTTTCGCTTCAAGACACCATGACGCGCAATCTGATGCGTGAAGAGATACGTGCGCTGCAGGCGTACGCGGTGGCCGATGCTTCCGGCTTGATCAAGCTGGATGCCATGGAAAACCCATTTGCATTTCCGGCCGAGCTGCGAGCCGGCCTCGCTGAGGCCGTGGCGAAGGCGTCGCTCAACCGCTATCCATCCGCAGATGGCGCAGCACTCAAGTCCGCACTGCGCCAGGCAATGCGGGTCCCGGAAGAATTCGACATTCTGCTGGGCAATGGCTCGGATGAAATCATCCAGATGCTTGCCCTTGCCGTGGCCAAACCTGGCGCCACGGTTCTATCGGTCGAGCCGGCGTTTGTCATGTTCCGGATGATCGCCACATTTGCGGGCCTCGGCTATGCCGGCGTGCCGCTCAATGCAGATTTCACCTTGGACCAGGATGCGTGGCACTCGGCCATCCGCGAGAAGCGGCCTGCCCTGATATTCATGGCCTCCCCCAACAATCCCACGGGCAACGCGTTTTCACACGCGGAGATTGAAGGCACGATTCAGGCGGGCCGCGAAGTCGGTGCCCTGGTTGTAGTCGATGAGGCCTACTTTGCTTTTTCGGAGACGCACTTCCTCGATCACGCGCCAAGCCACGACAACGTGGTCGTGATGCGGACGGTTTCCAAACTGGGGCTGGCAGGATTGCGCCTGGGGCTGCTGATGGGCCGGCGCGCTTGGCTGGACGAATTCGACAAGGTCCGGCTGCCGTACAACATCAATGCACTGACGCAAGCGGCCGCCACGTTTGCATTGGGTCACTACGATGCGCTGCTGGCCCAGGCGCGCACATTGGTGCAAGAGCGCGCACGCATGTCGAAGGCACTTTCGAACCTCCGCGGCATCATGGTGTATCCGTCGCAGGCCAATTTCATCCTGATCCGCGTGCCGGAAGCCGCAAGCACGTTTGACAAGCTGCTTGCCGCTAGAATCCTCGTCAAGAACCCCGGCAAGTCCCATCCGCTGCTTGCCAATACACTTCGCCTGACCATCGGCACCCCCCACGAGAACGATGCGTTGCTCGCCGTACTGAAGCAAGCGCTTTGAAATGACATGAGAACGGCCGACATTACCCGCAACACCAAGGAAACGCAGATCCGCGTCGTCGTGAATCTGGACGGCACCGGGTCGTCCACGCTCGATTCCGGCATCCCCTTTCTCGACCACATGCTCGACCAGGTGGCGCGCCATGGATTGATGGATCTGGCGGTCAGCGCGAAGGGGGACTTGCACATCGACGCCCATCACACGGTGGAGGACGTCGGCATTACGCTCGGGCAGGCTATCGCCAAAGCGCTGGGTGACAAGACCGGAATCCGTCGCTATGGTCACGCCTATGTGCCGCTCGATGAAGCGTTGTCGCGCGTGGTCATCGACCTGTCCGGTCGGCCAAGCCTCGAATATCACGTCAATTTCACGCGTGCGCGCGTCGGTGAGTTTGATGTCGACTTGTTCATCGAATTCTTCCAAGGGTTCGTCAATCATGCGCTCGCCACCCTTCACATCGACAACCTGCGCGGCGTGAATTCGCATCACCAGGCCGAGACGGTGTTCAAGGCCTTTGGACGCGCCCTGCGCATGGCTTGCGAGTTGGACAGCCGTGCCGCCGGGGTTCTGCCGTCGACCAAGGGAGCGTTGTAAACCACACAACGGTCGCCTCCATCGTTGTCGCCCCTCATGGCTCAAACACTCATCGTTGTTGACTACGGCATGGGCAATTTGCGCTCCGTCGCAAAGGCTTTCGAGCACGTGGCGCAGGCTGAATCGCTGGATGTGCGGGTCGCCATTTCCGGCGAGCCATCAGACGTGCTCGCGGCAGACCGCGTGGTATTTCCCGGGCAGGGAGCAATGCCCGATTGCATGCGCTACTTGCGCGAAAGCGGGTTGGAAGCCGCGGTACGTTCAGCTGCAGAAAGCAAGCCTTTCCTCGGCGTCTGCGTCGGCATGCAAATGTTGTTTGAGCATTCGGAGGAAGGCGATACGCCGGGGTTGGGCCTGGTGGCCGGCAGGGTCAAACGATTTCGCCCAAAGGATTCCTCGCAAAAAGTCCCCCACATGGGGTGGAACGAAGTTGTCCACACCCGCAACCACGCTTTGTGGCAAGATATTCCCAGCGCCCAACGTTTCTACTATGTCCACAGTTTTTTCTGCGAGCCGGTGAATCCTGTGCTCGCCATCGCCACCACCGACTACTGCGCGCCCTTCGCGGCCGCCCTTGCCGTGAAGAACCTCGCTGCCGTGCAGTTCCACCCGGAAAAAAGCCACACGGCAGGGCTTCGTTTCTATCGCAACTTTCTGACCTGGCGCCCCTGATTTCTCCACTCTGCGTGCATCCAACGCAACCTCACGCACCATGTTGATCATCCCTGCCATCGACATCAAAGACGGCCATTGCGTACGCCTCCAGGAAGGCGTCATGTCCACGGCGACCGTGTTTTCCGACAATCCCGGCGAGACCGCAACGAAATGGAAGTCGCTCGGCGCCAAGCGATTGCACGTGGTCGACTTGAACGGCGCGGTTGCCGGCAAACCGAAAAATGAGGGCGTGGTGAAGGACATCATCGCGGCCATGCGTGCAGGCGATGAAGAGGTGCCGATCCAGTTGGGAGGCGGAATCCGTGATCTGGACACCATTGAACGCTACCTCGACGACGGCATTACCTGGATCGTCATCGGCACTGCGGCGGTGAAAAGCCCCGGTTTCCTGCACGAGGCCTGCGATGCGTTTCCCGGGCACATCATCGTGGCGCTTGATGCCAAGGATGGCAAGGTGGCGACCGATGGCTGGTCCAAACTCACGGGGCACGATGTGGTCGACCTGGCCAAGCGGTTCCAGGATTATGGCGTCGAGGCGGTGCTGTACACCGACATCGGTCGCGACGGCATGATGACCGGTGTGAATATCGATGCGACCGTCAAGCTCGCGCAATCGCTCACCGTGCCGGTCATCGCCAGCGGCGGTCTCAATGGAATTGATGACGTGAAGAAGCTCGTCGCGGTTGAGGATGAGGGCATCATGGGTGTGATTGCCGGACGATCAATCTACGAAGGCAAGCTGGATCTGAAGGCGGCCATGGCACTATCGGCTTGACCGACCGTCGAACGACGATCATCCACGCTACACCTCCCACAAGCGCTGGCGCGCCGTTTGACCGTGTTTGACCTGAAACGCCGCGCCAGTTCTGGACTTTGATGTTGTTCCGCCACAAACATGCTCGCCAAACGCATCATTCCCTGTTTAGACGTTAGCGCCGGCCGCGTGGTCAAGGGCGTCAACTTTGTCGACCTCAAGGACGCCGGTGACCCGGTCGAGATTGCTCGCCGGTACAACGATGAAGGCGCGGACGAATTGGCATTTCTCGACATCACGGCGAGCTCGGACCAGCGCGAAACGCTTCTGGATATTGTGTCGCGCGTGGCGGATGAAGTCTTCATTCCGCTCACGGTCGGCGGTGGCGTCCGAAGCGTCGAGGATGTCCGCAAGCTCATGAATGCCGGCGCAGACAAAGCCTCGATCAACACCGCGGCGGTAAAGACGCCGGACTTGGTGAAGGCTGCGTCAGACCGCTTTGGAGCGCAAGCCATCGTTGTGGCCATCGATGCGCGCCGGAAAGCCCAAGGTACGGGTTGGGAGGTGTTCACGCATGGCGGTCGCAACCCCACGGGTCTCGACGCCGTGGAATGGGCGGTGAAAGTGACGGAATTTGGCGCCGGCGAAATTTTGCTCACCAGCATGGACGGGGATGGCACCAAAGCCGGTTTTGATTTGCCGCTGACCCGTGCGGTTGCGGACGCGGTCTCCGTGCCGGTCATCGCCTCCGGGGGCGTCGGCAACCTCGACCACCTTGCCGATGGCGTCCTTGAAGGCCATGCCGACGCCGTGCTGGCGGCGTCCATATTCCACTTCGGTGAATATCGAATCGCGGACGCCAAGGATCACATGGCGCGGCGCGGGATTGAGGTCCGGCAATGAGCGATGCGCTGTTCGAGCAAGTGAAGTGGGACGACCGGGGACTGGTCGCCGCGATTGCGCAGGACGCCACGTCGCGTGAAGTGCTGATGATGGCATGGATGAACCGCGAATCGTTGAAATTGACGCTGGACACAGGGACTGCGCACTATTGGTCACGCTCGCGCAGTGCGCTTTGGAAGAAGGGCGAAACCTCCGGACATGTACAAACGGTCAAGGAAATCCGCCTCGATTGCGATGGCGATACCCTGTTGTTGAGCGTGGACCAGGCCGGCGGCATTGCCTGTCATACCGGGCGTCCCACCTGTTTTTTTCGGCGCGCGACCCAGGGTGCCTGGGTGCAGGTGGCGGACTCAACCCCCGAAACCCGCGTGCTAACATCGCCCGGCCCTTTGCGGTAGGCCACCCATGCGCAATGCCGACATCCTGTTTCGTCTCGAGCAAACCCTGATCGCGCGCAAGGGCGCAGCGCCGGATTCGTCCTACGTGGCATCGCTGTATGCAAAAGGCCTTGATGCGGTCTTGAAAAAGGTGGGTGAAGAAGCCACCGAAGCGGTGATTGCGGCGAAGGGCGATGATCCCGTGGCATTGACCAAAGAGGCAGCGGATCTGCTGTTCCACACCCTGGTAATGCTCGCCGCACGCGATGTGCCTCTCGCA
Source organism: Usitatibacteraceae bacterium (assembly GCA_044228625.1). Taxonomy (GTDB): domain Bacteria; phylum Pseudomonadota; class Gammaproteobacteria; order Burkholderiales; family Usitatibacteraceae; genus UKL13-2. Next base: position 10,805 of record JBGAUM010000013.1, on the reverse strand, counting down.
GATGTCATCGCGGAACTGGAGCGCCGCGAAGGCACTTCGGGTCACGACGAAAAGAAATCCCGGCCCTCGTAAACCATCATGAACGACGACAACCCCACGATTTTTGGAAAAATCCTTCGCGGCGAAATCCCGTGCAAGAAGGTCTATGAAGACGACGAGGTATTGGCCTTCCACGACATCAATCCTGTGGCACAGGTGCATTTCCTCATCATCCCCAAGCGATTGATCCCGTCACTGGCCGACGCCACGATGGACGATGCGCCGATCCTGGGCAGGTTGCTGGCATTGGTGCCCGTGCTGGCCAAGGAGCAAGGCTTGACGGACGGGTTCCGTACAGCGATCAACACAGGTCGGTTGGGCAGGCAGGACGTGTATCATTTGCACATCCACGTTTTCGGGAACAAACCGGGCGCCGAGCCGCTCAAGGTCATGCACGGCAAATAGCGCCGCGATTAATGAGCGGTTTCGAAATGCGGCGCATTTGGCCACCATTTGGATCCCCCGGAGGCGGGCAAAAGGGTGCATTCAGCATTTGGCATTTGTTGATACTGGTGGTGATCGCGCTGATTTTCTACGCGATCCGGAATCAGAGCGGGAAGTAAATGCGCAAACGTCACGCAGTAACTTTGCGCGGCGAAATTGGTGAATCGGAGATACGCACATGGGTGCATTCAGCATTTGGCATTTGTTGATTTTGTTGGTCGTCGTCGTTCTCGTTTTTGGCACCAAGAAGCTTCGCAACATTGGTTCCGACCTGGGCGGTGCGGTCAAAGGGTTCAAGGATGGCATGTCCGGCGGCGCAGACGCGGACAAGAAGCCCGACCAGCTTTCCGACAAGAATGCGGTTGAAGGCGAAGTCAAGGACAAGAGCAAATCCAGCTGATCCGGCCCCTGGCTGAAACCGTCGCGGTGACGCTGCGGCGGTGCGCGCCATCCCCGCACTCGTCCCATGTTTGACATCAGCTTTTGGGAACTGGCCATTGTCGGTGTCGTGGCATTGATTGTCATTGGCCCCGAGCGCTTGCCGGGTGTCGCCCGTACCGCCGGACACATGTTCGGGCGGTTCCAGCGTTACGTGGCGTCAGTGCGTTCGGATATCCAGCGTGAGTTGGACGCCTCCGAGATTGCCAAGGTGAAACAGGAGGTGGATGCGGCCGCACGCGTGTTTGAAACCAGCGTGCAGGAACATGCCAGCGCCTTCCAAAGCGATGTGCGCGCGATGGATCAGGCACTCACGGCCAAATCACCATCGCCGGCGGCCACTGAAGCGAGTGCATTGCTCAATGCACCAACTCCTGAGATGAGTGCTGTCGCGGGCGTTCAAGCCACTTCCCCCAACGTCGCCGAATCGGTCGCCGCGGGGGCCGAACGGGCGACGACGGCGGACACGACCTTTCAACAGGGGCAATTGGATTTTGGCGTGGAGCCCTTGCGGGTGTCGGCCAAGACGGGGGCGCCATGAGCGAGGCCAGTGGCCCCCAGGAAACCTTCATTTCGCATTTGATCGAGCTGCGCGACCGGCTGTTGAACTGCATCTATGCGCTGCTCATCGTCGCGCTGCCCTGCGTGTACTTCGCGCCCCAGCTCTACGACATCCTCGCGGCGCCAATGCAGGCCGCGCTTCCGCAAGGAACCAAGATGATCGCCACGGGAGTGATCGCGCCGTTTTTCATCCCGGTGAAAGTCGCCTTGCTCGTCGCGTTCGTGATTGCCCTGCCGTACATCCTGTATCAGGTTTGGGCGTTTGTGGCGCCCGGGCTCTACCAGCATGAGAAAAAGGTCGTCGTGCCGCTGATTTTCTCGAGCACCGTGCTGTTTGCGGTGGGGATCCTGTTTTGTTATTTTGTGGTGTTCAAGTTTGTGTTTTCCACCATCGCGCAATTTGCGCCACAGAGCATTTCGGTCGCGCCGGACATCGAGAACTATTTCAACTTTGTCCTCGGCATGTTCTTCGCATTCGGAGTCGCATTCGAAACGCCGGTGGTGGTGGTGGTGTTGGTGGGCACCGGCATCGTCAAGCTGGAAACGCTGGTCGAGATCCGCCGCTATGCCATTGTCGGCGCATTTGCCGTCGCTGCCGTCGTGACTCCCCCTGATGCGGCCTCCATGCTCGCGTTGGCCATTCCGCTCTGCATCCTCTACGAGATCGGCCTGCTGTGCGCGCGGTTCTTTGTGAAAAAAGCCAAGGAACCGCAAGACGCGGCGGTGAATCAGGACTCGTAAGCACTGCGATCGCGCAATTCCGGCCGATCAGTGGTGCATGCTTGAAAACCCTCAGCGACCGCGCACCGGTCTCGGTCTTTTGCCCACGTTGACGACCAGGTCTACATCGCGTTGATCGCGGATCACGCTGAACTTGGCGTTGGTGCCCGGCTTGATGGCCGCGATCGCCGCCATCGCTGCGATCGAATCCTGGATCGGCTTGTCGTCGACGGCCACAATGACGTCGCCCGTCTTGAGCCCACCCTTGTCGGCCGGGCCGCCGCGGTTGACCTGCGCCACCAGCGCCCCCCGCGCCGCCTTGAGTTTCAAGGATTCTGCAAGGTCGGGCGTCACATCCTGCGGGTTGATGCCGATAAAGCCACGCGTCACGGTGCCCTCCGCGATGATCTGCTCCATGATGCCCTTGGCCATGGACACCGGAATGGCGAAACCGATCCCCAACGATCCCCCGGTGCGTGAATAGATGACGCTGTTGATGCCGATAAGATTGCCGTTCAGGTCGATTAATGCGCCGCCGGAATTGCCCGGATTGATGGCGGCGTCGGTCTGGATGAAGTTTTCGTAGCGGTTGACCCCGAGGCGATTGCGTCCCAGCCCGCTGATGATGCCCATGGTCACGGTTTGCCCGACGCCGAACGGATCGCCAATTGCCAACACCACGTCGCCGACCTGCGCACGGTCCGATTGTCCAAGTGTAATGGCGCTGAGGCCTTTTCCATCGACGCGCAACACGGCAAGGTCCGATTCGGGGTCGGTCCCCACGACTTTTGCGGGGAGGGTGCGTCCATCCGAGAGTGCAATCTGGATGCGGTCGGAGCCGGCCACGACATGGTCGTTGGTCAGCACATAGCTTCCCTTGTCGTCGCTGCTGACGATGACCCCCGAACCCATCCCTTCGCTGCCCTCTTCATTTTCTTCGGGGGCATCCTGTTGCTCCTGGAGAAAACGCCGCAGCAAAGGATCGTTGGCCAACGGATTGCGCGACTTGCGCGAATCCCTCAATGCCGCAATATTGACCACCGATTGCGTTGCCTTTCGCGCCGCATCCGCATAGCTTGCCCGCAAAGCGCCGCCACTCGAGGCGGGCAGGATAGCGGCCAGGGGTCCGGCCTCGCGGATTTCCACTACGTTGCGTTTCCAGGGATTCCAGTCTGGACGAATCAGGGTGATGACAAAGACCACCGCCAATGTCACGGTCACGAATTCCGCAAAGATCAACCAAAGGCGGCGCATGGAAATCAAAAATAAGCAGGAAATTGCAGTATGAGGCCGACGGGGCCTATTTCAAACCCGCCAAAGCTTCACGCCATTCGCCGCAGGGTGACTGGAAATCGGCGGGAAAGGAACCCTCACCCGCCTCTAGTCCTCTTGGTAAGCCGGCGCTTACTTTTTGAGTGAATCCCGAATCTCGCGCAGCAGCAGCACATCTTCCGGGGTCGCGGCAGGGGCCGGCGGCGGCGCCTGATTTTTCAGCTTGTTCATTTGCTTGACCATCAGAAAGATGATGAACGCCAGGATGGCGAAATTGATCACGATGGTGATGAAGTTTCCATAGGCGAATACGGCCCCCGCCTTCTTGGCTTCGACCAGCGCCAGTCCCGGGGCTTGGTTGTTGAGGGCGATGTACATGTTCGAAAAATCGAGCCCACCGAAGACTTTGCCCACGATGGGCATGATCAGATCGCCGACCACGGAATCCACGATCTTGCCGAACGCCCCGCCAATGATAACGCCGACGGCAAGGTCCATTACATTGCCCTTGACCGCGAATTCCTTGAATTCAGAAGCAAAACTCATATCCCCTCCGGAGGTTGGTGTCGAAATGGCACGGCGGCATTTCCGGTTGCGCCATGTTCGACCAATTTAGCGCAAATCGCGCGAAGTGATTGTCAGCAAAGGAAAAAATCCCTTAGGGGTTTCAGTTTCCGGGGCCACCAGCTAAAATAGCGTGCTTGCCCGGCGCTCGGCGTTCGCGGCCTGCGGCGAGCCGCAATAGAACTCAAACAACGACCTTCGAAAGCTCATCATGAGTGCTATCGTCCAAGACGACGTCGATCCCAAAAAACGACGGTTTCTGATTCTGGCCACCTCCGCTGTGGGGGGTGTCACTGCCGGTGCTGCCGCGGTGCCGTTTGTTGCCAGCATGTTTCCTTCAGTACGCGCCTTGGCCGCTGGCGCCCCGGTTGAATTCGACCTGTCCAAGGTAGAACCCGGCCAGTTGGTCACCGTGGAATACCGCGGTGCGCCGCATTGGATTATTCGTCGCACGCCGGACATGGTGGCGCAGTTGGCCAAGAACGATGCCCTCCTTGCGGACCCAGAATCAAAAGAGTCTGCCCAGCCTGAATTCGCAAGGGGTCCCAATCGTTCGTCGGACAAATCCGGCGAATGGTTTGTCGTCAAGGGGGTTTGCACGCATTTGGGCTGCTCCCCGACGTTCCGCAAGGAAATCGGCCCCGAGGACTTGGGCAAGGATTGGCCCGGAGGATTTTTCTGCCCGTGCCACCAGTCAAAATTTGATATGTCCGGCCGCGTCTGGAAAGGCATGCCCGCGCCGAAGAATCTGGAAATCACGGCCTACAAGATCGAGGGCACCAAACTCACGATCGACGCAGACTTGAAGGGAGCATAAGGCATGGGTCACTCTCCAAAACCGGCCATTGCGCCCCCCGTCCCCGGCCTGGCCGGGCAAGCCATCGTCTGGCTGGACAAGCGTTTTCCGTTGGTGAAGCTCTGGCAGGAGCAACTCACCGGCTATTACGCCCCGAAGAACTTCAACTTCTGGTATTACTTCGGCTCATTGGCGATGTTGGTGCTGGTGATGCAGATCGTCACCGGCATCTTCCTCACCATGAACTACAAACCGGATGCCAAGCTCGCATTTGCCTCGGTCGAGTACATCATGCGCGATGTGCCGGGCGGATGGTTCATCCGCTACCTGCATTCCACCGGCGCCTCGATGTTCTTCATCGTGGTGTACCTGCACATGTTCCGCGGCCTCATCTACGGTTCGTATCGCAAACCGCGTGAATTGTTGTGGGTGTTCGGCTGCATGATCTACCTCTGCCTGATGGCGGAAGCGTTCTTTGGCTACCTGCTCCCCTGGGGGCAGATGTCTTACTGGGGTGCGCAGGTCATCATCAACCTGTTCGCAGCCATTCCCTTCATCGGTCCTGACCTGGCCATCTGGATTCGCGGCGACTACAACGTCGGCGACGCGACCCTGAATCGCTTTTTCGCCTTCCACGTGATCGCAATTCCGCTGGTGCTGCTCGGCCTCGTGGCCGCCCACCTGATGGCCTTGCGTGAAGTCGGCTCCAACAATCCGGACGGCATCGAGATCAAGGAAAACCTCGACCCGAAACTGGGCACGCCGAGGGACGGCATCCCGTTCCACCCGTACTACACGATCAAGGACATCGTCGGCGTCTTCGTGTTTCTCGCCGTGTTCACCGTCATCGTGTTCTTCATGCCGGAAATGGGCGGCTACTTCCTGGAGTACGCCAACTTCGTGCAGGCGGACCCGCTGAAGACGCCCGAGCACATCGCCCCGGTGTGGTACTTCACGCCGTTCTACGCCATGCTGCGCGCCGTGCCGTCTTATTTCGGGACCCAGTTCTGGGGGGTGGCCGTGATGGGATTGGCGACGTTGATTCTCTTTGCATTGCCGTGGCTGGATAAAGGCAAGGCCAAGTCGATTCGCTATCGCGGTCCTCGCTTCAAGAATTTCCTGTATGCGTTCGTGGTGAGCTTCCTGGTGCTTGGCTACCTGGGTGTGGTCCCCACGACGGTCTGGGGCCAGTTACCCAAGGCGCTCCCGCTGGTGGGTGGCATGGATACCGCCACGCTCGTCGCGCGAATCCTTACCGCCGTGTACTTTGCGTTCTTCATCTTGATGCCTTGGTACACCGCAAAAGATCGCGCCCAAGAGCTGCCCGAACCGGAAAGGGTGACCTACTAATGAAAACGACCATCCGTTCCCTCATGGTTGCGCTGACCGTCGGCCTGGCGGTGCCCGCCTTCGCATCTGGCGGTGGCGTCAAGCTCGATAGCGCCCCGGTCAACCTCAAGGACGAGGCCTCTCTTCAACGCGGGGCCCGCAATTTCGTCAACTACTGCCTGAATTGCCACAGCGCGCAGTTCATGCGCTACAGCGCGATGACGCAGATTGGACTGACGGAAAAACAAATTGCCGACAATCTGATCCTGACCGGTGCGAAACCCACCGATGCCATGGTGTCAAACCTGAATCCGAACGACGCCAAGGAGTGGCTCAAGAGCGTTCCGCCGGATCTGACTCTGGTGGCGCGTTCACGCGGCCCGGATTGGCTGTACACCTTCCTGCGCGGTTTCTATCGCGACGACAAGGCGCCCAGTGGCTGGAACAACACCGCGTTCAAATCCACGTCGATGCCCCATGTGCTCCATGACTTGCAGGGAACGCAGGCATGGACCAAGGTCGGCGAGAAGCCCGGACACGATGGCAAACCCGAAGCCGTGATGAAACTCGCAATCGAACGTGCGGGAACGATGTCACCGGCCGAATACGACCGCTTTGTGGCGGACCTTGTCAATTTCCTCACCTTCATGGCTGAACCTGCGCGCAACCAGCGTACCCAGGCGGGCTTGTGGGTGTTGGCCCTGCTGGCGCTGGGGTTCTTCATTTCCCTGTGGCTCAAGCACGAGTACTGGAAAGACGTGAAGTAACCGGCGTTTCCCCCGTCTACCGCCGGGCCGCGCTTTCATGCGCGGCTTGGCGCTTTTGCAGCCGACCGAATCCCAATTAGCTGTCTCACGAAGTAGCCGCACCGCGAAGGACCACCATCATGATGACCCTGTATTCCGGCACCACGTGCCCGTTTAGCCACCGCTGCCGCATCGTCCTGTGGGAAAAAGGCATGGACTTTCAGATCCTTGACGTGGATCTGATGAACAAGCCCGAAGATCTTGCAGTCATGAATCCGAACAACCGCACTCCGGTACTGGTGGAACGCGACCTGATCCTCTACGAGTCGAACATCATCAACGAGTACATCGATGAACGCTTCCCGCATCCCCAGTTGATGCCGCCTGATCCGGTCATGCGCGCCCGCGCGAGGCTGATCCTGCATCGCATGGAGCATGAGGTGTTCAACCATGTCGATACGCTTGAACGCGGCAAGCAAGCCCAGTTCGACAAGGCGCGCCTGTACATTCGCGAAAACCTGGTGCAACTGGCCCCGATTTTCGTCAAGCAAAAGCACATGCTCGGTGACGAGTTTTCCATGCTCGACGTGGCGATCGCACCGCTCTTGTGGCGTCTTGAGCACTACCAGATTGAAATGCCCAAGACCGCAGCGCCGCTGCTCAAGTATGCGGAGCGCCTGTTCTCGCGGCAGGCCTTCATCGATTCGATGACTGCGTCTGAAAAGGCCATGCGGAAATAGTCTCCGCGCATTGAAAGTGCTGGCGGCCATGGCGGCCGCCCAGCCTCTCGGCATCCATCACTGTGGCTGACCTCTCCACCAAGCCGTACCTGATCCGCGCCATCTATGAATGGTGTGCGGATTGTGGCTTCACGCCGTATTTGTCCGTGAAGGTCGACCAGAACACGCGCGTGCCGATGGAGTACGTCAAGAACGGCGAAATCGTGTTGTCGATCAGCCAGGCCGCCACGCGAAACCTGACGATCGGCAACGATGTCATCCAGTTCACCGCCCGTTTCAACGGCGTCTCCCGAGAGGTGTCGGTTCCCGTATACGCCGTGCTGGCGGCGTTTGCGCGGGAAAACGGCAAGGGTGTGTATTTCGATCCCGAACCGGCACCGGAAGCCGCACAGGCGCCGGCGCATTTGCCGTCGCTGGCCACGGTCCCGAAGGCGGCACCTGGTGCATCAGGAACTATGCAGTCCTCCAGCGCTTCTTTGGGTGATCCACCGCCCGACAAGCCCAAGGCGCCACCACGCGGCAACCTGCGCGTCATCAAGTAGGCGCGCAGACGGCTAGTCGTTGTCTTGCCGGGGCGCCCTTCATCGCCTTCTGCTACAAACACGCCATGACAAACGCAGTGCGCGTTTGCTATGCTGCGGCTTCACCCTTCGCAGAAGCCCCATGAGCACTTCCTCCACCGTCGCCGAGATTCTCGCCGACAAGGCCAAGCAACCCCATCGCAAAGGGGTCTATTCCGTGACGCCGGATGTCAATGTCGCGGACGCGATTGCGCTGATGGCCGAGAACGCCATCAGCTCGGTGCTGGTGATCGACGGCGGAAAGATGGTCGGCCTCATCACGTTGAAGGAAATCCTGCGTGGTCTGCACAGCCAGGGTGCGGCACTCCTGTCCGCCCGGTGCGGCCACATCATGAAAGTCAACCCGCCGGTGACCGACCCCAGCGATACGGTGGATCACTTGCGATCACTGATGACGGAACTGCACATCACGCATGTGCCGGTAGTGAAGGACGATGCGCTGGTCGGCATCGTTTCATTCCACGATATCGCGCGTAGCGCCATCAAGGATGCCGATTTCGAGAACAAGCTCCTGAAGCAGTACATCAAGAACTGGCCGGAGTAGCGAGTACGGAAATTCGCGCCTACCACGGGCAGCGCAGAGGCTGCCCGGTTCGTCCGGCGCAGAGCAATGCTCTGCGAAACCCCGATCTCACCCCTGCGGCATGACGCGCCGGGCGAGCCGGCCCGACTCCGGCGGGCCGAAAGTGGAGTTTCGCGTCATGAACTGCTTCGTGGCGCGCCGCGCAAACCGCACGGCCTCTGGCCGAGGCTGGGTCGCAACAAATCAGGGGGTGATCCGTTGGAAAGCTTGCAGGAATGCTTGTAGGCTTCCAATCCCCAGCACTCGCGCGCCTTCCAGGCCGAAAATGGCCCGATCGCCCCGCCCCTGCTGGAGTTTCATCCCAAGAACATGCGATACGCAGGGTTGTCGGTCTCTTCCTCGTAGTCGTAACCCAGCGCCTTCAGTTTTCGGGCGAACGCGGCCTTCTCGCGCGCCGGCACCTGCAAACCCACCAGAATGCGGCCGACATCCGCGCCGTGGTTGCGATAGTGAAACAGGCTGATGTTCCAGTTCGGGCTCATGCTGTCGAGAAAATCCATCAGCGCGCCGGGCCGCTCGGGGAATTCGAAACGGAACACGCGCTCGTCGTGTGCCAGTGCCGTGCGGCCACCGACCAGATGGCGAATATGCAGCTTCGCCATTTCATTCTCGGTGAGGTCCACACTCTTGAACCCTTGCTTGTTGAAATGCGCAACCAGAGTGCGCGCTTCCGCACGTCCCCTGACCTGGATCCCGACAAACAGATGGGCCTCCTTGGCATCGGCGATTCGATAGTTGAACTCGGTCACGTTGCGCGGTCCGAGCAGCTCGCAAAACTTGCGGAAACTGCCACGCGCCTCGGGCACGGTCACCGCCAGCAAGGCTTCGTGGTGCTCGCCGACCTCGGCACGCTCGGCGACAAATCGCAGGCGGTCGAAGTTCATATTGGCGCCGCAGCAAATGGCGACAAACGTCCGGCCCGTCACTCGGGTCTGCTCGACGTAGCGTTTGATCCCGGCCAGCGCCAGCCCTCCCGAAGGTTCCATGATCGAGCGCGTGTCTTCGTAAATATCCTTGATGGCCGCGCAGATTTCGTCGGTGTCCACCAGCACCATTTCGTCGACCAATTCGCGGCAGAGTCGAAACGTTTCCTCGCCGACCTGCTTGACGGCGACGCCATCGGCAAACAGATTCACGTGCGGAAGGGTCACGCGCCTGCCCGCTTCGAGGGATGCCGCCATCGCGTTGGAATCTTCGGGTTCCACGCCGATGATCCGGGTGGTCGGGGACAGCGACTTGATGTAGGCCGCGATCCCGGCGATCAACCCGCCCCCGCCGACCGGCACAAACACCGCGTCGATCGGGTGTTGATATTGCCGCAGGATCTCCATGCCGATGGTGCCCTGCCCGGCGATGACCAGCGGGTCGTCATACGGATGCACGTAAGTCAGCTTCTTCTTGGCCGCCAGCTCCTTGGCGTGCAGGCCGGCCTCGTGATAGCTGTCTCCCTTGAGCACCACATCCGCGCCGCGCCGCGATACCGCTTCCACCTTGATCGCCGGGGTGGTGACCGGCATGACAATGGTGGCCTTGCACCCCAGGCGCTGCGCCGCCAAGGCCACGCCTTGCGCATGATTGCCGGCAGATGCGCAAATCACGCCACGCTTGAGTTCGGCAGGGCTCAAGTGCGCCATCTTGTTGTAGGCGCCACGGAGCTTGAACGAGAAGACCGGCTGCAGATCTTCGCGCTTCAAGAGCACCGTATTGGCGGCAGCCTCGCTGATGCGCGGCGCCAAGGTGAGGGGGCTCTCGATCGCCACGTCATAGACGCGCGCGGAGAGGATGGCTTTGAGGTAATCGTGTTTCATGATGGAACCGGAGGGAATCGGCGAGAATGTAGCAGGAAAACGCGCACTCCCCAGGCCTGCCTCGGCGTTCTCCCGCCCGCTCTGCCAACCTTCTTTGCACACCCATGAATCAAGACGACCTCAAACGCACCGCCGCCCAGGCCGCCATTGCGCATGTTCCCGACGATGCCATCCTCGGCGTGGG
>JBGAUM010000138.1:0-7898 GCA_044228625.1 Usitatibacteraceae bacterium | reverse complement strand
AACTCCAGTGCAGTGGAGAACAGCATCAAGCCATTGAGATTGAGGCTGTATTTCTCCTGCAGGTGCGAAGACAGGCCCGCCGCGCGCGTGGTGCCGTAGGATTCCCCGGCGATGAACTTGGGCGAGGCCCAACGCTGGTGGCGCGAGGTGTAGAGGCGGATGAACGCACCCACGCTCTCAATGTCACGCTGGTAGCTGTGGAATTCCTTGATCTTCTCGCCATCCAGCATGCGGCTGTAGCCGGTACCGATCGGATCGATGAACACCAGGTCGGTTTCCGAGAACACCGAGTGCTCGTTGTCGACGAGGTGATAAGGCGGCGGTGGGGCGAAGCCCTCCTGGTCCACCGCCACGCGCTTGGGCCCCAGCACGCCCAGGTGCAGCCATACGCTGGAAGAACCAGGTCCCCCGTTAAATGAAAACGTCAGCGGGCGCTTGGCCGGGTCCTTCACGCCATCCTTCACGTAGGCGATGAAGAACATCTCGGCCTTCGGCTTGTTCGCCTCGCGTTTGCCCTCGTTGTCGCCATCCTCGCGGATCACCACAGTGCCGCAGGTGACTGAGTAGGAGATCGACTCGCCGTCGAGCTTGATCTTGTGTTTGGTGGTCACCAGTCGGTCGGCAGGCTCGACCTTTGCGGCCTCGTTCTTCTTGTCTTCGGACATGCAGTGCTCCTCGCGCTTATTTCAACAACAGCTTGATCAGCGCCTCGAAGCGCTTGCCGAACGGCGGCCTGAACAGGAACAGGCCGTTCACGGGTGACTGGTGGAAGATCGGTTTCATCTTCGAAAAAGTCTCGAATCCGGCCTTGCCGTGGTACGCCCCCATGCCGGACGGCCCCACGCCGCCAAACGGCAAATGTTCCTGGGAAATGTGCAGGATGGTTTCGTTGACGGTCACGCCGCCGGCCACCGTGTGGTCCAGCACCTTGTCGATGTGGTCCTGGAAGTTGCCGAAGTAGTACAACGCCAAGGGGCGCGGACGGGCGTTCACGTAGGCGATGGCATCGTCCAGCGTGTCGTAGGGCACCAGCGGCAGCAGCGGACCAAAGATTTCGTCTTGCATGATGCGCATGGTGTCGTTGACATTGGCCACCACCGTGGGCGCAAGCTTTCCCGAGGTGGCCACGTTTTCTTCGTGGTGGAGCACTTTCACCGCCGCGCCTTTGGACAAGGCGTCGTCCAAATAGCCCAACAGCCGGGACCGATGGCGGGCGTTGATGATCGCGGTGTAATCCGGATTGTCGGCCAACGCGGGATACGACGATTCGACCGCGCGTTGGGCCGCTTCCGCGAAGGCGCGCTCCTGCGCCCGCGGCACCAGCACGTAATCCGGCGCGATGCAGGTCTGCCCCGCATTCACGCATTTGCCGAAAATGATCTTCTGCGCCGCCTCGTCGATGCGGCATTCCGGCCCGACGAGGGCCGGCGATTTGCCGCCCAATTCGAGCGTGACTGGCGTCAAATGTTCGGCCGCGGCCTTCATGACATGGCGGCCCACGGAGGTCGAGCCTGTGAACAGCAGGTGGTCGAAAGGCAACGATGAAAAGGCCTGCGCGACATCAGCCTCGCCAAGCACGACCTGCACCTCACCGGCGGGGAAGTACTTCTGGCAAAGGGCTTTCAAGAGTTCGCCGGTCGCCGGCGTGAATTCACTCATCTTGACCAGGACGCGGTTGCCCGCGGCGAGCGCGCCGGAAATCGGCGCCAAGGCCAGCAGCATCGGATAGTTCCAGGGCACGATGATGCCGACCACCCCCAACGGTTGGGGCCGGATTTCGGTACGGGCGGGCAGGAACCACATCGAGGCCCAGTTCCGCCTCGATTTCATCCAACCTTTTACGTGCTTGCGCGCACCCCGAATGGCGGAAAGGGCCGGGAATAGCTCCAGGAGGCGGGTCTCGTGGACGGACCGGTGGCCAAAATCGGCCGAAATGCTTCTTTCGAAGGCCTCGGAGTTTTCCACGACCAGGCGTTCGAGAGACTCCAGAGTTTTTTGCCGGGCGGCGATCGTCGGCATCCGGTTTTTGGCGTAGTCCGCCTTGGCGCGCGAAAAGGCGTCGACCAGCGCGGGGTAGGCAGAGAGGTTGGGTTGGCTCAAATCCATGGCAAATTCCTCAAATCGTCCCCGTAGAATACCAGCCCGCGACGCGCTCGGACGGGCCAGGACAATTCCGACATTCCATGTTGACGCATCTCCAACAACTTGACCTCCTTCGCGGCCCGAAATCGAGGCTGAAGACGGACGCGGCTTTCGCAAGGAGGGTAACGGCAGTCAAGCGCTGGCAGAACGCGCGCCTGGCGAAATGGTATGCAGACTTGTCGGCTGATCCTCGCTATGCGCCCGCCGTGGCGTTCTTTCTGGATGAACTTTATGGCACCAAGGATTCGGCGTTGCGCGACCGCGATCTGATCCGCATGGAGCCGACAATGCGGCGCCTGCTCCCGGACTTCGCATTCCAGACGGTCGAGAGTGCCTTGGAACTGGACTTGATTTCTGAGGAATTTGACCAGGCCCTCGCAGCGAAGATGGACACCGAGCAGATCGACGGCACGTCTTATGCTTCGGCGTTTCGCGCGGCGGGTGGAAAAGACCGCAGGCTGAAACAAGTGGAGTTGATGCGCCGCGTGGGCGAGGGCCTGGATGCTGTCGTGGCCAAGCCGTTGATTTACTCGACGCTCAAGATGCTGCGCGGCCCGGCGCGACTGGCCGGCCTGGGTGAAATGCAACGATTTCTGGAGGCCGGATTCACGGCGTTCCGCCACATGGGCGGCGCGGCGTACTTTCTCGAGACCATCGCGACCCGCGAATCCGCGCTGATCGAAAGCCTTTTTGCGGGTCAGTCCGTGAACCTCTAGCAAGTAATTCCCGTGTTTCGTGAATTGTGATCAATAGTTTCGCCCATTGTGTGAGTGGCAGTAACGGGTGCATAGTCAAGCTAGAGCCTTCTCAATGGCCAACTTGAACGCATGAACTCTTCGGAACTGAATGCCTCGGTGGAGTGCTTGGCCGACCAAGCCATGCGCACGACTCGCGCGGGAGACCTGCGCGCAGGACTGGGCTTGGCTCGTCATGCGTTGCGGCTCGCGCGCACGGAAGGTGAGGCGCAAACCCTTTACGCGCTCAACGCATTAGGTCTGGTACAGGGGGCTTGCGGACTGTTCATCGAGTCGATTGCCAGTTGCATCGACGCGTATGCATTGGCCCTGAAACTTCGGGACTTGCCAGCAGCGCTGCATGCAGCAGTGACCGCCGCCGGCGCGGGGACGTTCATCCTGGAGGCGGGCGACACGACGGATGCCTTGCTGGCACGATGCACGTTGGAATCCAAAAGGCTGAAAGACGACGCCTTGCTGGTCCGGATCGACAATACCTACGGCATCTATTTCCTGAATAGCAAGCGCTTCAACGACGGGATCGCGGCCTATGAGCGGGCCTTGGCGGTGAAAAATGAGCCAGAGTCGCGCGTATGGCTCTATACGCCCCGCTATATGGTTGCCGGCAACCTGGCCTATCTTCATGTGCAGCGGGCCTTGGCCGCCGATCCTGCGCATCATGCCGGGTACGTTGCCTCGGCGCGTGACCGTATTGAGACCGCGCTTCGCGTCGCCACCGAATTCAGAAACGTGGATGCGGAAGCGCGCGCGCGGTTTGGGCTGGGTGTGCGTGTATTGTTGACGCACTTGGGCGAGTTTGAGGGCGCGTTGGCCTCTTATGAGCGCGCCATCATTTTTGCGCGCCAAATCAACCATCAGCCGCGACAGGCCGACTCACTGTTTGAAATGGGCAAAGCTTATTTGGCCATGGGACAGCCAGCCGCCGCCATCGAGATTTTGGATGATGCATTCGCGGTGGCAGATAGCATTCGGCCGACCATGCGGATTCCCATGATCTGCGGCGAGCTGGCCAAAGCCTACGAAGCGGCGGACCGCCAGCGGGAGGCGGCGCACTATCGCGCCAAGGCGGTCAAGGAACGAGAGCAGTTGGACCTTGAATCCGCGCATGCCATGCGCGAGTTGAAGTCTTTCGCCGAAAAGCTCGATTGGGCGGCCCTCGCGCAGCGCTGATCCCTATTTCTTCTTGGCTGCGGGTTTTTTCGGGGGGGCGGCCTTTACAGGCGTAGCCGTCTTGGCTTTTGACGGAGCCTCCAGCACTTTTTCAAGTTGCTCATGCACGGCCTGCTCGATCGGACCCTTCATCATCTTGAGCATGAAGTTGAGCGTCACCTGCAGGTGCATTTCGTTGTCGCTGATCTCCAGGGTGCCATTAACCCCGGTGCGCTGAAACACCAGAACATTGCCATCCCACTCGCCTGCGAGGTCAAACTTTTCGCCCAATTTGTCCGCCATTTTGTCGGCAGCGGTTCGTGCACCTTTCAGGCCCAGCTGATGCTTGCGCTTGATCGAAATGTCCGCCATGGTCTCCCCTCTTGAAGTGGTTTTCGGCTTTCGCCGGCCGCATGGGCGGAAGTCTAACGCACTGGCAAATCGTCATTCGAGCCACATATTTGCCGTTCAAGGCGCCGATTTGCAGGTTGTCGCGCGGCAGCTTGCCTTATCACGGTGCCGCCAGTAGCCTCGCGTCCCATGACCAATACATTCTCCTGGGAAAGCCTTCGGAAGTGGTTTGAGGCCAAGCGCCAACGCGGACTCTCCCGTTTGACGCCGCTTGAGCGGACCGAGATCGCGGCGTTTGACGCCGCCGTTCGCCAACACTCGTGGCGATATGCCGGGGTGGCGGCGGCTGTTTGGCTCTCCATGGCCGTCATCGCAAAACTGGCAGTGGCAAAACTGAGTTGGACGGCAGCGCTGATCTTGAGCGGGGCGATGTTTGCCGCGCTCTCATTTGCCCTGGCGGCCGTATGGTTCGGACCGTCACGGGCGCGAACCGGACTCAAGAGCATGGCGGTGGTTGTGCTGTTGGCGGTAACGGGTGCCTTGCTGGGCGGCTTCTTTGGTCGTTTGATCATGACCGGGAGCATCGACGACGTGGTGTCCACCTTTGCGCGGGCTGCCCCGCAGATTCTCATCGGCGGCTTGGTCACCGGCCTGGTCTTTGCGGTCATGATGGTCAGTGTGGCGCAATACCGGCGAAGCCAGCTCTTGCGGCAAAACGCGGACTTGCTGCGGCAGGCGGGTGCAGAACGCATGGGCCGGCAACTGGCCGATGCCAAGCTGAAATTGATGCAAGCGCAGGTGGAACCGCATTTCCTGTTCAACACCTTGGCCTCCGTGCAGCAGCTTGCAGAGGGTCGTGCGCCCGAAGCCGCTGCGATGACCGCACAGTTGATCAAATTCCTGCGTGCCGGATTGGCGGGTTTGCGCGAGGATTCGTCCACGCTCGAGCGGGAATTCGCCGCCATCGGCGCGTTCCTTGAAATCATGGTCACGCGCATGGGTGACCGGCTGTCTTTCGAACTCAGATTGCCGTCGGACTTGCGAGCGACCACGGTGCCGCCGGCCATGCTAATTTCGCTGGTCGAAAATGCGATCAAACACGGGATTGAGCCAGCCATTGAACCCGCGACGATTCGCGTGGAAGCCATGGCAACCGAAAAAGAGTTGCAGATCGTGGTGGCGGATACCGGCATCGGGCCAAACACGCGAAATTCCGGAGGCGGTGTCGGATTGGACAATATTCGCCAGCGCCTGCGTATCCTGTATTCGGGCCGTGCGCACCTCGTCGTCAAGGCGAATGAGCCGCACGGATTTCATGCCACGATCATCCTGCCGCGCGAGGACGCGACGGTGCACAATTCAAGCGGAGAGAAAAAATGACCAAGGTCGTAATTGCGGATGATGAACCGCTCATGCGGGAACGTCTTGCGAGGATGGTGCGTGAAGCCTGGCCCGAAGCGCAGATTGTGGCCGAGGCCAAGAACGGGGTGGAGGCACTCGAGGCATTCCATGCAAACCAGCCCGCCGCATTGTTCCTCGACATTCGCATGCCGGGGAAAACCGGATTGGAGGTCGCCGCCGAAGTGGGGGAGGCCGCGCATATCGTCTTTGTCACCGCTTTCGACGAATACGCCGTCAAGGCATTTGAGGATGGTGCTGTCGATTACCTGATGAAGCCGGTGGAGTTGGATCGCATGCAGGCTGCCGTGGCGCGCATCAAAAAGCGTTTGGCCGCAAATGCCGCGCCGCAAGATTTGAGCACGCTGGTAGCGCAGTTGCTCAATCGCGCCGAGGGTGGGCAATCCAAGTTGAAATGGATCCGCGCGTCACTGGGGAATCAAACGCGACTGATCAATGTCGATGACGTGCTATTTTTCCAGTCGGACTCCAAATACACGCGCATCGTGATGAGGGATTCCGAGGCGTTGGTTCGTTCGCCGTTGAAGGAAATCGTTTCGGGCCTCGACGAAGAGGCGTTCTGGCAAGTGCACCGCAGCACCATCGTCGCCGTGTCGGCAATCGATCGCGCGATTCGGGAGGGGCCGGAAAAACTCACGATCACGCTGCGCGATCACAAGGAAAAGCTCGCCGTGTCGCGGCAGTACTTCCACCTGTTCCGCCAGAACTGAAACGCCTTATCTGGCGCGGAGTTTCAGGCTAAAAGAACCGAAACGCCGCGCCAGCTCAAGAGTTTTGACTCGGGGCTAGTACGGTTCCGGCCCGGGCCTTGCTGCGCTGATGTCCACCGAGTTGATGCTTCCGTTGGCGTTCAGGTCGGCCCTGTAATTGGTGCCGTTTTAAAATCCCCGATTGCGTCTTGATATACGCACCGTCTGCGGCAGTGACCCGACCCGTGCCGTTGATGTCGCCGACAAGGAATCCGATTGCCGCGGAGGTGCTGATGGCCCCATTCACACCACCTCCAGTGCTGGTCCGCATCGCATCAGCGATGCCGCTCAAGGTGACGATGGACGGCTGGGATCCACCCGAAAGACTTGCAGTACTGCTTGCGCCAGAGGCGGGAAGGGCGTCACGGTGACGCTGCCCGCGATGGTGACAGGGGCGTTGAACCTGAACACCAAGGTGTATTGCCTGCGGCGCGCGGCTCGATGCTGAGCCGCCAATCATGCCGTTCAATGTCGCCGGAACCCGCCGACGGTTGCACCGCGCAGTTTTCGATACTGCACTTGTCGCAGCCAGACTGACCGTGTAGGTCGTCACCGTGCAGGCGCCGGTGATCGCACCGGTGGTGTACGGACTCATCGTTCCCGGTGTGCCACCGCAGCCGCGCTGATGTTGGTCAGCGTGTAACCGGTGTTGGTGGTGACCGTGCAACTGGTGGTGCTGCTGCGGATTGACTGGTGCAGCTCACCGTACCACCCGCCATCGGACTGGCCGTACCGGTCACTCCCATGGGTGAAGGTTTCCGTGCAGTCGCCCGGACAACTGATGCCTGTTCCGGTGATCGTGCCGTTGCCAGTCACGCTGGTGGTGAGGACATAGGTGTTCAACGTGTAAGTCGCCGTGACCGTGCAGGCGCCGGTGATCGCACCGGTGGTGTACGGACTCATCGTTCCCGGTGTGCCACCGCAGCCGCTGATGTTGGTCAGCGTGTAACCGGTGTTGGTGGTGACCGTGCAACTCGTGGTCGAACCATGGTTCACCGGACTGGTGCAGCTCACCGTGCCACCCGCCATCGGACTGGCCGTACCAGTCACAACGTAGCTGTTGATGGTGAAGGTGGCGGAAACCGACTTGGCCGCATCCATCGTCACAGAACAGGTGCCAGTGCCGGTGCAGGCACCGCCCCAGCCGGTAAAGGTATAACCGCTGCCGGCCGCCTGGGTCAGCGTCACCATCGTCCCATGGGTGAAGGTTTCCGTGCAGTCGCCCGGACAACTGATGCCTGTTCCGGTGATCGTGCCGTTGCCAGTCACGCTGGTGGTGAGGACATAGGTGTTCAACGTGTAAGTCGCCGTGACCGTGCAGGCGCCGGTGATC
>JBGAUM010000012.1:0-48268 GCA_044228625.1 Usitatibacteraceae bacterium | reverse complement strand
GGTTCACCAAATTGATCAAATTGAACCAAGCGCACTTTAGCGTATTGGAAGAATCCCCGCCAAGTCCACTCAGGATTACCGCAACACATGCCACTCGCCAGAAAATTCTCCGCCCTTTCGGTATCGTCCGAAAATCATCCACAGACCCTGTGGATAAATCTGTGAATCACGGACGAGTAACCATGCTAAGTGGCCCATCCGTAACGGGTTTTTTCAAATCGCCCAAAAATTGATCGAATCAAAAAACACATGAAATTCAATCCTTTAGGATTAACTCTCTTCTGAGACGGGTTGGCGTCTTCCATCTAATTCCCCTTTCAAGAAGAACTCAAATCTCGGGTGATAACATCGTTCCATGACCTCCCAGTCCCTTGACTTGAATGCCGATCCAATGTTGCCACCCGAACCGGATCGCGGCGCTATCACATCCTTTCCATTGACGGTAGCGGAAGTCAACCGGCGAGCCACACGATTGATTGAGGCACATTTCGAATTGATTTGGGTCCGGGGCGAACTGTCAAACGTCACCCGCGCCGCAAGTGGACATTGGTATTTCTCCCTCAAGGACGAGACGGCACAAGTCCGGTGTGTGATGTTCCGAAATCGCGCTGCGGCGGTCAGCTTCGTTCCTGAAAATGGGCAGCAAGTGGAGATTCGTGCATTGCCTTCCATGTACGAGCCGCGTGGCGAATTTCAGTTGGGCGTTGAAAACATGCGCCGCGCCGGCTTGGGGGCCCTGTTTGAGCGATTTGAGCGCCTCAAATCGGCATTGCGCGCCGAAGGATTGTTTGACGAAAAAGCGAAACGTGCCCC
Source organism: Usitatibacteraceae bacterium (assembly GCA_044228625.1). Classification (GTDB taxonomy): domain Bacteria; phylum Pseudomonadota; class Gammaproteobacteria; order Burkholderiales; family Usitatibacteraceae; genus UKL13-2. The sequence goes on along the minus strand of JBGAUM010000012.1, from coordinate 47,455 downwards.
TCCCCGTTTCCCCAAAGTTGTCGGCATCGTTACCTCGCTTGCAGCCGCTGCTTTGCAGGATGTGCTGACGACGCTCAATCGTCGCGCCCCCATGATCAATGCGGTCATCTATCCCGCATCCGTGCAAGGAGTGGGTGCCGCTGCCGAATTGGCAGCCGCGCTCGACCGCGTCCGTGAACGCAAGGAAGTCGAAGTCTTGATCCTGTGCCGTGGTGGCGGCAGCATTGAAGATCTCTGGAGTTTCAACGAAGAACCTGTTGCACGCGCGGTTGCCCGGATCATGGCTGAGACCAACATCGTGGTCGTTTCAGGTGTCGGTCATGAGTCTGATATCACGATCGTCGATTTTGTGGCCGACGTTCGAGCACCCACGCCCACGGCCGCGGCGGAATTGGTGTCGCCGGATGTTGTTCAACTTCGGTCGGCGCTGACAGCGCGGCAGTTTCTTTTGAAACGTACGCTGATACGCCATCTCGAAAGATGGACACAGTCGGTGGACCTGGCTCGCCAGCGGCTGCTCTCACCGACTGAGCGAATCGCGCGGGAGAAGCTTCGAGTTCAGTGGATGAATTCACGCCTCCGACAGTCGATGAATACAATCCTGTTGGCACACACCCAACAGATCCAGATCCAACGCAATCGGCTGCTGCCAGCGTATACCTTAATTGAAAGGCATGTATCGAAACTGAATGCGCTCGAGCTTCGCCTGTACGCATCCGCATGGAATGTCGTTACGCGTGCAACGACGCGCTACCAGACTGCGCGCAATGCTCTGATGCATCTTGACCCGCGCCTGGTCTTATCCCGCGGGTACGCGATTGTCGAACATCGCGGTGTCGTGATTCGCAGGGCAACCCAATCGCTGATCGGCGACAACGTGACCGTCAGATTGGCGGAAGGCAGTCTCGTCGCATCCGTCTCTGACACATCTCGATGGTGACACTTGCATGGGCCAGTTGGCGGGCGTAGAGTCAATAGCCCATCCACTCAATTGGAGATACGCCATGGCCAAGAAAACCAAAGATTCCTCCGTTTACAAAGTTATTGAGTTGGTGGGCACCAGCAAGGTCTCATGGGCCGACGCCGCCAGGAATGCCGTGGAAAGTGCGTCCAAGACGCTTCGAGATTTGCGCGTAGCCGAAGTTTCCAAACTCGATGTGAAGGTCGGCAAGTCCGGCGAGCTTCAGTACCGGGCGAAGATGAAGCTATCGTTCAAGTACCACGGCGAATAATTGCTCGATGGCTTCGTGCCGCGCACCTCAACCCGTGTGCGGCGCATTTGATTCCAAGAACTCAGCCACACGGCGGATCAGTGGGGCGGAAATGTCGGCACTGACGGAATCCATCAATTCCAGATCCGGCATCGAACGCATCCAGGTCATTTGACGCTTCGCGAGTTGCCGAGTGGCCGCGATCGCTTTGGCGCCCATTTCTGCTTGCGACGTGTCGCCATTCAGGTGCTCCAAAACCTGACGGTACCCCACGCTTCGCATGCTTGGAAGCGTCGATTTGAGATTGAAGCGGCGCAGCAAACCCTCGACCTCCTCGATCAAGCCGCGGTCCAGCATTTCAACAAATCGCAATGCAATCCGCGCATGTAGGGCTGGTCGATCAGCCGGCATCAGCCCAATCTTCAACGTATTCCGAAACAGTACGTTCGATGGCCGTTTGAGCGCATGCCACTCTGACAACGGTGTGCCGCTACTCCTAAACACCTCCAGCGCACGCGAAATTCGCTGGGCGTCGTTAGGCATCAAGCGGGCCGCGGTTTGAGGGTCGACACGCGCCAACTCCCTATGCATGGCGGGCCATCCCGATCGAGAGGCCTCGGCATCAATTTCCGCACGAGTCTCCAGATTTGCGACGGGTATCGTCGACAAGCCTTCGAGAAGCGCTCGCACATAAAGCATGGTCCCGCCTGTCAACAGGGGTATCCGTCCACGGCCCCAGGAGGCCAAAGCCTGTCGGTGTGCATCAAAACAGAAAAGCGCTGCCGAATACGATTCTTCCGGCGTCACCAAGTCGATCAAGTGGTGCGGATATCGCGCTTGCATTGCCGCGTCCGGCTTGGCTGTGCCGATATCCATTCCTCGATAGACCATCGCCGAATCCACGCTGATGATATCGACGGGAAACCGATCGGCGAGCGCACAAGCAAGCGCCGTCTTTCCCGAGGCTGTAGGTCCTATCAACAAGACTGCGGGGTTTGATGCCATAGTCTCGTTCACCACGCGGCCTCAGCGACCGCGCATGAACAATCTATCCAGATCATGCATGCCGAATTGGTACCAAGTGGGTCTCCCATGGTTGCACTGGCCGGATCGCTCAGTCGCCTCCATTTGACGAAGCAGTGCATCCATTTCAGGTAGCGTCAGTTGTCGATTGGCCCGAACGGCGGCGTGGCAAGCCATTGTGGAAAACGCTTCATCTCGTTGCGCGGTCATCACATTGGATTGTCCATGGGCGGCCAGGTCATCCAACAATTCTCGCAAGATCGCCGCTACATCGATGTGTGGCAACAAGGCGGGCACGGAACGAACGGCCACCTGCGAGGGACCCAACTCTCCAACATCAAAGCCCAATTGGCGTAGGAACGCTGAATGCTCGCGCGCAAGAGCCATGTCTCGCTCACCCAAGGCCACAGCCACGGGCGCCAGCAAGGGCTGCGATGCCAATGGCGCCGAATCGCTGGCCGATTTCATGCGCTCGTAAAGAATTCTTTCGTGGGCTGCATGCATGTCCACGATGACCAGCCCGGCTGCGTTTTGAGCCAGGATATAAACGCCGTGGATTTGTGCCACCGCGTGCCCCAGCGGCATTTCACTCTGCTCGGCCAAAGGCGCCTGCGCGGCTTTCGTCAATGATGCGGAGGCAGCCTGGTTCCGGCCAAACATCATGCTGTAGAAGGCCTCCGGCTCTGCAACCTCCCGGGGAAAAGTGGATTGAACCGCTTTGGCCCCGTAAGTGGCCCCCTCGTTTGCGACTTGCCGTGACGCAACGGCCTCCATCCAAGACGAAGCAGTCGGCGCGGACTCTTGATTTGCTGGTCGTCCAATGTGCTTTCGAATGGCATGCGCAATGAATTGATGAACGGCGTGTGCATCCCGAAAGCGTACTTCGGTCTTGCCAGGATGAACATTGACGTCGACCAGGTCCGGCGGTAGTTCCAAGAATAAAACGACGGCGGGATGGCGATCCCCGTGCAACACATCCGCATATGCCGAACGTACCGCATGCGAAACCAGTTTGTCTCGCACAAAGCGGCCATTGACGAACACGAATTGCTGGTCGCGTGTGGCGCGAGTATGGCGCGGGAGTGCGGCCCATCCCCGAATGGCGAACGAGGCAGCAACAGACTCGATCTCGACAGTAGCCTCTGCAAAGGCTTCGCCCAAAATCGCGTGCGCTCTTGCGAGTCCCTCTTGCGGTTCAACGTGAAAGATTCGACGCCCATTGTGTGCCAACGAAAACGCCACACTCGGCGCGGAAAGCGCGATTCGATGCACAACGTCCTCGCAGTGCCCAAACTCTGTCGGTTCGGACTTGAGGAATTTGCGACGGGCGGGCGTATTGAAGAACAATTCCTCTGCAACGACCACGGTACCCTTATCCAGCGCAGCGGGCTCCGTCGCGCCAATTTCTGCGCCGGCGACTTCAATCTTTCCTGCATGCGGTTGACCTTGCCGCCTCGACAACAGCGAAAGGCGCGAGATTGATGCCAAACTGGCAAGTGCCTCCCCACGGAAGCCGAGAGAAACCACACGCGCCAAGTCTTCGGGTTGCGCAATCTTGCTCGTCGCATGTCTTGCGACGGCCAGCGGAAGTTCGTGGAACGCAACTCCCAGGCCATCGTCGGCCACCCGCAATCGCTTGATACCTCCTGCAATCAGTTCGATATCCACACGTTTTGCCCCCGCATCGAGGCTGTTTTCCAGAAGTTCTTTGAGCGCAGAGGCCGGCCGTTCGACAACCTCTCCTGCGGCGATCTGATTGATCAGAAGGTCAGGCAGGATCCTGATCGGCGAAGTACTGGAGGCAACCTCAAATTCAGACATGCGATTGGCAATTCTTGCTAAGGCAAAGACATCATTCTAGGTGCAGCGTTGTGGAAAGCCGCGCTGAACCAATCTGCTCGACTAATGAACCTCAAATTGCTCGGTGAACCACCGATATTTTTCTTGACGTCGAACGCGTTCTGGCATAGTTTAGCGATACAAAACAAATACATAGCGTAAGGATGTCGAAACCGTCGAAGATTCGACAGGTTTCGCATGTCATCGTTTCGGAGGCTTAGCATCTTTTTGGCGTCAATTTCGCGCCATGATGCGAAAGCACGACGTCATGCGTTTCTGATTCAGAAGGCACCGGTGTGAACCAAATCAAACAGAATCCCACCCCTGAAGCCGCGGAAACGGACTCGAACGCTCCGTCAGTCTTTGCGGTAGGCGCAGGTGCATTCACGCTCGCAGCGCCCGTTGCCGCGGAAGACCGCAACTTTGTTTCGAAGCACATCTACACCGAACAGGTTCGCCTCCTCTACCGGTTCTCCCTGATCGGGTACCTCGCGGAACTGATGGTGACCTTTCTGCTGGGCGCCATCTTGTGGAACGAACTCGGCACGCGGGTCGATTTGTTTGCGTGGTTTGCAGCCGCATTTTTCACCATGCTGGTGCGTTACGGCATCTACAAGTGGTTCATTCGCGCCAACCCGACCTCCGATACGCTTCGGACTTGGGAGCGTCGCTTCATTGCCGGCGCCGTTGTGATGTCGGTGCTTTGGGGATTGATGGGCTCTGCATTGCTGCCCAAGGCCGGCCCCACGCAGTTGCCCGTCATGATGCTCGTCGCGTTGATGGTAACCGGATCAGTCGCTTACTTCGCGCCCAACAAGAATCTGTTCTTCTTTACCGCCATGGCTTCCTTGATGCCCATGGGCGTGGTCACGTTCGGCTTTGGCGACCAGACGGGATCGATGCTGGGTGCGGCCATTGTCGTATACGTCGGCATCCTCGTATCGGTCCACGCAAAAATTCACAAGGCCTTGATTGAGTCCTTGACCGCGCGCTTCGATAACCTGTTGATCGCCATGCGCCTTGAAGAAGAAAAAATTCGGGTCGAAAAGGCGAACCAGGCACTGGCAGTAGAAATGACTGAAAGGCGCAAGGCTGAACGGGCGGAGCTACTTGCCCTGCAACGCCTTCGACTCCATCTCGAGCGCACCCCCCTCGGCGTCATTGAATGGGATACGGATTTCCGGATCGTGACTTGGAACCCGTCGGCAGAGGCGATATTTGGGTACGCGGCTGCAGAATCAATCGGCGAGTCCGGCTACATGTTGGTCCAGGGTGGCCAAGACACTGAGCGCATGGCGGCGATGTGGGCCGAGCTCCAGCAAGCCAAAGGCTCGACCCGCGTGAGCATGAGCAACCGCACCAATCGCGGCGAGGTAATCCACACCGAGTGGTACAACACTCCGCTGGTGGACAACGAGAACAAGGTTATTGGTGTGGCGTCGCTCGTACAAGACATCACCGAACGTCTCAACACCGAGCGCACCATACATTACATGGCGCACCACGATGCGTTGACTGGATTGCCCAATCGCCGTCTGATGCAGGATCGACTGAACCAGGCCATCCTTCAGGCGCGGCGCCATCAGAAGCACGTGGCCTTGATGTTTCTGGACCTTGATCGTTTCAAACTCGTCAATGACACGCTCGGCCATGAGACGGGCGACTATGTACTGCGAGACATTGCAAAACGCCTCGCCAAAACCGTTCGCGAGGGCGATACCGTTTCGCGGGAAGGCGGCGACGAGTTCATCGTGGTACTTCCAGAACTCGACAAGCCGGAATCTGCCCAGCAAGTCGCAAACAAGATCCTCAATGAACTTGCGCAGCCGATCGAAGTGTCCGGCCATGAAATCACCGTTACGGCGTCCATCGGCATTTCGCATTACCCGAACGATGCAACAGACATCCAGCAACTGCTCAAGCATGCCGATTCGGCGATGTACCAAGCGAAGGATGCCGGTCGGAATACAGCGCGATTCTTTACCAGCGACCTCAACTTCCTGCTTTCGAAACGCTTGGAGGTCGAATCAAGATTGCGTCGGGCGATCGAAAGAAACGAGTTCTTCCTGCGTTACCAGCCGCAGATCGATGTGGCATCCGGTCAAATTCGTGGGGTGGAGGCGTTGCTTCGCTGGAACGATCCCCAGCATGGTGAAATCTATCCTAAGGACTTCATCTCCATCGCCGAGGAATTGGGGCTGATCGTCCCCTTGGGAGAATGGGTCTTCCGCAGTGCCTGCCAGCAAGTCCGGGAATGGACACTTGAGGGGTGGAAGGACATCACGGTATCGGTCAATTTGTCGCCCCGGCAGTTCGTTTCCCGCAAGCTGTTGCCCGCAATGAAATCCGCTCTCCTGGAATCAGGGATTGAGGCGACCCGAATCGATTTGGAGATCACGGAAACCGTCGCGATGCGGAATCTCGAACAAACAATCGAGATCCTGACAGAGCTCCGGCGTGTCGGATGCACTGTTTCCATCGACGATTTTGGCGTTGGATATTCTTCGTTGGGTCAGTTGAAACGCCTGCCCGTCCAGACGCTCAAGATCGACAAATCATTCATCTCACAAATTCCAGATGACGCGAACAGTTGTTCAATTACAGAGGCCATCATCGCGATGGGTAAGCGCCTCAACCTGCGTGTAATCGCCGAAGGCGTCGAAACAGAGGGGCAACTTGAATTCCTCAAGCGCTGCAGTTGCGACGAATATCAAGGATTCCTGTTCGCGCAACCGATTACGGCCTCGGAAATGTCCGCGATGTTCAAAGCCCGCATGGTGGCTTGAGCGCGCATCGCGCGCCGCCGCCAACGAGCGACCACCCCCATGCAGTTTCGCATCCTGTCCCATGCCGGGCTGTGGGTCGAGCACGATGGTGTTTCGCTGTTGATCGACCCCTGGCTGTTTGGCAGCGCTTACTGGCGCTCCTGGTGGAACTTTCCGCCCGTCGATGAAGCATCCTGCGCCAGTCTGGCGCCGGACTTCATTTACCTGACGCACATCCATTGGGACCACTTTCATGGCCCCACGCTGCGCCGGCTGGCAGCGAACAGCACGATCCTCATTCCGTACGTACGCTCGCCGCGAATGCGCACAGACCTCGCGCGCATGGGGCTCCGGAATGTCCGTGAGATTATGCATGGACGGCGCGTTACGTTGGCGGCCGGGTTCTACCTGACCCCTTACGTGTTCTCGCCGCATGACGATTCCGTGGCAATGGTCGAGGCGAGCGGCATCACGTTGATGAACGCCAACGACTGCAAGATCATCGGTGCGCCGCTCGCGCAGGTGCTGCGCAATCACCCGGTCATCGACTTCGCATTCCGCAGCCACAGTTCGGCCAATTCGCGCGTGCTGTACGAAACCCTGCCAATCGGGGGCCAACCACCGCTCGATGACCGTGCCGCCTATATTGCCTCGTTCGGCAACTTCATGCGCGCAATCAGGCCCCGGCATGCCATTCCATTCGCCAGCAACCATTGCCACCTGCATCGCGAGACGCAGCGCTTTAATGCTTGGATCGTGTCGCCTCTGGACGTACACGATGCGCTTTGTGCCCATGACGCGGGAAGTGTACCGGTGCAAGTCATGCTGCCGGGCAGCGGTTGGTGCGCGCGCGATGGCTTCACCCTGGCGCCACTGACCCTGTTCCTCGACCGCAATGCGGCAATCGACGCGCTCGCGGCCGAGAATGCGCTACGACTTGAGGCGGCGTATGAGAAAGAGCGACTCGCCACGCTGCCGGATGCAGTGGTGCGGAACTACTTCTCTCGCGTATACAGCCACGTCAACCTCTTGTTCAGGCGCCGATTCCGCAATCACCCAATCGTCCTCCGCGCCTATTCCGGCGAGCGGGACGCGGCCGTCACAGAGTCATTCTGGTCCATCGACCTCTACGCGCGCGGTGTCTCGGCGGCTACTCGCAACGACTGGGACAACGCGACCGCACGCTTGGATGCGCCCGCCCTCGTACTGCGCCACGCGCTACAGCTCAACATGTTTGGCCACGTGAGTATCAGCAAACGCGTGCGTTTCCAAGCGACGACGGAGGCCCTCCCCACGCTAAGATTGTTCGAACTACTGTTGTGCCTTGAGGAGGCCGAACTGATTCCTTTTTCCGGCCTGCTGCAACTACGCACGTTGCGTGTCTACGCCCGGCGCTGGCGCGAGCTGCTTCTCTATGCCCAGGTGGGGTGGTTGCGCTTCGTGCGGCGCATCCCGTTTCAGCAGATCGAGCAGCGGTTGCTTGCGGCACGTTCGAAGTAAAACTCAAGCATTGGCGCACCATTCCAGCCCATTCGGGCCTGAAGGCCGCGTCAGCGCTTGATGTTGGGTTGGTCAGGCCCGCGCAAGGGCCGGGTTGCGGGCGAAGTACGCCTTGATGCCGTCGGCAATCGCCTCTGCCATCTTGTGTTGGTAGGCCGCATCACGCAACTTGCGTTCTTCTTCGGGATTGGAAATAAATGCGGTCTCGATGAGGATCGAGGGGATGTCTGGTGCCTTTAGCACCGCCGTTGATCTGCGCTGTTTGTGACAGGTCGAGCAAAGTGCGCGCAAGAAAGTTGTCCTTGGTGGACAGATTGATCCCGCCAATCAGATCCGCATCATTTTCCTTGTTTGCCAGCCACCTCGCAGCCGTCGACGTCGCCCCATTTTCGGAAAGCGCGAATACGGAAGATCCATTTGCCTGTGGTGTGACGAATGCATCCGCATGGATACTCACAAACAGATCGGCGCGCCACTTGCGTGCGCGCTGCACCCGATGATGCAACGGCACAAAATAGTCGGAGTCCCGTGTCAACGCCACCTTGAAGTTTGTGTTTTCGTCAAAGCGCGTTTTTAGTTTGCGCGCAATGGTCAGGACCACGTCCTTTTCCCGGGTTCCACGGCGGCCGATCGCGCCTGGGTCTTCGCCGCCGTGCCCGGGATCCAGCACCACCGTGTAGGTGCGCGGTGACTTCCGGGAGGTTTGCACCGATGGCGCTTCAGGCTTTGCGGAATTGCTGGCCGAACCTGCCTTTGGTTCAGTCGTTGGGCGCCCCTCTGCGACAAGATCCTTGGATTGGCTGGAGTCGGACTCACCTGACCTTGCGGTCATCGCACCATCAGGTTTTCCGTTTCGGCCGAATGCCCCCAAGTCGTCGTTCAACAAGGCCTGCAGGGGATCGGAAGCTTTTACAGGATAAATGTCGAGCATCAATCGGTGCGCAAATCCACCCGCAGGCGTAACCGCAAAGACTTGTGGTTTTACCTCCGTCTTCAAGTCGAGCACCACACGAATCACATTGGGTCGGTTTACACCGACACGCACGCTTTTGATGTAGGGGTCGGATTCGCCAACTTTGGAACTGAGTTCACGCAGGGCATCGCTCGGTTCAATGTTCTCCAAGTCTAGGACAAGGCGCTCAGGGTCCTTGAGAAAGAACTGCTGGTGCTTGATCACCCCTGGCGACTCAAAGGTGACGCGTGTGTACTCGTTGGCAGGCCAGACCCGTGTTGAGGTCACGCGCGTTGCGGCATGGGCCTGGCTTGAGCCGACGACGGCGAATGCAAGGGGCGCTGCAAAAACAGCACGACGATGAACGCTTATGCGCTCAACTGTGCGGCTTTCGGGAGAATCGCATCGACCATCGCTTGGCCCCGCATGGACCCCGCAATGAGCCTTGCCTCCCGCGCAATCCCGCTGTGAGTCAGTCGGATTGTCAGATCCGCTTGGGGCAAGAGGGCCGAGACTTTCTCCGGCCACTCCACCAGGCAGATGTTGGCATCGTTGAAGAGATCGCGAAAACCGGCGGCTTCCCATTCTTCCGGATCCGTGAACCTATAAAAATCAAAGTGATACAAGTGTAACTTAGAAATTACATAAGATTCAACTAGTGCGTAAGTCGGACTCTTGACCCGCCCAGCATATCCAAGCTTAACCATCAAACCGCGAACCAAGGTTGTCTTGCCCGTCCCGAGTTCGCCGGAGAGAAAAATGCGGTCCCCGGGCACCAGCTGGAGAGCTATCAACTCGCCGAGCGCTCCAGTGGCCTCTGCATTCGAAAGTGGGAGCGAAAATGACTTCTCAACGGCTTTCGTTTCCATTTTCATTCCATGAGACCGAGATGCAAAGATTCACAGGGCTAAACTTCAATCATGACTGACCCAACGCAGCGCATCGCGGACTTGAAATCGCTGACAGACTCGATCAAGCGCTGGGCAATGGAATTGGGTTTTCGAAAGATCGGCATTTCAGGTACCGATTTGTCGCAGGAAGAGGCCTGGTTGTCTGCGTGGCTGGACGCAGGTTTTCATGGCGACATGGATTATATGGCGCGCCATGGTACGGCCCGATCTCGTCCTGCGGAGTTGGTGCCTGGCACCATGCGAGTGATTTCCGTGCGACTCGACTATCAACCGAGCAATGCCATGGAGAGCCAGGCGATTCTTGACGACCCAGAGGCGGCGTTCGTCTCGCGCTATGCCTTGGGACGCGACTACCACAAAGTCATGCGGCAAAAGCTCCAAAAACTGGCCGATCGCATTCAAGCAGCATTAGGCGCCTGGCAGGACTCCTTCAGGTATCGGGTTTTCACGGACTCGGCTCCGGTGATGGAGGTCGCCCTCGCCCGAAACGCGGGATTGGGCTGGCGCGGGAAGCACACTTTATTGTTGTCCCGCGATGCCGGGTCCTTCTTTTTTCTGGGGGAGATATATACGTCGCTTCCCTTGCCCATCGATGAACTCGAATCGGATCACTGTGGCTCCTGCGAGCGCTGCATCGACATCTGCCCAACGCAAGCCATCATTGCGCCCTATCAGCTCGATGCGCGCCGGTGCATTTCCTATCTCACCATCGAACTCAAAGGACCCATTCCCGTAGAGTTCCGCCGCTCCATCGGGAACAGAATTTACGGATGCGACGACTGTCAGCTTGTTTGTCCATGGAACAAGTTTGCACATGTGACGCTTGAATCCGATTTTGCGGTGCGCAACGGGCTTGACCGCGCTTCCCTGCTTGATTTGTTCTCCTGGACGGAAGTAGAGTTCAATGCAAAGCTGGAAGGAACGGCCATTCGCCGAATCGGGCATGAATGCTGGCAACGCAATATTGCCGTTGCCCTAGGAAACGCCCTTTCCCAGCAAGGCTTGGCGCCGCTGGTGAGACAACACATCCTAGCGGCATTGGGCAGTGCGTCGAAAAGCGTATCGCCAATGGTTCAAGAACACATTGAGTGGGCCCTTGCGCAGCATCCCGAACCCACTCATTAGACAAACGGCTTCTTCCCGTCGCGCCAACGTTTTTCAGATTTGGGATTCTTCAAGGCCGACACTAGCGCCCGATGCAATTCAACTCTGACCGCATCCAACCCCGCATCCTCCACACCTTTTGCAAAGCCGAGTGCGACGGCATTTCCTGCCAAGCGCAGAGTCTCATGTTCGATGTCTCGCGCCAATGGTGCCTCCGGATGCGCGCGGGCGTCTGCGCAAGTCGCCAAATCGGTCGAGTAGTATTTGCGGCAAGCCGCCGGCCGGGCTTGATAAACGCTGCAACGGCCGTGCGGGTCCAATAGTGCGCAGGCGATTCCCGCGCGTGTATGTCCGTCAGGTGAGAGCGGCGCAATCTTCGCCAGGTTCGCTTCCAGCTTCACCAAAATTGCTGAAAGTGACATCGCACTGAATTCGCCACGAATGAAATCCGCAAGCACGAATGCTTCATAGGGGCGAACCTCAACCCGCAAATGGCAACAGTGATGGCAACCCGCCTCACAGGCGATGTTCACCTTTTGTTGATCGCGCACACGCGCCTGCAATTCAGCAAGCCGCCCATACATTCGAACGGTGGCTTGTTTCAGCAGGTGTGGCTCGCGTGACCGTTCAAAAGCCGATCGCGATGCAACCCGCTCCTGATCAAACGCAGACTGAAGTTCGGTGGGGACTGTCGTCACGCGTGGCATTTTGCCACGCGACGGTCTCAATTCGACTGTCAGCTCTTTTTATTGGCGCTCTTTGCTTCGGGCGAATCGACTGGAACGCTCCGTGTGGGCACATTCATCCAGATTACTTGCACGCTATTGCGCCTAGCCCACTGCTCAACAAGCTGGACCTTTTGTGAATCAACCACATCAACAACAGAAGGCGGGTTGCCAAACGAAGCACAACCTCCCAGAAATACGCACAAAGAAATGATCATTACGCGCTTCATGGTGTCCTCCAATTCGAGGTTCCACCGGGTTGGTGGTGCTCAAACATTACGCTTGAAACCGCACCGCCGCAAGGGAATTGGCGCTCACGCTACAAACTGCATGGCTACTGCACAATCTGCAACAGAATTCGACAAACAAACCCGCGTTCCAGACTGCAAACGAGCCGCCTGAGGGTCTGGGTTGCCCCTGCCAAAGCGCTAGTTGCGCGCCTTATCCACCAGCTTGTTGGCCTTGATCCACGGCATCATGCTTCTGAGTTTCTCACCAACCTTTTCAATCTCATGCTCCGCCAGCAGGCGACGACGCGCGGTAAGCGTCGGCGCACCGGCCTTGTTCTCGAGAATGAAGCTCTTCGCATACTCGCCGGTCTGAATATCGTGCAGTGCTTTTTTCATTGCGGCTTTGGCCTCGGGACCAATGACCTTTGGCCCGGTGACATATTCACCGTACTCCGCATTGTTTGAAATCGAGTAGTTCATATTCGCGATGCCGCCTTCATAGATCAGGTCAACAATCAGTTTGGTCTCATGCAAACATTCGAAGTAGGCCATTTCCGGTGCGTAACCCGCCTCCACCAGCGTTTCGTACCCAGCCTTGATGAGTTCAACAATGCCGCCGCACAGGACGGTTTGCTCACCAAAAAGATCCGTCTCTGTTTCTTCGCGAAAATTCGTCTCGATAACGCCACCCCGCGAGCCGCCATTGGCCTTTGCATAGGACAGGGCAATATCCTTGGCCTTTCCAGAGTGGTCTCGCCAAACCGCAATCAAACTCGGAACGCCGCCACCGGCCACATAGGTGGATCGCACAAGGTGTCCGGGACCTTTGGGGGCAATCATGATCACGTCCAAGTCTTCGCGTGGCGTAACCACCCCATAGTGCACGTTGAATCCGTGCGCGAATGCCAGCACGCCACCCTTCTTGATGTGGGGGTGCACTTCCTTCTTGTAAACATCGCCGATATGTTCGTCTGGCAACAACATCATCACGAGGTCCGCACCCTTCACGGCGTCCGTGACCTCAGCGACTTTCAAGCCTGCCTTTTTGGCCTTTTTCCAGGAGTCTCCGTCTTTGCGAAGGCCCACCGTGACCTTGACACCCGAGTCATTGAGATTCTGAGCATGCGCGTGGCCTTGGGAACCAAAGCCGATAATTGCCACCTTCTTGTTCTTGATGAGGGAAAGGTCGCAGTCCTTGTCGTAATAAACCTTCATTGCTTTTCCTTTTGCATTTCAACTCGTTGGGAGATTTTCGGAAACTTGAGCCACGACCGTCGAATCGCGTCAGGCTTTCATGATCCATTCGCCGCGTCCCAGCCCGCACGGCCCCGTGCGAACCGTTTCAAGGATCAGCGCACGGTCGATTGCCTCGAGAAACGCATCAAGTTTTTCCACGGTACCGGTCAGCTCGACCACGTAGGTTTTTTCAGTCAGGTCGATGACGCGCGCGCGAAAAATGTCAGCTGTGCGTTTTAACTCTTCGCGGTCCTTTCCGATTGCGCGCATTTTCACGAGCATGAGTTCACGCTCGACATGCTTTCCCTCGTTAAGGTCAACGATCTTCACCACATCGACAAGTTTGTTGACCTGCTTGGTGATCTGCTCTATTACATCGTCAGAACCCGTCGTGACGATAGTCATGCGGGACAGCGTTGCATCCTCTGTCGGCGCAACCGTCAAGGACTCGATGTTGTATCCACGTGCCGAGAAAAGGCCGGACACACGCGAAAGTGCGCCCGCTTCGTTTTCTATCAGGATCGAAAGGATGTGACGCATTACAGATCCTCCGCGAGGATCATTTCGCTAATACCCTTCCCCCCGGGCACCATCGGGAAGACGTTGGCTTTCTGATCGGTAATGAAATCCATGAAGACCAGCCGATCCTTCATTGCGAAGGCGTCTTTCAGAGCGCCCTCGACGTCGGCTGGTTTTTCAATCCGCATGCCGACATGTCCATAGGCCTCTGCCAGTTTGACGAAATCTGGAAGGGCATCCATGTAACTCTCTGCATGACGATTGCCGTGAAAGAAATCCTGCCACTGGCGCACCATGCCGAGGTACCGATTGTTCAGAAGGATGACCTTGATGGGCAAATGGTACTGCTTGCATGTGGAGAGTTCCTGGATGCACATCTGCACAGATCCCTCGCCGGTAATGCAAGCCACGTCGGAATCCGGATGCGCAAACTTCACACCCATCGCATACGGTATTCCGACACCCATCGTCCCCAGTCCGCCCGAATTGATCCAGCGGCGGGGTTTGTCAAAGCGGTAATACTGCGCCGCCCACATCTGGTGTTGACCGACGTCGGAAGTGACAAATGCATCGCCCTTGGTCACCTCCCAAAGCTTTTGCACGACGTGCTGCGGCATGATGACGTCCGTGCCTTGCTTGAACTTGAGGCAATCCTTGCCGCGCCATTCTTCGATCTGCTTCCACCAATCTGCGATGGCTTTTCTATCGGGTTTTTGTTCCGCGGCCTTCAACTGTGCGACCAATTCCGTCAACACTTCTTTCACGCCGCCAACAATGGGCACATCCACTTTCACGCGTTTGGAAATTGAAGAAGGATCAATATCGATGTGGATGATTCGGCGATTGGGATTGCCCGAAGCAAAATGCCCCGGGTTGCCGATCACCCGGTCATCGAAGCGGGCGCCGATGGCGATCAGCACATCGCAATGCTGCATGGCCATATTGGCTTCGTACGTGCCGTGCATGCCCAACATGCCTACGAAGTGCTTGTCAGAGGCCGGAAACGCGCCCAACCCCATGAGGGTGTTGTTACACGGGTATCCCAGCATCCGGACAAGTTCGGTGACTTCATTGGAGGCATTGCCGAGCACCGCGCCCCCGCCCACATAAATCATCGGTCGCTGCGCTTCCAACAGCATCTGCATGGCCTTCTTGATCTGGCCGGCATGCCCTTTTGTTGTCGGGCGGTAAGAGCGCATTTCCACGGCTGCCGGATATGAAAACGGTGCCTTCGCGATAGAGACGTCCTTGGGAATATCCACAACAACCGGGCCTGGGCGTCCCGTTGTTGCCACATAAAACGCTTTTTTGATCGTTTCTGCCAGGTCGCCCACATCTTTCACCAGGAAGTTGTGCTTGACGCAGGGACGGGTAATCCCCACGGTATCGCACTCCTGAAATGCGTCCTGCCCGATCGCGTGAGTGGGTACTTGCCCGGTAATGATGACCATCGGCACGGAATCCATGTGTGCCGTGGCAATGCCCGTCACGGCATTGGTGACCCCGGGGCCGGAGGTGACCAACGCAACCCCAGGGCGACCCGTTGAACGCGCATAAGCGTCTGCTGCATGTACCGCGGCTTGCTCGTGGCGAACCAAAATGTGTGAGAACTTTTTCTGCTTGAAGATTTCGTCGTAGATGACCAACACGGCGCCGCCGGGATAGCCAAAGACGAACTCAACGTTTTCTGCCGCAAGGGCACGACAAACAATGTCGGCACCAGAGATCAAATCGGTGCTTACGGATGGTGCATTCGCGGCATGCGCCGCAGAGGGGGCGTCAGACATTTTCATCACAGTGGTCCTGAAACAATGAACGCAATGAGCGGGAACCGTCCCACGGCAACGCCTCCGGCCAGCGGCGACGCTCCAGGTGTCCGGCGAATGTTGCTGCGCTCGGTCACCCTTTTGGGGTTTCGTCCTTGCGCCCGGCTCACTGCGCCGGTCCACTGGAACGCCTGTGGTGAGGCGCCCGAAACCGGGGGTCGCCCGGCGGATGGTGCAGTGCAGAAAAACGAACCTTACCGGCTGCCGCGCAATTGGTCAAGGGTGTCGACCCTGTCACAGCGCCCGTTCTTGATCTTTGCTAGACTCTGCGCCTTTCAAGATTTGCCCCCTGCGCCCCGGCGCGACGAAAACAAAAACGGTAGAGGCCCCCACTGAGTACCAGACAAGAACTGTCGGATTTCCTGGCCTCGGTCGAAAAGCGCGCATTCAAGCAAGCGGTCTATGCGGTCCGCGACGATGAAGCGGCGCTCGACATCGTTCAGGATTCGATGATGAAACTCGCGGAAAGCTACTCCGACCGCCCTGCCAGCGAGTTTCCGATGCTTTTCCAACGCATCTTGCAAAACAATATCCGTGACTGGTTTCGTCGCCAAAAGGTGAGAAACACATGGACCTCGTTGTTTTCGTCGTTCGGTACCAAGGATGAGGACGACGACTTCGATATTCTCGAAAATATCGAGGCGGAACACACCGGCAGTGTGCCCGTTTCCCCTGCGGATCAACTGGAACAATCGCAGGTGCTCTCCGCAATTGAAGAGGCGATCCAGAAGCTGCCCGGGCGTCAACGTGAAGCGTTCATGCTGCGTTACTGGGAGGAATTGGACGTAGCGGAAACTGCGGCTGCCATGGGGTGTTCAGAAGGAAGTGTCAAGACCCATTGTTCGCGCGCGGTTGAATCATTGTCTAAATTATTGAAAATAAAGGGTATTTCGATGGACTCGGTCGTCGGCACCGGTCACGCGGGAGAACGGTCATGAATGAACAGGTCATCGCAAAGAAAATTGCCCAAACCCTGAACGCCGGAATCACGCGCATCGATGACGCCAAGTTGGCTCGGTTGCATGCCGCCCGGGAAAAGGCGTTGAAGGCGTATGTCGAGCCGATTTCGGTGCTTGGTCTGGCGACGGTTTCTGGGCATGTGGTGGAACCCGCCTGGTGGCTGAAAAAACCCATACTATGGGTTCCTGTAGTCGCACTGGTTACAAGCATCGCGATCTACAGCTGGAACAGTCCGGCGGATCAGCGTTATGACGAAGTCGGTGAACTCGATACCAAATTGCTCACTGGGGAATTGCCCATCGATGCCTTCCTGGACAAAGATTTTGCGGACTGGGTCAAGGAATCGGGCGAGTGAGACCTATTCCCGACAAGATCCTTCTGCGAGCCGCTATCCTGACGATGGCGGTTTGTTTTGTGTCGCCTGTGTTTGCGCAAGCCGGTCCCGCCCAAGATTCAAAGAAACCGACTCCCCAAGTGAGTTGGAAAAAGTTGCCCGCAGACCAACGTCAGGTGTTGGCTCCGCTTGAAAAGGACTGGGACAAATTGGGTGGCACCCAACAACGCCGTCTGATCGATAGCGCGCGCCAGTATCCAAAGTTGGCACCGATTCAGCAGGAAAGGTACCGCGAACGCATTCGCGACTGGGCCGCGCTGACGCCTGAGCAGCGCAATCAGGCCCGGGAGAAATATCGCGACCTCAATTCGTTGCCTCCCCAAAAGCAACATGAATTGCGCGAACGCTGGGGCGAAAAGAGTCAGCAGCGCGCACAGGCCCCCTCCCCAAGCGGCACCCCACAATAGCCCGGCTGTGTCAGATATTCAGCCAGAGGCACGGGCATCTGCGAACGATGTTCCAAGCCTGCGACGACGCATCGCTTGCCTTCCTTACGAGGGCCTGTTGCTTCTTGCGTTATTGTTGATTGCCGCGTTTCCGGCCGCCGGCACACATGGAGCAGTGACAAGCGGGTGGCCACAAGTGTTCTTTCAATGCTATTTGACCGCCGTCGTCGCGTGCTACTTCGTTTGGTTCTGGACGCACGGCGGACAAACATTGCCCATGAAGACTTGGCGCATTCGCGTGGTTCGGCGCAACGGGCAGCCACTCAACGCCGCGCAAGCATTGTTACGTTTGGTTTGTGCGAGCCTCTTCTTTCTCCCGGCGTGCGTCGCGGTCGTGTTGTTCATGTTTCCCCATCGGGTGAGCCCTGTCGTCGTGGGTTGGTTGATTGTTCCGACGTTGGCCACCCTTCTCTGGGCGCGATTTGATCAAGAACGCCAATTCCTGCATGATCGCCTGGCAAGGACACGGCTGATCCGCAGCGACTAAAGCGAGACCGTCGGATTGCGTCGTCGGGGTGACCAGCGAATGGGCTGCTCCTTGATCACGATGAGCCCCAACGCAAAACCCAAAAACATCAAGTGTGGCGTCCCCACGCTGGCCAGTGGCGGCCAATCGTTGATGACCGTGAGATTTCCGGCAAGCTGGTTCAGAAAATAGACGGAGAGTCCGGCAAGGATCCCGAGAATCATCATCGCGCCCACACCCCGCGTACGTTGGGGCTGGATGGCAAACGGGATCGCCAGAAGCATCATGACAACCGTCGTCACGGGCTGGAAAACCTTGCCCCAGAAAGCCAGCTCATATTGCGTGCTGTTGCTCTGGTTGTTGCGCAGATGGTCGATAAAACTGTAAAGGCTCGCGATCGGCATTGAATCCGGGCGTACCAACAGCACGGAGATCAATCCCGGCGTGATCGCCGAATTCCAGGATGCAGAGGCCAATTGTTCAATTCGCGCTCCGTCTCCTACAAATGTTGTGCGGCTGACATCTGTCAATTTCCAGCGGGCAACGGCGGCGTCATAAACACCGGACTTTGCCACACTCAATGACGTCAACCGATACTGGCGATCGAACTCGTAGACCCGAATGTCTTGCAATCCGCGATCTGCGGTCACGTTGCCGATGTTGACGAATGAAAGGTCATCCTTCATCCAAAAGCCGGATCGGAATTGCTTGGCAATCACGTTGGTGGTGGCATTGAGCTTCGTGCGCTTGGCCCACTCTTCGGTCGACGGGGCGACAAACTCTCCAAACATCAGCACGGCAACTGAAAACAACAATCCGATGCCTGCACATAGGCCGGCCAGCCGCATCAATGACAGCCCGGACGCACGCATGACCGTCAGCTCCGATTGCGTAGAGAGCCGGGCAATCGCGAACAGCGTCCCCATCAAGGCCGCCATGGGAAACACTACCACCAGATGCGTCGGCTGCGCCAGCAGCACATAGAGCGACAGCGTGGCAAAGCGGTATTGGCCTTTGCCAAGGTCGCCCATTTCGCGAATGAAGTCGAAAAGAGCAAACAGCGCGAGCAAGGCGACCAGCAACAACAGGGTCGCCCAGAATATTTCCTTCGCCAAATAACGAAACAGCCGCGACATCGTCCGCCAATAAAGAAAAAGCCCGCACCGGAATGTCCGGCGCGGGCTTTGATTGTAGCGCTTGCGCGAGTTACTCGGCTGCTTGCGTATTCATCGTGTCGCCCTTCAACACGGGGAACCGCACATGGTCAACCAGTTCTTGCGTCTCTTTGTCCGGCGCCGGCGTGATCAAGCTGACGACGATGATCACGAGGAACCCAAGCGGGACCCCCCAGAGACCCGCAGAGATGGGCTGGATGCCCCACCAGAGGTCCACTGGTGCGCTGCGCGGGGTACCAAAGAACATCTCGCGCATCCACACTTGGGTGGTGATCATGTAGTAAAAGGTGATACCCAAGCCGGCGACCATCCCAAGCGTTGCACCCCATTTGTTGGCGCGCTTCCAGAAGATGCCCAGCACCAAGGCCGGGAAGAAAGCGGCGGCAGCGAACGAGAATGCAGCAGACACCAGGAACAAGATGTCTGCACTTTGCACACAACCCTGCCGCGGCGACCAGCGACCAGCAGCAACGCGGAAATCGTCACGACGCGTTGTCGATGCATTCGGGTCAAGCATCTTGTAGTAGAGGTCGTGTGACAGGGCGTTGGCGATCGTCAACAGCAGGCCGTCTGCGGTTGAGAGTGCCGCCGCCCGTCCCCAGCTGCGACAAGCACGAAACCACGTAGGGCAATCCTGCGATTTCCGGCGTGGCCAACACGACAATGTCGCCGCCGATGACGATTTCCGCCAGTTGAACGATTCCATCCTTGTTGACGTCAACCACCGACAACAGCGACTTATCGACGGATTGCCATGCGGTCACCCACTGCGGCAGCTTTGCAAACTCCGAGCCGACCAGCAGCGTGTAGACGTCATATTTCACCAGAACCGCGAGTGCGGGAGCCGAGAAGTACAGCAGGAAGATGAAAAACAGTGACCAGAACACAGAGGTCCGCGCCTCCTTGACGGAAGGCGTGGTGTAGTACCGCATCAGGATGTGCGGCAGTGCGGCCGTACCGATCATGAGGCAAAAGATCAAAGCCAGGAAGTTGCCGCGCGAAGCATCCACGCCATCATCGCCACAGGCCTCGGCATGGCGCAGTGGCGGACCTGCGCGACCGGCATTGGAACGCGGGCAGCGCTCCAAGCCAGCTTGGCAGCTGATGCGCATCCTTTGGATAGCTTGCCAAAGCTTTTTCAGTCGCTTCAATGTCCTTTGCAGGGGCGGCAGCGGCCTTCAGGTCCTCAATTTTCTTCTGGAGCTCGGCTTTGCCGTCTTCCCAGGATTTCGGCAGTGCTTTGACCTTGGCGTCGAAGTCGTCGGCGTTCTTCTTGAAGATCGCGCGCACTTCCTTTTCCTTCGGGTCATCGATCAAGACCTGTTCGCGTGCCGTCACCCTCTCCAACACGGTGCCGTAGACCATCTGGGGAAGCGGTACACTGGTGTGCTTGACGGCAATCCAGACGCACGGAATCATATAGGCCACGATCAGAATGATGTATTGAGCCACCTGCGTCCACGTCACCGCCCGCATACCACCCAGGAACGAGCAGACCAGAATCCCGCCCAGTCCGATGAAGATGCCGGTTTCGAACGCAACGCCGGGAATCAGGCGCGTTGTGATCAGGCCAACACCATACACTTGGGCTACCACATAGGTGAATGAGCACAAAGCGCGGCAAGTTGCCGCCGTAACGAGCACCGGTGGGGAATGGTGAACTGCCCGAACTTGCCGTGGCGCGAGCAGTGCGACCGCCCGTCCAGCCCATGATGAACGCAAGGCCATTGAACCCGCTGAGGTACAACGTTCCTGCCATGCCGATGAACGATGCGGCAGACATCGAGTCCGCACCGGTCGCCATGCCATTGAACAGCGCTGGAACCACCGACCGGCCACATATATTCAGCAGCATCCGAGGGTCCGGCTCATGATGCCGATGCCCGCGTACAGGAGCACGGTGGCACCCAAGAAAGCATACCCGATGTAAACGCGGGGCAGGCCCATCTTCTCCGCGATCGCCAGCAAGATCACAAAGGTGGCAAAGCCGCCGGTGTACCAGGTGTACGATTTTTTCAGCGCCGCGGCGAATTCGCTTTGAGTGGCGGAATTGAACATGAGTCATCCTCCCCTTCGTGGACATCGTGTTCCTTGTCCAGGTTGTTCATGTATCGCGCGTAGTACCAAATGATCACCACGTAAATGATCAAGGCCCCCTGGGCGCCCATGTAGAACGCAAACGGCCAGCCAAAAAAATTGAAACTCAATTCCCGGGCGAAATAGCCGACGACAAAGGTCGCAACAAACCAGATTGCCAGCAGAATTGCCGTCAACCTCAGGTTCTTGGACCAGTACTCCTCATGCCTTGCGGATAACTGCATGGTTGCCTCCTTCGGGTAGTTGTTGCTGAATTGCAGAGATTCAGGGGTCTTGAGGCCTGTGCCGGCCCTTGTGCAACGGTTTGAAGCGAATGAAATGTCCTAAAGTCGTGCGGTTTCAACTTGAATGCCGGTTTCCCTTGATAGTTGTCGGGCGATCTTGGGCTCAAACGTCGCCAAGTGCCTGATGATTTTTTCCGTTTTTTCCATGCGGCCACGCGCGTGGTACACGCGTGCCAACTGGTACCAACCATACGGCGACATGGGCTGCAGTTCGGTGTTGCGCTTGAGAGCGGGGATTGCCTCTTCAAATCGGTTCAAGGCGATCAAACTCAACGCGCGGCCATAGTGCGCAAGGTCGTGGTCGGACTTGAGGTGCAGGACCCGGTCAAACGCGGAGACAGCGTCTTCATGCCGGTTAAGTTCCTGCAACATGAACGCCCGGTTGTAATGGCACCGCACATCCTCCGGCGTCACCTGCACGGCGCGGTCAAGGAGTTCCACGGCGGTGATGCGATTCCCCTGGCCTGCCTCAAGAAACGCCAGACAGGATAGCGCGTGCGCATCCGACGGTTGCTCACGAAGAATATGCTCGTACAAGTTGCGCGCCAATTTTGGCTGTTTGAGCCAAAGGAGCCAGTCCGCAGCCTCCAGTCGATACCATCGCCAAAACTTTTCTGAGAGGGTCATTTGAGCGTGGGAATAAAAAACATCAGCCAAAGGAAAACGGCGGATAGCCCGCAAAAGGCGGCAAACGGGACATGCCGATCGTCAATCTTTTTCGGAGTAATGATACGAAACAGCTTTACAAACGGGGACGGGATGATCCGCGCCACTTGGTAAAAAATATTGTTCTCGCGATTGGCACCCGCAAGCACATAAAGCACGGCTTGCGCGCACAAACCCATCAGCGCAATCGCCACAATCAAATGGACAAACCCCAACGCCTGCATCAATGACATTCCTGGTTGGCGCGCGCAATGCCGCGCATCCTCGTTGAAGATGGCGCCATGCTAGGTGGCGAGGAAGTGCACCAACAATCCGGAATTACCCTAGGAGACTTCTGCTGCGGCGCAACAAAAGGCAGTCATGCTTTCGCAGTTACCGCGTTCTGCACAAGTGCGGCCACCGAATCAACATCCAGTTTTTCCATCAGGCGGGAGCGATGGGCCTCGACCGTCTTGACGCTGATTCCCAGGATTTCCGCGATTTCGCGATTGGTCTGTCCGGCAACGACGTAATCCATGACTTCTTTTTCTCGTTGCGTCAATGTCGCCATCCGGACCTTGAAGGCGTCTTTGGCGGATCGCGTGGCCCGCATTGCGGCATCCCGTTGCATGCATTCCCGAACCGTCATGAGGATTCGCTTGTAATCGAACGGCTTTTCGATGAAATCCACCGCGCCTTGCTTGACGGCCTCGACGGCCTTGCCGATGTCGCCTCGACCAGACAAAAATATCACCGGCATGGTAATGCCATGGCGAATCAAATATTGCTGCAAATCCAGTCCACTCATGCCCGGCATATAGAGGTCGAGGATCAGGCAACCGGGCGAATCCGGCTTGAATTCGGCCAGGAAAGCCGCGGCACTGGCATAGCACTTCACTGCAATGCGATTCGACTGCATGAGCCATGCAAGCACTTCGCGGATAGACGTATCGTCATCCACCACGTAAACCGTCGGCGGGCCTCCCCGGGAGGCATCGTTGGCCAGTGTGTTCATGGGCCGCAAGAATACGGGGTTAAGTGATGGGCGTCCAGTCTGGCGACGCGTCTCGAAGAAGCCGTTCGATGTCTGTCATCAGGTCTTTGGTCGAAAAAGGCTTTCCGATATGAAGGTCTGCGCCGACTTCACGTCCACGTGCGATGTCGGCTTCCAGTCCACGCGCAGTTAGAAAAATGATGCGCGGCTGCCAACCTTTCTTTTTTGCGCGAATGACCCGGCATACTTCGAATCCGCTGACTTTGGGAAGCATGACATCCAGCAGCACAACATGGGGCTTGAATGCCTCTGCCAATGCCAGCGCAGTCTCGCCATCGCCCGCGGCCCGCGTGTCGATACGCCGACTCTTCAACAAGAACTCCAACGAGGTCACGATAGGGGGCTCGTCCTCCGCGATCAGCACCCGGCCCCGCGCTGTAGTCGTCACTCAGCCGCTCCTGTGGCCGCCGGCAACACGAAGGAGAACGTCGCCCCCTGACCCGGTTGGCTTTGTACCCACAACTTGCCGCCCAGATGCCCGATGATTTCACGGCAAATTGCCAGCCCCAACCCAGTCCCTGGAGGTTTTTCGGTCAAGGAATTGCCCACCTGGCGGAATTTCTCGAAGATCAACTGCTGGTTTTCAACGTCGATTCCGGCGCCGTTATCCTGGACGTCGACGCGAACGCCGTCCTTGTCTTTCGCCAACGTCACTTCCACCGTGCCTGCATGAGGGTCGCAGAATTTGCTCGCATTGGACAGCAAATTCATCATGACCTGCATTAACCGGTCCCGGTCCCCCTCGACTGGCGGCAAGTCTCCCTGCACATTTGAAGAAAAGGCAATCTCGCGTGCCTTGAAGAGTGGCATGGTCGCCTGCGCAGCCGAATCAACAATGTCGCGAAGGTCGAGCTTGTCGACTTTCCATTCCGCCGCGCCAGACTCGAGTTTGGCCAGATCCAAAACCTGGTTGATGAGCCGGGACAGACGCTCTGATTCACTAACCAGGATTCCAAGGAACCGTTGCCGCTCTGCGGGATCAATGTCTGGATTGTCATGCAGAATTTCCGAAAACGCACGAATGGAGGTCAGCGGCGTACGCAACTCATGAGTCACCGTTGAAATGAAGTCGTCTTTCAAATGGTCGAGCTCGGTCAAGCGGGAATTGGCGGCTTGCAACTCGCGGGTCGCCCGTTCCAGCTCCGCCTGTTTGGCGGCAAGCGCTTGGGATTGCGCAATCGCTTGCGAGGCCTCATCAATGATTGACATGACCTCATCCGCACGCAAGGGCTCTTCTTTGACCACCGAAGCCACCATCGTACGCGCCGATGCACCCCCGATGGCTCCGGCCAGCTGGACCTCCGTAAACCGCACCAGCTCGCCATCAGCCTCCAGTGCATCCGCGGCATCCAGTCCGCGGGATCGCGCGTAGGCCAGGAACAAGTCCGCAGCACGTACCGGCCCGAGAAATCGCCCGAGCAAGGTTTGCAGGTTATTGGCTGATGCCGTGCCACGCCAGAAGCGCGTTCGCTCGCCGGTTTGTCCAAAAACATCGACGAACAAGGTTGCCTGCACGCGCTCATTCACAGACTGCCGCGTCAACAGAGATACGCAAACGTACAGCCCAATGTTTGCCAACATGCTCCATATCATTGCGTGCGTAATTTGATCGAGCCCGGTCAATCCGAAGAGTTCCGCCGGTTTCAGAAGGGCGATTCCCCAAGGGCCTTCCTCCAAGATACCTGAAGGCAGCCATGCCGACTTGACGAACGCAGGGAGCAGCAGGGTATAGGCCCAGAGGATGAAGCCGGCAACCAGACCCGCGGTGGCACCCGCACGGGTTGCTCCGCGCCAATAGATGCCGCCGATGATGGCCGGACCGAATTGCGCAACCCCGGCAAATGAAATCAGGCCGATCGACACCAGCGCATAAGCATTCCCCGAAACCAGGTAATAAAAATAGCCCAGCATCAGAATCGCAATGATTGCCGTGCGGCGGATGTCGAGGAGCAGAGCTGACATTCCTTCGTGCGGCATCAGTTTGATGCGCCGGATCTTGAGCAATAAAGGCATCACCAAGTCGTTGCACACCATGGTGGAGAGCGCGATCGTCTCGACAATCACCATGCCGGTCGCCGCAGAAAGGCCGCCGATGAATACAAAGAGCGCAAGCCACTCATGCTGCATCGACATGGGTAGCGTCAGGACAAACGTATCGGCATCCACGGCACGGCCTTGAAAGTGGATCAACCCGCCAAAGGCGATTGGCAGCACAAACAGGTTGATGGCCAGCATGTACAGCGGAAAGAGCCAGACAGCCTTGTTGAGATGGCGCTCGTCGACATTTTCGACCACTGCCACCTGGAACTGCCGGGGCAGAAACAAGATCGCCAGCATCGACAAGATGACCAGCCAAGTCCAGTTCATGTAACTGCCATTGGCCTGCTCAAAGGGCGCAAACTGGGCGGCCAATGATGGAACATCGCCGGCGCGAGAAAAGATATCGCGCGGTCCATCGAACATCGAAAACGTCACAAATAGCCCTACGGCCATGAATGCAATCAGCTTGACGACGGACTCAAAGGCAATTGCCGCAACCATGCCTTCATGCCTTTCCGCCACGTCGAGTTGCCGAGTTCCAAAGGCAATCGTGAAGCCAGCGAGAAAAATCGCGATGTAAAACGCGGTGTCATTGAAGATCCCGCTCATTACCGTGCGAGAGGGCATGACGATATCGGGGTACTGCAGAAGTATCTGAAAGCTCGTCGAGATGGCCTTTAGTTGCAAGGAGATGTACGGCAGGATGCCGACCACCGCCATGATGGTCACCAGCGCACCGAGCATCGCGCTCTTGCCATACCGTGTGGCCACGAAGTCTGCCAGAGACGTGATGCGATTGGTCTTCGCGATGCGGATGATCTTTCGCACGACGAACCACCACAGCACCATCATCAATGTGGGCCCGAGGTAGATGGGGAGAAAGCCTACCCCATCCAATGCTGCGCGCCCGACGCTTCCGTAAAATGTCCAGGCCGTCGCGTAGACACCCAGCGACAAGGCATACACATAAGGGCTGGCAATCAGCGATCGGCCCTCTTCAGCCCGGCCATCCGCATACCATGCGATTGCGAACAAGAATCCGATGTAGACAAACGACGCAGCAACGATGGTGGAGCCTGACAACATGTGTACTGGCTCAGTCTCTGGCGCCCGAGTGGCGCTCCACCACCCAATACACCAGGCCGATCACCGCGGCCCAGGCGGTGAAAAGGTACACGTAAAGCACTGGAATGCCCCAAATAGTGGCCTTCACATTGAATACCGCCAACATGGGGAAATTGAACAACATGACGCCCAGCAACAAGATTGCGATCAGGCGTGGGGTCCGTCCGGAAGATTTGGGTGCGGCCATTCGGAGGGTACTTTGAAAAGACTGAGGCCCTTTTTATGCGGGGCCATGGGAATTGTCAAACAATTCGACGGCGGCATCGCGCCAATCAGTCCCTCTAAACGCTCCGATTCAGCCAGCGTTGCGCCCGCGCGAGTTCAAACAGCCCTTGCGGGGTGAACACGCCCTTCGCCAGCGCCACCGACCGCAGTTGCAAGAAAAGTTGCGCAGTTCCCAATGCATCCGCCACTGCATGATGCCGACGCCCCACGTGAATTCCGAAGACCTTCAACCAGTCATCCAAGGGTGCCTTCGGCGACAGTACACCCGGCAGAAGCGCGGGCGCGAGATCGGCAAGATCGAGAAATCTCAGCATGGACGGCAGATCGCGACCCGCCGCTTTGAATGCCCGCCTCAACATCGCCTCATCAAACGCCGCGTGATAGCCCACGCATCCGGACGTTTCCGTGTTCGTCACATACTGAAGGAATGCTTCCAACGCAGGGCCAGAAGGTTCGCCGCCACGTTGCTCACTCCCGGTGATCCGGTGGATCAGGATGTTTGCGGCAGCACTGGCTTCATCTTGCTTTAGCACTATCTCAAAGCTGTCTCTCGGCGAAAGGTTGCTGCCGGTGACGCCGACCGCACCAATCGCCAGCAAGTGGTCCCGGTACACATCCAGACCCGTTGTTTCAACATCTACAATAACCCGCGCATGCTGCAACGAACGGGCTTGTGGCGGGGCCCCACCCAGCCATCTGCGCCAATCAAAAATCACACGCGCCGCATGTCTGGACGTCCAACTCCAAACGACTTTGGAACTTGCGCGCCTGACGCAGGGATTCTTTGAGAATGCGCCGGTCCAGGTCATTCAACGCATCCGGATCAACTCGATTCGGTGGCAGCCCCGCGGCACTGTCCGCGGGCTCCTGACTTCGGAGCCTCAGGAGTTGAATGAATGAAAACGCATCCACAAACGCCCCCGTTTCCTCCTCTGATATCCGGAGCTTGTGGGCAATCTGGCGAATCCGCTCTGCAGTGTTGGTCGCCGCAATGCCTGACTGAAGTGCGAACACGCGTGCCGCATCGATGAAGGGCCGCGCGCCGTATTGCTTCAGGTTCAGCGTGCCCGGCACTTCCTTGTCGTCTACTATGAAATCACGGATCAGTCCAAGCGGCGGCTTCACCTGAAGCGCGTTTTGAGCCATCAGGCGCAGGAACAATGCCTGTTGCGGCGCATTCTCCACCAGCCACCTGCGCAGCTCCACCGCCAAGGTGCGATCACCTGCCAAGGGACGAAAATCAAAAAAGATCGCTGCGTTCATCAGGGCATCACCGTTGACACCTCGCATCCAACCCGAAAACGTATCCTGCCACTCTGCTGCAGTCATGCACCAGCGCGGATTGCCGGCCATGATTTCCCCTTTGCAAAGTGGGAACCCGCAGGCATCCAATGCCGCATTGGCCTTGCGCGCCAGTGCGAGCCAGCCTTCCCTGGCTTCAGCCAACGGTTGCCCGTTCCGCGGCACAAAGATCAACGCATTGTCCTGATCGGTCGCCAGAGTCTGTTCCATACGTCCTTCGGACCCCAACGCCATCCAGCACCAGCCTGCCACATTTGAATCGAATCCGCAAAGAGTCAAGGCACGGTCGACAATGGCATCGTTGAGGATCGTCACAAAGTGGGTGAGCTGCGCCGACGCCACGCCTTGGGCAAGCAACGCGTTCGCAAACAGCCGCACCGACGCGGCAGCACCAGCCAATGCCGCAACATCCCCTGCCTGCTCGATGCCCTTGGCCACCTCCCCCACCGTCAGTCGCTGAAGCGCAAACAAATCACGCTCCGATACGACGCCCAGAAACTTTCCTTCATCCACCACGAGGACATGCCGGAAACGGTGGCGGGCCATCGCTTGGGCGGCCTCAAAGACGTCGGCATGCGACGGCAGGGAAAATGGGTCTTTCGTCATGACTCCCCTGACCGGTGTCTCCAACGGCAGCCGGGCCAGTGCAACACGGTCCAGCACATCGCGTTCCGTAAAGATGCCGACCGGTGAACCGTCTTCTCCCGCCACCACGACAGAACCGATTCGGTGGTCCCTCATCAATACCAGCACATCTTGCAGCGGTGTGGATTCGCGCACGGTAATCGGGATGCGCCTGAGAATGGATCCCAAGGGACGCGACAGGTCGCGCAGGTCTGTCATTCGCGAGGAATAGTTCTTTTGCAGCGCTCGCTGGGATTGCTCCACCAATGACGCAAGCCGCCGCGTGGCAAAGTCACGGAAGGGCCGCGACACGTCCATGGCATGCTCAAACGATGATAGTGGCACACGATAGAGAAACGTGTCTTTCGACGCCACGTAATTGAGCGTCACCGCGCGACGTGAGATCAGGGCCCAGACCGGGAAGCATTCACCCTCCGTCAAGACCACGCGGCGCTCTTCGCCACTGCCCGCTGTACCGCGGCCGGTGACCTCACCACGCTGAATCACATAAAAGTGCGTGGCCAGTCCATCCTCAGGCGCAAGCAGCTGCTCCCCATGGGCGGCATAGGTCAATTCGCAGTTGAGCGCAATATCGGTCAAATGCTCGCGCGACATCGCGTCGAACGGCGCGTGGCGCCCCAAGTCATCGACCGTGGTCTCAATCAGGGTGCGGGAGGGCGTGGACACGAGGTTTCATTCATGAAACGGCATTGGCGCCATTCTTGCCGCGAATGCCGTTCCTGAGCTTGCGTTCCATCAAGGCACGCCCACACGGTGAGCGGACCGCCTTTACACGTTCTGCTTCAGTTGTTCCAAGATGGCCGGGTTCTCCAGGGTTGAGGTGTCTTGCTTGATGTCCTCACCCTTGGCAATTGACCGCAGCAGGCGGCGCATGATCTTGCCTGACCGCGTTTTGGGCAGGTTGTCTCCAAACCGGATGTCCTTGGGCTTCGCGATCGGCCCGATCTCCTTGCCGACCCACTCGCGCAGCTCCTTGGCAATCGCTTTTGCGTCCTCCCCGCTCGGGCGCGGCCCTTTCAGGACCACGAACGCGCACACGGCCTCACCGGTCATGTCATCCGGACGCCCGACGACCGCAGCCTCGGCGACCAGCTTGGAGTTGGCGACCAGCGCGGATTCAATCTCCATGGTGCCCAGGCGGTGGCCAGATACGTTCAACACGTCGTCGATACGCCCCATGATGGTGAAATACCCACGCTCCTTGTCGCGCACCGAGCCGTCGCCGGCCAAGTAGAGCTTACCGCCCAGTTCTTCCGGGAAATAGGTTTTCTTGAACCGCTCCGGGTCGCCCCAGATGGTCCGAACCATTGATGGCCACGGACGCTTCACGACCAGGATGCCGCCCTGCCCGTTGGGCAAATCATGTCCCGTCTCATCAACGATTGCGGTCTGGATGCCCGGAAGCGGCAATGTGCACGATCCAGGCTTCAATGGCGTCGCGCCCGGCAGCGGCGTGATCATGTGCCCCCCCGTTTCCGTTTGCCAGAATGTATCAACGATCGGGCAATTCGAGCCCCCGACGTTTTCGTAGTACCACATCCAGGCTTCGGGATTGATCGGCTCGCCAACGGACCCAAGGATTCGCAAAGACTTCAAGTCGAAATTCCGCGGGTGAGCCTTCGGATCGACCTCACTCGCCTTGATGAGCGAACGGATGGCCGTGGGTGCAGTGTAGAACACGGAGACCTTGTGCTTCTGGATCATGTCCCAGAAACGTCCCGCATTGGGATACGTGGGTATGCCTTCGAAAACGACTTCGGTGCCGCCCATCGACAGGGGTCCGTACGCGACGTACGAATGTCCCGTAACCCAGCCGATGTCGGCGGTACACCAGAAGACATCGGAACTTTTGAGGTCAAAAGTCCATTTCATCGTCATGTGCGCCCACAGCAAATAGCCACCGGTGGAATGCTGGATGCCTTTGGGTTTGCCCGTGGATCCCGAGGTATAAAGGATGAACAGCGGATGTTCCGCGTTGACCCACTCAGGCTCACAGACTTCCGGCTGGCCGGGCTCGAGGTCGTGCCACCAGTGGTCACGCCCGGCGGCCATCGAGATCGCGCCGCCGGTGCGTTTGTAAACGATGCAGGTTTTCATGTGCTCGCAGCCGCCCATGGCCAATGCTTCGTCGACAATGTTCTTGATGGGCAGGGCCTTGCCGCCCCGCAATTGTTCGTCTGCCGTGATGACCGCGATGGCGCCTGCATCGATGATGCGTTCCTGCAGGGATTTGGCTGAGAAGCCGCCAAACACCACGGAATGCGTTGCACCGATGCGTGCGCAGGCTTGCATGGCGATCACGCCCTCGATGGTCATCGGGATGTAAATGATGACGCGGTCGCCTTTCTGGATGCCCTTGGATTTCAAGGCGTTGGCAAACTTGCACACCCGCTTGTGGAGTTCACGGTAGGTAATGGTGGTGTTCGAACCGTCGTCGGCCTCGAATATGATGGCCACCTTGTCCGCATTGCCATTGGAAAGATTGCGGTCAAGACAGTTGTAGGATGCGTTCAACTCGCCATCGTAAAACCAGCGGTAGAACGGCGCCTTCGATTCGTCCAGCACTTGCGTAAACGGCTTGTGCCACGTCAGGTTCTCGCGTGCCAGCCTTGACCAGAACCCAAGCTCATCGCGTGCGGCCTCAGCTACCAGCGCCTCGTAGGCCGCCATGCCGGAAATCGCCGCGTCCTTCACCATTGCAGCGGGGGGATTGAAGATGCGGTTTTCGTGGGAGACAGATTCGATGGAAGACACGGGACAACCTCCTCTGGAAAATCGGCGAATGAAACGTCGGTGCCGGAAATGTAGCTTATTTTGATCGGGGCGCGTCATCGGAAAAACCCGACCCGGCCGCCGCAGGGTGCAAAAAACACTGTACCGGCAGACACTTACGTGAACCTGACGGCTAACGTGATCATCAGTCTAAAAAGATATCTTATGTCTTTTATAAGACTTATTGACGCGCCGCAACATACGGTGTAACGTGAATCCTGTTTGTGACGCGGTCTCGGGAGTTTTCCATGCTTCATGCTGCAGCTGAATCCTTGCCGGAAAGCAGTCTTTCCGCCTCTTCCGGCATCTTGGGCGACTATTGGCCCGGCATCCAGATTTACTATCCCCCCGTGAAATATGCACCCGCGCTGGGGCTCTACGAGGACCTTGAGCAGGCCGCACTCCGCTTCAAGAAGCACGCTTGGGGAACGCCTTCGCACACGCTGATCTTCGACCTGGAGGACGGCTGCCGGCAAAAGGAAATGTCGCGCGAGTTGCTGCGGCGCGAACTGCCCTCCATGCCGAAGCGGAAGGAAGTCCAGGTGGCCGTCCGCATCAATCCGTTCCGCACTGAGGAGTATGAAAAAGACCTGAAGATGGTGCGTGACCTTTCGGATCACATCGATGTGGTGATGCTTGCCAAGGCCGGTGAAGCGTATGGCGCACCAGAGATTCGCGACTTGTCCGCCGTGCTGGTGGGCCTGAACCATCGCATCACGATCCAGCCCATCATCGAGCATCCGAAGTCGCTCAAGATCGCGCCCGACCTGATGCAGTACGGCACCGTCAAGCACGTGGTGTTCGGCATCCATGATTTCTCGAAGGCCATGGGCATCCAGATCACCCCGCGACGCTGGACCGAGGAACTGGCGTACTTCATGAACCAGGTATTGTTTGAGGCGCGCATTGCGGGCAAGGGCGTCATTGGCGGTGTCGAAACGCTCATCGGCAACAGTGCGATGCCGGAGAATTTCGTGGAACCCGACGACGTGCGTCGCTGGTTGGATCTGCATGGCGACGAAGAAAGCCGCGTCGTGTACGGCCATGCATGTGAGGAAGCCGCCATGGGCATGACCGGCAAGCAGGTCATCCACCCGTCGCATATCCACCCCTGCAAGGTGGCGTACACGCCGTCACCGACCGACATCAAGACCAAGTGCGCCATTCTCAAGGCAGCCATCGAAGCGGATGCATTGCTGGGCGGCGCCATCAAGTTCAATGGCGAGATGCTGGACCCGCCGATGTTCGGCAAGGCGCTGCAAACCCTTTTGCGCGCGCATGCCCTGCACGCGCTGTCGGACGCCGATACGGGCTTTGCCATGGAAGTCCTGAAGAAGCTGCCGGCGCAGGTCGTCCGTGAAAACTGGCCGTACGGCGTCATCCTGTAACGCGAACACCAAACCCTATATTTCACGCACTCTCCAAGGCTTTTTTGCCTCGAACGGCGCGCCCACCCTAGAGTTTCCCAATCAAACATCCATGAACGCCAAAGCCTCATTCCCACCCTTCCCTGCCTGGACCTGGCAGGTGCCGCAGTTTTTCAATATCGGCGCAGCCTGCACCGATGCGCACCTGGGCACCGACATTGAGGCCCGCACAGCCATGGTGGTGGAAGACGATTTGCTGGGCACGCGGCAGGCGACTTACGCGGAACTCGCGACCCTGACGTCACAGTTTGCGCAGCTGCTGCGCAAGCACGGCATTGAACCCGGTGAACGCATCCTGATTCGCTTGCCCAACAGTCTCGACTACCCCACAGCCTTCCTGGGGGCCATGAAGGCGGGTTGCATTGCCGTTCCGACGTCGACCTTGCTGACACCCGAGGAAGTGCTCTACCTGATCAAGGATTCAGGGGCCTCGGTGCTGGTCATGGATGGCCAAACTTGGGAGGCGCTCGCGCCGCGCATCCAAGAGGCCCCTCACGCGAAAATCGTTTTGCTGTCCGGGAAATCGAAGCAACTGGACTCCGCTCCAATTCCGGCCATCGACCTGACCCATGCATTGAACGGGATTTCCGCCTTCTCCGCGCCACACGCCACCCGTGCCGATGACCCGGCCTATCTGGTCTACACCTCCGGTACGACCGGATATCCGAAAGGCGTGTTGCACGCGCATCGCGCATTGATCGGTCGCGAACCCGCGTCGGAATATTGGTTCAACTTTGATCCGACGCAGGTGGATCGCATCCTGCATTCGGGCAAGTTCAATTGGACGTACGTGCTGGGGTCCGGCCTGATGGATCCGCTCTATCGCGGCAAGACGGTCATCGTGCACGAGGGCCGGAACGATGCAAACCTGTGGATGCGCCTGATCGCAAAGCACAAGGCCACCATCTTCATCGGTGTGCCCACCATCTACCGGCAGATCGTGCAGAAGACCGAATCCACGAAGGCCGACGTGCCAAGCCTTCGGTTTTGCATGAGTGCCGGTGAGCATTTGAGCGACGACATGCTCGCCGCATGGCGTGAGCGATTCGGCATGGACATCTTTGAAGCGGTGGGTATGAGTGAGTTCTCTTATTACCTGTCGCAAAGCATTCACCGGCCGATTCGCGCCGGCTCGGCTGGTTTCGCACAACCGGGACACGACATCCGCCTGCTCAATCCCGAAACACTCCAACCAGTCTCTCAAGGAGAGGAAGGCATGATTTGCGTTCCGGAGAACGATCCCGGGCTGTTCCTCCGTTACTGGAATCAACCGGAAGAGTCTGCCAAATACCGGCACGACGGCCACTTCTTCACCGGCGATTACGCCAAGATCGACGAGGAAGGCTACCTCTGGTTCCTGGGCCGCAAGGACGACATCATCAAGAGTTTTGGCTACCGTGTTTCACCTTACGAGGTTGAACGCGTCCTCAAATCGAACACGGCGGTTGCCGACTGCGCGTGCATTGGCGAAGAAATTGAGAAAGACAAACTGATCGTGGCAGCCTATGTCATCGCCCAGCCGGGCGCCACAATTACGGCCAACGAACTGCTCAAATTTGGACAACAGCAGCTCGCCGCCTACAAGGCGCCCAAACGCGTCTATCTCGCGAAGGAGTTCCCGCGCACCAAGAATGGTAAGATTTTGCGCAGGGAAATCAGCCCGAAAATCGCCATTTCGGCATCGGCCTAGTCCCTGTCGCTGATTCGTACCCCCCGCAAATTCGTTTTGTGGGGGTTTTCCTTTTGTTTCGTGAGATTTGAATATGTCTGATCAGAAGTCCCCCTTTCGTCCGCTCAAGCCGCTGCCCAATCTCATTTTCATGAGCCGCTGGTTGCAGGTGCCGCTGTATCTCGGCCTCATCATCGCGCAAGTGATCTACGTATGGCAATTTGGCGTAGAGCTGACACATCTGGTTTCCGGGACATTTTTCAGCAGCGCCAAGATGACCGAAACGGACATCATGCTGCTGGTGTTGGGCCTCATCGATGTGGTCATGATTTCAAATCTGTTGGTCATGGTCATTGTTGGCGGGTACGAGACTTTCGTCTCGCGCATGCACCTTGAAGGGCATCCGGACCAACCCGAGTGGCTCTCGCACGTCAACGCTGCGGTGTTGAAAGTCAAACTGGCAACCGCGATCATCGGAATCTCTTCAATCCACCTGCTCAAGTCGTTCATCAATGCCGACAAGCTCAGTGACCATACGTTGCTATGGCAGACCGTCATTCACCTTGCATTCATCATTTCCGCAATCTCAATCGCGTGGATCGATCGCCTTATGGACGGCGGAAAGCCACACGCCAAACATGCTCGCGACGATTTCTAGGACAGGCATATGACGACCATCAAGCAAGAAGACTTCATCGCCTCGATAGCCGACGGCTTTCAGTTCATCAGTTACTACCACCCTGTCGACTATATCAAGGCGTTGCATGAAGCCTATTTGAAGGAGGAGTCCCCAGCAGCCAAGGATGCGATGGCGCAAATCCTCATCAATTCGCGCATGGCAGCCGAGGGCCACCGGCCGATTTGCCAGGACACCGGGATCGCGATCGCCTTCATCCGGGTCGGCATGGACGTCCGGTGGGATACGAAGATGTCCCTTGAAGAAATGGTCAATGAGGGCGTAGCGCGCGCCTACACCGACAAGGACAATCCCCTGCGCGGATCGATCCTCACGGACGTCGATGGCAAGCGCAAGAACACCGGCAACAATGCCCCAGGCGTGACGCACGTGGAGTTGGTCCCCGGTGACAAGGTGGAAGTCATTGTCGCAGCCAAGGGCGGCGGCTCGGAGAACAAGTCCAAATTTGCGATGCTGCTTCCGTCCGACAGTATCGTCGATTGGGTCTTGCAGCAAGTGCCGACGATGGGTGCGGACTGGTGTCCACCGGGAATGTTGTCATTGGGCATGGGTGGCTCGCCGGAAAAGGCGATGCTCATGGCCAAATGGGGCATGATGGAACCGTTCGATTTTCATCAGCTGTTGGCGCGCGGCCCGAAAAGTCGGGCAGAAGAGCTGCGCATCGAGATTTACGAAAAGGTCAATGCGCTGGGAATTGGCGCCCAAGGCTTGGGCGGCTTGTCGACCGTGCTCGACGTCAAGGTCAGCGAATATCCCACCCATGCTGCGTCGAAGCCCGTGGCGTTGTTGCCGAACTGCGCGGCGACGCGTCATGTGCATTTCACGCTTGATGGGTCCGGTCCGGCATCGCTTGAACCGCCGTCACTCGAGACCTGGCCGGAGCTCGCGCTCGATTTCAAGTCTTCGCGCCGCGTGAATCTGGATGGGATCACCAAGGCCGAAATCGCGACATGGAAATCCGGCGAAACACTGCTGCTCAATGGAAAATTCCTCACCGGCCGCGATGCCGCACACAAGCGGTTGACCGACATGATCGCCAAGGGTGAAAAGCTGCCGGTGGACTTTACCAACCGGTTCATCTACTACGTCGGGCCTGTGAATGCCGTTCGCGATGAAGCGGTCGGACCGGCAGGCCCCACCACCGCTTCACGCATGGACCGCTTCACGCGCACCATGCTGGAGAAGACCGGTCTCATCGGCATGATTGGAAAGTCCGAGCGCAAGGACATCGCGATCGAAGCCATCAAGGACAACAAGGCGGTGTATTGCATCGCGGTCGGCGGCGCTGCATACCTGGTCTCGAAGGCCATCAAGTCATCCAAGCTCCTGGCCTTTGAAGATCTGGGCATGGAGGCGATTTACGAGTTCGAGGTGAGGGACATGCCGGTGACCGTGGCCGTGGACTCCTCCGGCGACTCCGTGCACAAGAGCGGGCCCAAAGCCTGGCAAGCCAAGATCGGCAAAATCCCGGTCGTCGTGGCCTGACGCCTTCCCGCGCGCATGCCCATCGTCCGCGCGGCTCCCGCGTCGTCCAACGTGGTCCCGGCTGACTTGCCGGCGGACCCCCGCTTCGCCGTGGTGGCAGGCGAGGCAGGCTATCGAAACATCCTGACGACCTTCATTCGCACGGCGTGGCCGTATTCAACCATTGAGGAGGTCGATCCGTTTTCGCAAACCTTGTTGG
This sequence comes from Usitatibacteraceae bacterium, assembly GCA_044228625.1. Taxonomy (GTDB): domain Bacteria; phylum Pseudomonadota; class Gammaproteobacteria; order Burkholderiales; family Usitatibacteraceae; genus UKL13-2. The sequence continues at coordinate 10,507 of JBGAUM010000012.1, read as the reverse complement.
GGCTTGGCGTGACGCTTCGCGACAAATGCGATGCGATCATCGTCGCTGGTCTGGGCACGCTCAACGAGGCGCAATCCGCCATGCAGCGACTGGGGGCGGGCAGCACCAAAGGCGACTTGCCACCGGTCATCATGCTGGTCAGTGACGACTTGATCGAGCAAACTCCCAAACTCCTCGCGGCAGGTGCCGGTGCGATCTTTCATCGCGACGCCCTCTCGCGCGCAACATTGCTCGAGGCGTTGGGAGGCTTTGCTCCGGAACGTACGCGCGTCGCACCACGACCATTTCGCACGACGCACGACCGCTCCCAATTTGGCACCTTTGAATTCCAGTCTGAAGGCGAGCGTGTTCGCCTTGCCATTGAACAGTTCCGGCCGGTCGCCCCGCCCGCCAACCATACGCTCGCGCGCGTCTTCCTTTCCGAGCGCATCAACGACGGGACACGTGTGGTGGTCAAGATCGGTACGGATACGCCATACCACGACCCGACGCTCGCGCGAAAATTCTGCACGCGATACGCATACCTTTCCTCCCGCTCGGGGGGCGGAATTGTGCGTTACCTCGATGCCGGCATTGCAGGCTCATGGCCCTACGTGGTCATCGAATACCTCGGAGAAACCGACCTGCGCTCGCGCCTGTCATCGGCCATGGAGCCGCTCGATGCAGTGCGCATCACGCAACGCATCTTGTCGGCTCTCGACGAATTGCATTCCGGAAAGATCGCGCATCTGGACCTGAAGCCCGAGAACATCTTTTTCCGTGCCGACGGGAGTGTGGTGCTGATCGACTTTAATATCTCTGCGCAATTCGGCGACACGCCCATGAATGTTGCGCCGGGTGAATTTCTTGCCACCCCTTATTACATGAGCCCGGAGCAGGCGCGGAGCCAACCCATCGATGGCCGTTCCGACCTTTATGCGATCGGCGTGATCCTGTACGAGATGCTTGCGTTTGAAAGGCCGTTCCTGGGGGACAACTCCGTGCAGGTCATCTTCAAGCACCTGCATGACGAAGTGCCGCTGTTGCCGCGGCGCGCACGCGGCTTGCAATCCGTGGTGGACCGATTGCTCGCCAAGGAGCGGGCTGACCGGCCCGGTGACATTGCCGCAGTGCAGGCCATGCTGGCACCTTTTATGGCGAATCCTGACAGCATCGCCGGCGCCGAGTGATCGATCATGCTGCCCGTCGGTTCCGCAGATTCTTTTTTCCTGGCGCGCAGTCTTGGTACTGCCCCGCTCTTCATCCTTGCCGCGAGCGCCCAGGACGCGGAACGTTTGGCCGAGGAAATTGCGTGGTTCGCCCCGACCGCGCGTGTGCATCGCCTCCCCGACTGGGAAACCCTGGCGTATGACCGCCTGTCGCCGCATCCGGACTTGACGTCTGAGCGCCTCTCAACGCTCTATCAGTTTTTGCATGCAAAGTTCGATGTGGGCATCGTTCCCGTGACCACGGCGATGGCACGCCTGTGCCCCAAGGAGTATGTAGCAGGGCGTTCGTTCTTCATCCAGTCGGGCAAGCCGCTCGACGTCAATCGCCTACGCGACGATTTGGCGATGGCCGGCTACACCCATGCAACGCAAGTGATGGCGCCCGGAGAATTTGCCTTGCGCGGCGGGTTGGTCGACTTGTTTCCCACCGGATCTGCCGTGCCCTATCGCATGGACCTCGTCGGGGACGACATCGAATCGATCAAAACCTTCGACGTCGATACCCAACGCAGCATCTATCCAGTCAAGGAGATCCGCTTGCTTCCGGCACGCGAGTTTCCGCTCGACAAGGAGGGACAGCTCACGTTTCGCGAAGCGTTTCGCGACCGCTTTGAGGGCGACCCTTCCAAGTCGCGCCTCTACAAGGACGTGTCAGCCGGCTTGGCCCCCGCCGGCGTGGAGTATTTCCTGCCGCTGTTTTTTGCATCCACGGCCACCGTCTTCGATTACCTTCCACCCGCGACACGTCTTTTTCAGCATGGTGATGTCGCGGCCCGCGCCGAAGAATTCTGGGCGGATACCAAGTCGCGTTACGACCTGCTGCGGGGAGATCGCGACTACCCTATCTTGCCGCCAAAGGAAGTTTTCCTGCCGGTCGACGAGTTGTTTGGTGGCGCAGCGCGCTTCGAAAAGCTCGATCGCGCAGAAGTCTACGGACGCAGCGAATCTTTGCCCGCCATCGATGTGGATCGGCGCGCAGCCGATCCTTTGACAAAGTTCAAGGCGTTCGCCATGTCCTATGCGGGACGCATTGCCGTGTTGGCAGAGAGCATCGGGCGGCGCGAAACCATGCAGGCCATGTTTGCCGAGCGCGGCGTTCCGCTCGTCGTGGCAGAACAGCCCTCGGCACTCCCCGACCTTGGGCGAGCCATTGTCGCCGGCCCCTTGCAGCGCGGATTTTTGCTGCCCGACGAGAACGTCGCGTACGTCACCGAGGCCGAGCTCTACGCGACAGAAGTCCGCCAATCGCGACGCCGCGACAAGTCCCGCGCAACCGGCGAAGGCATGTTGCGTGACCTGGCCGAAGTCAACGTGGGGGACCCGGTCGTTCACGAGCAGCACGGGATCGCCCGCTACGCCGGCCTTGTCATCATGGACATGGGGGAAGGCGCGCAGGAATTCCTGGAGTTGCATTACGAGGGGGGTGACAAGCTCTTTGTGCCGGTTGCACAGCTCTCGTTCATATCCCGCTACACCGGCGCCAACCCGGATGATGCGCCGCTTCATCGGCTAGGCAGCGGCCAATGGGAGAAAGCCCGCCGCAAGGCCGCCGAACAGGTGCGCGACACTGCGGCAGAACTGCTCAACCTCTATGCCCGGCGAGCCGCGCGCAAAGGGTTTGCGTTCCCCTTGAAACTGAATGAGTTTGACGCGTTTTCCGCGAACTTTCCGTTCGAAGAAACGCCGGATCAAGCCGCCGCAATCAAGGCCGTCATGGACGATATGACGGCGGGCAAGCCCATGGATCGGCTTGTCTGTGGCGACGTGGGCTTTGGCAAGACGGAAGTCGCGTTGCGCGCCGCCTTCATCGCCGTGAATGCGGGGAAACAGGTGGCGATCCTCGTGCCGACGACCTTGCTCGCCGAGCAACATTTCCAGAATTTTTCCGACCGCTTTGCCGAATGGCCGGTCAAGATCGCGGAGTTTTCCCGATTCCGTTCGGCGAAGGAAACCACCGACGCGCTAAAAGGTGTCAACGACGGGACGGTCGACATTGCCATTGGCACGCACAAACTGATCCAGAAGGATGTGGCCTTCAGGAACTTGGGCCTGGTCATCATTGACGAGGAGCATCGATTCGGTGTGCGTCAGAAGGAGGCCCTGAAGGCGCTGAGAAGCGAAGTCGACGTGTTGACACTGACCGCGACGCCCATTCCACGCACCTTGGCAATGTCCCTCGAGGGACTGCGGGATTTTTCCGTCATCGCCACGGCGCCACAGCGGCGCTTGTCGATCAAGACCTTTGTGCATCGTCAATCGGACGGTTTGGTGCGCGAAGCGGTGTTACGGGAGCTCAAGCGGGGCGGGCAGGTGTACTTCCTCTATAACGAGGTTGAGACGATCATCAACCAATACGAGCGGCTTTCCAAACTGCTGCCGGAAGCGCGTATTTCCATCGCGCACGGACAATTGCCCGAACGCGAACTTGAGCATGTGATGCGCGACTTTTACCACCAACGAAGCAATGTCCTGCTCTGCTCCACCATCATCGAAACCGGGATTGATGTGCCGTCCGCCAACACGATCATCATTCATCGTGCAGACAAATTCGGGTTGGCGCAATTGCATCAACTGCGGGGTCGCGTGGGTCGATCACACCACCAGGCCTACGCGTACTTGCTGACGCCTTCTGAAGAGGCGTTGAGTTCGAACGCCAAGAAGCGCCTGGAGGCCATTCAGGCCATGGAGGACCTGGGTGCAGGCTTTTACCTGGCCATGCATGACCTCGAGATCCGCGGCGCGGGCGAAGTGCTGGGAGAATCCCAATCGGGCGGCATCCATGACATCGGCTTTACGCTTTACACCGACATGCTCAACACGGCCGTGAAATCCCTGAGGGCCGGCAAGGAGCCCGACCTGACCAGGCCTCTCTCGGTGGCGACTGAAATCAATCTGCACGCGCCTGCCTTGTTGCCGGAAACTTTTTGCGGAGACGTGCACGAGCGTCTTGTTCTCTACAAGCGTCTGGCAAACTGCGAGACCGAGGACGCATTGGAGTCGCTGCAGGAGGAACTCATTGATCGATTCGGCCTGCTCCCCGAGCCGGCGCAAACCCTGATCGATTGCCACCGGCTGCGTGTGCTCGGCAAGCCGCTGGACCTGGTGAAAATCGATGCCTCCGGCGCGGCGATCGTCGTTCAGTTCGGCCCTTCCACCCCGATTGCACCGCAACGAGTGATCCAGCTGGTGCAACAGCGCAAGCATTTCAAGTTGGCCGGGCAGGACAGACTTCGCATCGAAAAATCCCCTGCAAATCTCACGGATCGCGTGATCGAAATCCGTCAGTTGTTGAAGGAGTTGACGCCACAAGGCGCTCGGGTGGCCGCATGACATTCGACCTCGTATTGCAAGGCCCCACTTTGACCGCGGCGATCGCCGATGAAGTGCGCACGTTGGTGAATGGCGCCGCATCGGCTAACGACCAGGCCCTTGGGCCAAACTGGCGAATCTTTGGGGTCGATCGCGCCATGCGAGGCCAGGTCGCCGAATACTGTGCGCCACGAGCCATTGATTTTGCATTTGTGCCAGCTGGGCGGCGATGGTCCGACATCGGTTTGATCGCCATGGACATGGATTCCACGCTCATCACCATCGAATGCATCGACGAAATCGCGGACCACGTGGGGAAGAAGCAGGAAGTCGCGGCGGTTACCGAACGCGCCATGCGTGGGGAAATCGACTGGCCGGAGAGCCTTCACCAGCGCGTTGCACTGCTTGCAGGCCTTGATGCAGCGGCTTTGGATGAGGTCTATGGGCAGCGCCTCAGGCTCACGCCCGGCGCCGAAGACTTGGTCGCGTTTGCAAAACTTCGCGGCATCAAACTATTGCTTGTCTCCGGGGGCTTCACGTTTTTCACCGACCGATTGAAAGCGCGCCTCGGACTGGATTACGCCCATTCCAATCTTTTGGAGATCGTTGGTGGCAAGCTCACGGGACGGGTAACCGGCCCGCTTTGCGACGCCAAGGCGAAAGCACATCACTTGGCGGCCACCCGCGACGCATTGCAGTTGGAGACTCATCAAACCGTGGCCATCGGAGATGGCGCCAACGACCTGTCGATGATGGCGGCGGCAGGGTACTCGATTGCCTTCCATGCAAAACCCAAGGTGAGGGACGCAGCAGATTCCGCCATCCATTGTGGAGCCTTGAGCATTACCCTGCCGTTGGTCCTGGACTGACTTGGAGGATCATGTCGGACACATTTGGCGCGTTACGCCAGATCCATCAACTCAAGTCTTGGCGCGGCGTTCGAGGTAAAAATGGCCCGTGAGGGGCGCCGGCTCTGGCGTTTGACCTCGACTGCGATAGTCTATTTTTCCGCTTTGGGCAGCGGAAAGTAAGCGTAAGGTGCTTTGGGGGCCTCAGACTCGGATTGGCGCTTGAGTTCACCGAGGTCAAGCTTCCTGTCCCACCAGGTGGCCCGGTTCTTGCGCTGCAGTTCCACAAGTTCGGGATTCTTTTCCATGAGTTCGCGGACAAATTTGGTGATGTCAGATTCGTACATCGACATGGGACACTCTCAAACATGCATTCAGACAGGGAGAAATTCTATCATTGCACCTGATTCCACCCTCAGCCTGCGGCGCGCGCAATGACGCCCGATTCTTCCATCCCTGATTCCGCAACGACTCGAAAGCGCCGCTTCATGCTGCGCTATCCCAGTTCATTCCTTGGGTTGCTGCTGGTCGGCTTTTTCATCGTGGCGCTGCCCTTGATTGCGGGCCTGATTTCGAACGCCATTGCCATTGAGCGGCTTGCAGAGCAAAGCCGCATTGCGGTGGTCAACGCCGCGGCAGCGTCCCGAGAGGCGCAGCAATTGGCAACCGATGCGAATGCCATGGAACGCGCTGCGCGCTTCTACGCGGCGACCGGGGACCGGAATCTCATGGACTCGTGGGCGCAAACGCACGAGCGGTTCCGCAAAACGCTTGACGCGTTCTCGGCCAACAACAAAAGTGCAGAAGCTTATCGGACCATCGAAGACATCGTGCGCCTGGACGACGCGCTGGCCTCCACGTTGACCACGCGAAACGTCGCCGCCGAGACCATTCGACTGATCGAACGCGACCTCGCAAGCCTGACACGCATGACGGAATCCCTCGGTGCGCTAACGCGCCAAGCCATTGACCTGGAGACCGAGACCCTGCAGGCCTCGGCCTCTCGCTCGAAGAAACAGGTGTTCTGGCAACTCCTTGCCATGGTGCCGGCGGCGCTGTTGATGATCGCCGGATTCACCTACTTGCTTGCCCGGCCGATCCGCGACCTCGATGCCGTGATTCATCGCCTCGGCGAAGGACAGCTCGCGCAACGCATTCGCGTGGCGGGGCCGCGGGATATTGAACGATTGGGTGAGCAATTGGATTGGTTGCGCCAACGACTGATCGTGCTTGAGGACCAGAAGACGCGCTTCTTCCAACATGTGTCCCACGAACTCAAGACACCATTGACCGCGTTGACGGAAGGGTCTTCGCTGCTGTCCGATGAAGTGGTCGGACCGCTCAATGCGGAGCAGCGCGAAGTGGCTCGGATCCTGAAGGTCAATTCCCTGACGCTGGAACGCCTGATCCAAGATTTGCTGTCGTACTCGCAGACCCAATCGGCGCAGCGGTTGGATCGAAAGGTAGCGTTTGACTCGGCGCCGATACCGCTGAAGGACTTGGTCTATCAGGTGATCGACGCCCAAAAGCTTGCCATTGTCGCCAAGGGCCTCATCATCAAGCGCGAATGTGAGCGGGTGATGTGCATGGGCGACAGCGAGAAGGTGCGAATTGTGATCGACAATTTGTTGTCCAACGCCATCAAGTATTCACCCACGGAGGGAGAAATCATCGTGCGGCTCGGCCGGTACAAGGACAACGCCGTGATCGAATTGATCGATCAGGGTCCGGGCATCCCGGACGAGGACCGGGATCGCGTCTTCGATCCCTTCTATCGCGGAAGGGTCGCAGCGCAATCCGGGGAAAAAGGCAGTGGGCTCGGCCTGGCGATTGTGCGCGACTATGTCGAAATGCACGGCGGAACCGTAAAGTTTCTGGCGTCTGCGGGCGCGCATGTCCGGGTGATCCTGCCCGAAGTCGACAAGACCACACTGCCTACTTGAATGCTGTCATGACCGATTCCACTCCCCCCTCCGGCAATTTGGTTCTCGTTGATGATGATGCGGACATCTTGAAGCTTCTTGCCATTCGCTTGAAGTCGGCCGGGCATCGCGTAAGCACGGCCACCAGTGCGGAGCAGGCCTTGTCCATGATTGCGGCGGAACGGCCGGATCTGGTCGTCACCGACTTGAAAATGGCCGGGCTCGATGGGCTGGGACTGTTTCATGAAATCGAGCGCAAGCATACCGGCCTTCCCGTCATCATCCTGACGGCGCATGGCAGCATTCCGGACGCGGTGGCGGCGACGCGCGAGGGCGTGTTTGGCTATCTGACCAAGCCTTACGACCCAGCGGAACTCGTCACGCAAATCGAACGCGCGCTCGTTCTGCATGGCAGCGCATCACAGCGGGCCGACCACTCCTGGCGACGCGAGATCATTACCAAGAGTCCGGTGATGGAAGATCTGCTCAAACGCGCTGAGCGCGTGGCGTTGACCGATGCGAGCATTCTGATCCAGGGCGAAAGCGGGACAGGCAAGGAATTGCTCGCGCGTGCCATTCATCATGCCAGTCCACGACGCAATAACCCATTCGTTGGGCTGAACTGCGGCGCCATTCCCGAAGCACTCCTGGAATCGGAACTCTTTGGACATCGGAAGGGAGCCTTTACCGGCGCGACCACTGATCACAAAGGATTGTTCCTCGAAGCGGACACCGGCACCATGTTGCTCGACGAAATCGGCGACATGCCTTTGGCACTGCAGGTGAAATTGCTTCGCGCATTGGAAAACCGCGAAATCCGGCCGGTCGGCGCGACCAAGGTCATCCCTATCGATGTTCGCATCATTTCCGCCAGCCATCGGGATCTTGTGAAGGCGCGGGCTGAAGGCGCCTTTCGCGAAGACCTTTACTACCGTCTCAATGTCGTGACACTGACGCTTCCGCCGTTGCGCGATCGCCGGGAAGACATCCCCTTGCTGATCACTCATTTCCTGAAGATGCTGTCCGAGAGTTATGACAAGGCGGTCAATGCGCTGTCACCCGATGCCATGGACATGCTGCTGGCGCACCCCTGGCCGGGCAACATACGCCAACTCTCCAACACCATCGAGCAAGCGGTCGCCCTGAGCGGTGGTGAGATTGTATCCACCAAGATTGTCGAGCGCGCCATGCAGCGCGAAATTCCGGTGATGGAATCGTTTGAAGAGGCGCGCCGCAGGTTCGAACATGACTACCTCACGCGATTGCTCAAGCTCACCAACGGCAATGCGGCGCATGCCGCGCGAATTGCAAAGCGAAATCGCACGGAGTTTTACCGGCTGCTGCAGCGGCACGGCATCGAAGCCGCGCATTTCAAGGAAGACGCTTGACCCTTGGGCGCAATCGGATGGGCGCAGAACGCATCAAATACGCCTCGCGGCGTCGCTGAATGGCGACACCAGATTTCCAATACAATCAATCACTTGGAAATTAGACAGCATTGTGTCGCCCGTTGGAGACACAATACCGCCATTCCTGTTGTGTTAGGTGTCGACCAATTTTTTTGTAACACATTGATTTTATTGAAGTTAAAAGAACTGGCACAGCAGATGCTTTTATACCCCTGAATGCTTGTGGATCGCCCCACCTCCCTGGGCGCTCGGCAATCGGATAGGTCCCCGGTTGCCGAGGTTCTCCTCCACGGGTATTCGAGAGTGCGCCTTGAGGGGTGATCGAAAGATCACCCCTAATTTTTTGTGCGCTCCCTTTTAAGGAGTTCCGCCTTGCGGCCCACGCCCCAGCGATAGCCGGACAACTCGCCATCCGCGCGAACCACGCGGTGACAAGGCACCAGCACGGCAATGGTGTTTTGTGCGCATGCGGACGCCACTGCCCGCGCGGCCGTCGGCGCGCCGATGCGCTTGGCCAAATCTGCATAACTCACCGTTTCACCACGCTTTAGCTGGGTCAAGGCTTTCCACACGCGATGCTGGAAAGCCGTCCCGCGAATGTCCAGCGGCAACCGTGCGTGTCCTTGGGACGATTCAATCGCCGCAACGATATCGTCGACCCGCGATTGTGCCGTGGTGTCGGCCGGTACCAGTGTCGCGCCGGGAAAGCGCGACGCCAGCCGACCTTTGAGCGCTGACACGTCATCCCCGAATTCGATGCTGCAGATACCCTTTTTGGTCATCGCCACCAGCAGCGGTCCCAACGTGGATTTCGCCATCGCAAATTGAATCGTCTCCCCTTGCCCGCCCCGTTGGTAGGTCGTGGGTCGCATGCCCAAGACGCTGCGCGCACCTTCATAAAACCGCCCGGAAGAACTGTAACCCGCGTTAAACACAGCGGCAGTGACGGTTGACGCACCAGCGAGTCCCTTGCGAACCCGGCCAGCACGCAGCTCGGCCTGATATTGGCGGGGCGTGACTCCGGTTACTGACTTGAACAAACGATGGAAGTGATAAGGGCTCACGTCCACAGCTTGCGCCAGCTGATGCAGCGTCATGCGCTCCTCCGCTTGGGCGAGTAAGGAACAGGCCTTTTCGATACGCATGGCATCGGTTTGATGTTGCGACAGGCCCTCGGGTTTGCAGCGCTTGCAGGACCGGAATCCTGCGGCGTGCGCCTCCTGAAGCGATGCAAAAAACATCACGTTCTGTCGTTTTGCGGTGCGCGCGGGGCAGGATGGTCGGCAAACGATTCGTGTTGTTTTTACGGCGAAGAAAAATTGTCCGTCAAACGATGCATCGCGCGCCAGCACCGCGCGCCATCGGCCCTCGTCCTGGTCAACCGCATGCGAGCGATCGGAAACCAAGGTCAAGGAAGCAGAACGTGAATTGCGTGACGGCATCGGGAAAAATTCGTTCATGGCAGGCTCGCGGTCAATCAATAGCCTGCAGTTTGTGACCGATCAGTATCGCGCGAAACCGGTTTCTTGCTGTCAAATCGACCCGGATTCCACCGCAAGAAACGGGTTTTTGAATGGGGCATGCATGCGGCAAAGTGCCCATCTTTGCCAGGAGTCCTTTATGACCTATCGAATCACCGGGCTAGACCCAACGCAGTTTGCCGACCTTCGCGATCAACCGGAAGAAATTCTTGCCACGCGCCACGCCCAACGTTGCGTCGCCGATGCGCCCCATGCTTACCCATGCCGCGTGTCGCTTTGCGACGCCCAAGTCGGAGACACGCTGATCCTGCTCAATCATGAGCACCTGCC
>JBGAUM010000011.1:0-48480 GCA_044228625.1 Usitatibacteraceae bacterium | reverse complement strand
GATTTCGCCAACGAATGCAATGGCAGGACAAGGTTGACCGTCCTCTGAACGATATCTCAAGGCAACCGGCAAGAGCGTCGCATTGTTGACGACGGCGGGCTCAAACAACGAGGTATGAAACTTGAGCAGCTTGTCACCAGGCGTCGTAGTCCCCTCCGGGAAAAAACCCACCGTGTAGCCTTCCGACAGGACCTTGTGCATGGTCTCATTGATCACGGCAGTATCGCGTCGGCGTGCGCGTCGAATAAAGATGGTCCCAGCGCGTTCACAAATGAAGCCGGCGATCGGCCAGTCACGGATTTCCGACTTTGCGATAAACAAGGCTGGATGGGCTGCACTGATGACAAAGATGTCAACCCAGGACACATGGTTAGACGCAATGATCAGGTTTCTTGCGTCTGCGTCCGGGACTGCGCCATGCGGCGAAAGCACGATTCCCATGATGCGCAGGAGTTTTCTCGCCCACCACCCGGTCAATGCATTGCGCCTCGCCGCACTGACGCGCGGGAATACCAAGCCCACCATGAAAACCGCCACAGCCACATGCGAAAGAAATCGCAACCAACGCCACCAGCGGATCAAGAAAAACACCCGGAACGGGGCGGCATTTGACTCCTCCGGTGTCGGGTTTCCTGGCGGTTGTTCTGACGCGTCCTTCACAGACGCATGGTAACCGATGCCCCTATCCACCGCCAACATGCGGCGGCAAAGGGAAACCCTGCCTGCGGGGCATCAAGCGTCAGTCAAAGCCGAGAAACGCGTGATGTGCGTCCACTGGAAAGGACACGCACGCGATCGCCGACGCGAAATTCTTCGTCCTTTTCCTGGGTAATGGCAATCAGGTTTCCGCCTTCCAGGCGGATGGTCACTTCCACGCCTTTCCGGTCATTGTTGTTTTTCTCAACGGCGCTGCCGATGATGCCGCCGACAACAGCACCGGCAATGGCGCCCGCTGCACTGGCCTTGTCCCCGCGGCCAAGGGTGGAGCCCGCAACTCCGCCGAGTGCCGCACCCGCCAGGGTGCCCGTACCGGTATCTCTAGCATCTATGACCACATCACGCACGCTCTCCACAACACCAAGGCGCACGCTTTGCTCGCCTCGCACCTGAGCGCGAGTGTAGTTTCCCCCGCCCAAACCGGGCGCCGCACATCCCGCTCCAACCGCAATGATCGCCAAGGTCAACCCGCCCAAAAGTACCTGCTTCATGATTTGCTCCTTTGCTTCACCACAGTGATTCGTCAAACGCAGCCTGGTATCGCTCGGCGATGCCATCCCGTGTTGGCTCGTGGCCTTGCGGGCCGCGATGTTCTATCTTGATGCTGCCCATCGTGTTGGCCAGCCTGCCCACCTTTTCCCAACTCCACCCGCGCTCGATCCCGTACAGCAATCCTGCCCGATAGGCGTCCCCACAACCGGTAGGATCAACACGCCGATTCTCTTTAACGCTCGGAACATTGATTTGATGACCATCTGCGTAGATGACCGAGCCTTCGGCGCCTTTGGTCACAAAGAAAGCCTTGACCCGGTCGGTCAGCCTGGAAAGCGACTCACCCGTGCGCTCTTCCAGCACGCGCGCTTCATAGTCATTGACTGCGACATAGTCTGAGAGTTCGATGAAATGCCGGAGTTCGTCCCCATTGAACACCGGCAACGCTTGTCCAGGATCGAACACAAAAGGAATGCCCAAATCGTGACATTGGCTGGCGTGCTGGAGCATCCCGTCACGTGAATCCGGGGCAAGGATGCCGATGGTGACGCTTTGTGCATCGGACACTTTGTTGAGGTACGAAGAGGCCATCGCACCCGGATGAAAAGCGGTGATCTGATTGGCATCGAGATCGGTCGTGATGAAGGCTTGCGCCATGAACGCCCCCGGAACCCCCCGAACATGGTTCAACGGAATTTCCAGTTTTTCCAATCGTTCGCGATACGGACCAAAATCATCGCCAACCGTCGCCATGATCATCGGCTCCCCGCCGAGCAGCTTCAGGTTGTACGCGATGTTGCCTGCCGTGCCCCCGTACTCCTTGCGCATGTCCGGCACTACAAAGGCCACATTCAGGATATGAATTTGGTCGGGAAGGATGTGGGTGTTGAACTTGCCGTGAAACACCATGATGGTGTCATAGGCGAGCGAACCGCAAATCAAGGCTGGCATGTCCGGCGATATTCTCGGGTGGCGATGCACCGATTATAGGGTGCCCCGCATTCGGCTCGCGTGAAGACTTGTTAGGGACCAAAATTGCAAGCTGGCCTATGGATAGTACGCTCTGACAGAGTAGCCGGACGCCGGCACTTTGGGAAAGACCTCCGCCGTGAAATTGATGAATACTTCGCTTCCCGGTGGGATGTGTGCGTTAGCCGGCGGAGGAGCGCCAAGGTAATCTTGTGGGCGCACTGCTTTGGTCAGCACGGCCTGATTGGCATTGTCCGTGAGGCGCAGCTCAAGCCACGGGTAATCCATGGAGATGCGGCCGCGATTGACAAGAGTTGCCGTGACCTGGATACGGTTTGATTTGCCAGGTTGTTCAATCAAATCGGAGGCTTCAATTTTCATCGACGCGTCTTCACGTCCAAACGGCAAATCACAGCCAAGCGGCCCGCAGGCCAAGGTTAACCATGGGCGCAATTGGGGCCAATGATTCGCGAGATCGGCGCGAAAAACATACGTCGCGTGGGCAAGCAAGCCAATGACCGCCACGATACACAGCGCAATCCATCCCGCGGCACTTTGCCTTTGCTCTTGTCGCCGCGAGCCCGCAGGCCCTGCAAGCAGCGAATTCGGCACATTGACAGGGTCTTGGGCGATTGCCGGGCGATTCCCGCTGGCGGCGCCCGGCACATTGGACTCTTGCGATTCAAGGTCCTCGAGGACAATCGCTGACGCGTCGCCTTCCTGAACAGGCCCGGTGTTCGCCGGCGCCGGTACCGGGCTCACCTCGTTCGATTTCGGAGGGTACTTTTCGAGTGGCAAGTGCGGCCCGGTGGTATCCGGCCCGCGCGTCAGCGACTGAAAGGCATCGAACACCTGGCGGCATCGACCACACATCACGCGCCCTTGTCGGACGTTCAGTTGATCGGTCAAAACCTTGAATTGCGCGGAACAGTTCGGGCAGGTCGTCAGGAGCATGGCGCGAGTATAGCGGCGCCGACAAGCGGATGGCTTTCAGGCGCGGCGCGCACCTGCCAGGCAGCTCCAGCCTTCAATGGATCTCCAACATTCCAGGTCAAACCAAGGCGCGTAAATCTCAATGAGTTCCCCGGCCTGCACATCCAGCAATCCTGCCAAAACCAAATGACCGCGCACACGGGTATGGCGCGCCAATGCGGGTGCCAATGCCTTGAGAGGATTGGCAAGGATATTGGCAACGACAACTTCCGCAGGGTCGCCCACCGATTCGTTCGCATCGCGAAACTCAACCACTACGCCGTTGATCCGCGCATTTTCGCTTGCCGCGGGCAGTGCGACGGGATCAATATCGATCCCCACGGCACTTAATGCGCCCAACTTCATTGCGGCAATCGCGAGAATGCCGGATCCACAGCCGTAGTCGATGATGTGGCGCTGCTCCACAAGTTGCATATTCTCCTCGAGCCACTGCAGACACATCCGGGTTGTAGGATGCCCGCCTGTTCCAAACGCGGCGCCAGGGTCAAGGCGGATCGCAATTCCGGCTTGAGCGGGGACCTCATGCCACGAAGGGACCACCCACAGACTCTTGCCGGCCTGAATCGGCTTGAATTGCGCGCGAGATACCGACACCCAGTCTGCATCCTCCAGAGACTCGACCGCAAAGTCGGCGGCTGCGTAGCCGCTCACTGCTGCGGCTTGCTGAACGATTGAGCGCGCGTCTGATGCTGAGGGCAGGAGCGCTCGAAGGCGACACAGCGCCCACAGGCCTGCTTCTGAACCGGGCTCCGCAAAGATCGGCATTTCCGAAGGTGTGCCTTCATGCGCATCTGCGAGGTCCACGGACAGCGCGCCACACTCGATCAGCGCGTCTCCGAACGCATCGGCTTGCGCATGGGGAATTTCCAGCGTGATGTTCCAATAACTCATCGGAGAATCTCCGCGACGGTCGCGGCCGTCAATCGCCTTCGCCAGCGATCTTCTTGAGTTTGGCCATCCGCTCTTCAAGGTAGTGGATCGACGTCCCCCCGGCAATGAATGCGGCGTCGTTCAGAAGCTCCTGATGAAGGGGCAGGTTGGTCTGGATGCCTTCAACCACCATTTCAGAGAGGGCCGTCCGCATGCGAGCAAACGCCTGCTCACGCGTGTCGCCGTGCGCAATGACTTTGGCGATCAGGGAATCATAATGCGGCGGCACAAAGTAGTCGGCATACACATGGGAATCCACGCGGATACCGGGACCGCCGGGCACGTGAAACCGGGTAATGCGCCCTGGCGACGGAACGAAAGTGACAGGATTCTCCGCATTGATGCGACATTCAATCGCGTGACCGCGCAATGCGACATCCTTTTGGCGATACCGCATCCGCTGGCCTGCGGCAATGCGGATTTGCTCTTGCACGATATCGATCCCCGTAATCATTTCTGACACCGGGTGCTCGACCTGCACGCGGGTATTCATCTCGATGAAATAGAACTCGTCGTTCTCGTACAGGAACTCAAACGTGCCCGCGCCGCGATATCCGAGCTTTACGCAGGCCTCGGCGCACCGCTCGCCGATGCGATCGCGCACCTTCGCCTTCATGACTGGTGCGGGGGCTTCCTCGATGATCTTTTGATGGCGGCGCTGCATCGAGCAATCGCGCTCCCAAAGGAAGATGGCGTTCTTGTGCTCATCGGCCAACACCTGGATTTCGACATGGCGCGGTTTTTCCAGGAATTTTTCGAGGTACACCATGGGATTGCCAAATGCCGACTGGGCTTCCGATCGTGTCATTTGGACGGCATTGACCAGTGCAGCCTCCGTGTGGACCACGCGCATGCCGCGACCCCCTCCGCCACCTGCGGCCTTGATGATGACCGGGTAACCGACTTCGGAGGCAATTCGGCGAATCTCTTTCGGATCATCGGGGAGCGCGCCATCCGACCCAGGTACGCAGGGCACCCCAACCTTTTTCATTGCCGCCTTGGCGGCGACCTTGTCGCCCATGGTGCGAATGTTTTCCGGGCGCGGTCCAATGAAAACGAAACCCGAATTTTCAACTCGCTCGGCAAAATCGGCGTTCTCAGACAGGAAGCCATACCCGGGATGAATGGCTTGAGCGTCCGTTACCTCGGCTGCACTGATGATCGCAGGGATATTGAGGTAACTGTCCTTCGAAGGGGCGGGTCCAATGCAAACGGACTCATCGGCCAGCATCACGTACTTCGCGTCCGCGTCCGCTTCCGAATGCACGGCCACCGTTTTGATCCCCATCTCACGACATGCGCGCTGGATCCGCAGTGCAATTTCGCCACGGTTGGCGATCAGCACCTTCTCAAACATGGCGCCCGGTTTCTGGGCACTGGAAAAGACGGCCATCCGCGCCGCCTATTCGATGACAAACAAGGGTTGGCCGTATTCGACAGGTTGTCCGTTCTCCACCAAGATGGCTTTGACTACCCCGGCCGCGTCTGACTCAATTTCGTTGAGCAGCTTCATGGCTTCGATAATGCACAAGGTCTGGCCTTTAGAGACCGCTTGGCCGACTTCCACGAAGGAAGGCGCGCCAGGCGACGGGGAGCGATAAAACGTTCCCACCATGGGAGATTTTAGTTGATGGCCGACCGGTTCAGCAGCGGGAGCCGCAGCGGCAGGAGATGTGGCGGGCGCCGACGCGGCGACCGTCATCGGCACGCCAATTTGGGTTTGCATGGGCATCGCCGCGGTGAAGGTCGGGGCCATGCCGTGCCGGCTGATTCGGACTTTCTCTTCGCCCTCGGTGATTTCCAGTTCGGCGATGCCGGACTGTTCCACAAGGTCGATCAGCGTCTTGATCTTGCGCAGATCCATGGGTTAATGCCTCCTCCGGTTTGGTCTGTCGTCGCCCAGACATGTTCTAACGGGTCGCGATGGACCGATGTTCTGGAGCCGCCGTGGCACTGAAAATTGACCAAGGCCAAAACTTGGCGGTGTGAGAAAGCTCACATTCTAATGCCGGCCGCAGTTTGCCTGAATCTTTGATCAAATGTCCAGACAAGGACACTTTGAAAATTACCTACCTTTTGATGCAATTTGGCAACAATTGTCGCAAATTACACAAAAGCGGGCAATTGCAACAGTCGTCATCATCCAATTGTGTCATGCTGATGGACGGCAACCCAAAGGAATCCAACCGTTAAGATTCATTCGTTACATTTAACGATTTTTAGATGCAATTGCCTCAATTTGGCTAACTTTGTCGTTATCGACCGCACCTAAGAATGTCGCCAAAACGTCACCATTGGGGCCCAAAAGCACACTGAATGGCAGCAATCCCGTGCGATTACCGAGCCGTCTTGAGAATTCGATTGCCTTCGCCTCGTCAACCAATAGTGGAAAAGTGATCCCAAATTTCTTTTTGAACTTTTCTACATTTGAGCGGGAATCAGCGGCGATCCCAACAATTTGAATCCCATTCACAGATTTTCTGCTCCAAGCGTTGAGCAGCGGCATCTCATCGAGACAGGGGGCACACCAAGTCGCCCAGAAGTTGAGCAGAATCGGTCGTCCTGACCATTTCCCCAATGATTGCTGCATCCCCTGGTCGTCCAAAAAAGATTCCGCGTGGATTGCGGCCCCGGACAGTGACGCACGAATCTCGTTCGACTTTGGATTTTCCTCAGAAAGAAAGACTGCCAGCCCACCTAACCCGACAATCAAGACTCCCGATCCTAGGATGGCGATCGCATGGCGCCGGTTCACGGTCGCTGGATAAATCGATTGGTGGGCGGACTCGCCGCAAACGAGCCGACCGAATCATGTTGGGCAGATGCCCACTCTTTTGTTTCAGAGGTCAATTTGAACGACTGCGTAAACGGCGGGAAGCAAACCCCCTCCTTTTCTGCGCAACCTTGGGAGATCACTTTCAGGCCAACCGCCTCACCCGCATTGACCGCTCCACTGCGAAACCTGAAGGTCAACGACCCCTCATAGGTTTCCACGCGCCCAAAAGTCGGATCCTCCTTGATTCGTCCCTTGGGAAACTTGATCTGTGCGCCTGGGACTGCTTTGCCGATCAATTCAACTTGGAATCGCTTGCGATAAAGGTAATAGCCAGGCGCAATCGCAAATCGGACTTCCGTGGTCTTGCGATCAAGCATGCGCGCTTGTGCACGGAAAGCCTGCTCTGGGGGCAACAAGTTTTCGCTGGCAGTCGCGCCTGCGACCGCCAGCATCCCCAATAAAGGCAGCCATCGTTTTGATGGGCTAAGGAGTTGTTTCATCCTGGATCCAATTCAAGTACGGCATCGCCACGAAATCGATGGGCATTGCGAGGATTTCGGGAGTGTCATAAGGATGGAGACCCCGAATCGCTGCCGCAAGTTCACTCCATAAGGATCGACGGGTTTTGATCAGGAGTGTGAACTCACTTGCCGTTTCAATCTTACCTCGCCAGTGATACGTGGAATGACCCATCGGGAACCGATGGACGCATGCCGCGGGCGTTGTTGCAACAACGCCTCAGTCAACTTTACAGCCGCCGCCTCATCGGGTACTGTGGTCATCGCAACCACGAGATCCGGCGTTGATTTCCTCATCGCGGTTTTATCTGGCGTTACTGTAGGGTTCTCTGAAAGAGACAATTGAAATGTTTCGGGGTGTGATTCTTTTGATTTTACTGGCCTTCCCGTTGGCGGAGGGCATGTTGCTTTATCGTTTGGCGGATGGCCCTGCGGGGAGCGGCGCGTGGGTGTTGGCGTGGTTGGTGTTTGCCGCCGCGGCGGGCATTGTGCTCATCAAGCAAGCGCGGTTTTCGCTGCTTGCGCGCTTGGGCAGCGCTTTGTCACAGGGTCGCTTTTCCCTTGCCGCCCTGATCGACAGCTTCCGCACCGTGTTGGCGGGTTTGTTGCTGATTTTCCCGGGGCTGATCTCCGATGTGATGGCCATGGTCGTGCTGCTTTGGCCGATTCGCGAGCCGGTGTTGCAGGTGGTCCCCGTGCACCACCCGCGCCGCGGACGCGTGATCGACGCCGATTTTCGGCGCGAGGTTTGACATCACGCGTTGGTTGGGCCAAATACCTGGTCCAACAGCATGTCCACGCTTGGAAAGCGTAATTGAAATTTGAGCTCGCGCTTGAGTCGCGCATTGGACAATCGTCGCGATTCATCCATGAACGAATAGAGCGTGGCCGGTATCGTGTGCTCAGCAACAAGGCGCGTCACCCGCGTGGGCTTGGGCAATCCGGCCCGCATCGCAATACGATCGAAGTAGTCCGCCATTTTCTGCGGCCGATCGTCCACACAGTTGAAAACGCGTCCGCGCCTCGCCAAGCGCAAGGCGGCAACCGCCGCACGTGCAAGATCCTCCGCATGGATGTGATTGACATAAACATCATCCTCGGCGGCCAAAGCCGGTGTCCCGCGGCGCAGTCGCTCCAAGGGCAAGCGGGATTCGGACACAATCCCAGGCGCTCGCAACACCGACAGCCGCACTTGGGTTCGCCTTGCGACGTTGACCAAGGTGCGCTCAGCATCGACTCGTCGCCGGGCGCGGGCCGTCTTGGGATTCAGGGGTCGCGTTTCATCTACACGGGAGCCCCCACAATCTCCGTAGACCCCGCTGGTACTCACGTAGAGCAAACGGGGTGGCGGCACGCGTGATAGCATCGCGCGCTTTGCCGTAGGTTTGGCAGGCCAAAGTGCGGCGATGAGATTCCGGGTGCGCGTGTCACGAATCCCCTTCGAAGGAGGCGGGGCAAAGTGGCAAACCCGCAAGCCGGCAAGTTGTCCGATCGCGAATCAGCGCAATGACCCGATATTGGCGCTTGACCAGATGCGCAACGCGCTTCCCTGTATCGCCAAATCCCACAATCAATACTGTTTTCGAATCACGCATAGGGCGTGAGTATAGTGAGCGTCATGAGCCAGGAATTCACCATCACCTTGCAGCCGTCAGGCCATACCTTCAAGGCCGCTGACGACGAAACCATCCTTGAAGCCGCCATGCGTCAGGGCATCGGGTTGCCGTATGGCTGCCGAAATGGCGCTTGCGGTTCCTGCAAGGGCACCCTGGTATCCGGAGATTTTGACTACGGCCAATATCAGGAGCGTACGCTACGCCCCGAGGAGAAGGTGGCCGGCAAAGCCCTGTTTTGCGTGGGTCGTGCCAAGTCCGACCTGACACTGCAGGTCAAGGAGATCGGCGGGGCAGGCGACATGCAAGTACGCACGCTACCTTGCCGCGTGGAGAAAGTGGAAAAGCCCGCGCCGGACGTGGCCATCCTGTACCTGAAGTTGCCGGCGCAAGAGCGGCTGCAGTTTCTCGCAGGACAGTACTTGGACATTCTTCTGAAGGACGGCAAGCGGCGGAGCTTTTCCATGGCGAATGCGCCACATCGTGACGCGCATATTGAACTGCATATCCGCCTGGTGCCTGACGGCCATTTCACGAACTACGTGTTCAACGAAATGCGCGACCGGGCCATTTTGCGTTTTGAAGCCCCGCTAGGTACTTTTTTCCTGCGCGAGGAATCCACCAAACCCATCATCTTCCTCGCTGGCGGCACCGGCTTTGCACCCATCAAGTCGGTGATCGAACACGCGCTGCATATCCATACCGACCGGGAGATGGTGCTTTATTGGGGATGCCGCTCGCTGGCGGACCTCTATATGCCGCATCTTCCCGTTCAGTGGGCCAACGAGAAGCCCAACTTTACTTTCATTCCCGTGTTGTCCGACCCCAAAGCCGAAGATAATTGGGCAGGCCGCACTGGTTTTGTGCACCAGGCCGTGCTGGACGATTTTGACTCTTTGGCCGGCTATCAGGTGTATGCCTGCGGCGCGCCGCCCATGATTGACATCGCGCGTGAGACGTTTGCAGCGCGCGGTTTGCCTGACGACGAGTTCTTTGCCGATTCATTCACTTTCGCGCCGCAAGCGGCGCCCACGCTGTAATTCCATATCGAGGAGCGCATCATGATCAAAGTTGGCGACACCCTGCCCGAAGGCACCCTGAGCGAATTCATCGCGGAAGAAACCGCGGGGTGCACTCTGGGCCCGAACAATTTCAAAGTCAGCGAACTGACCAAAGGCAAGAAGATCGCCATCTTTGGGCTGCCCGGCGCCTTTACGCCCACTTGTTCGGCCCAGCATGTGCCGGGCTATCTCAAGCACTATGCGGATTTCAAGGCAAAGGGCATTGACGAAATCTGGTGTGTGTCGGTCAACGATGCGTTTGTCATGGGCGCATGGGCAAAAGACCAAGGCACCCAGGGGAAAATCCGCATGATGGGCGATGGCGCCGCGACCTGGACCAAGGCCTTGGGGCTTGAGCTGGACCTCACTGCCAAGAATTTCGGTGTGCGCATGAACCGTTGCTCAATGGTGGTCGACAACGGCGTGGTGAAGTCACTCAACGTCGAAGGCCCCGGCAAATTCGAGGTCTCCAACGCCGAGACCATGTTGACCCAAATCTGACGCCCGCATGGCCAGGCCCACCCTCTTCATCGATGGCGAGCATGGCACCACCGGCCTGCTGATCCGCGAGCTCCTGGATGCGCGCGGCGACGTGGAGGTGGTGAGCATTGCGCCGGACAAACGCAAGGATCGGGACGAACGAAAGCGCTTGCTGAACGCCGTCGACCTCGCGATCCTTTGTTTGCCCGACGATGCCGCGAAGGAGTCCGTGGCGATGATCGGCAACGATCACACGCGCGTGATCGACGCATCCACGGCGCACCGCGTCGCGGAGGGTTGGGCCTTTGGATTTCCCGAGCTCACCCGCGATCATTCGCGGGTGATCGCTGCTTCCAGGCGCGTGGCGAACCCGGGTTGCTGGTCCACGTGCTTCATCGCGCTGGTCCGCCCGCTGGTGGATACCGGCCTGATTGCGCGCGATGCCGCGCTCACCATGTGGGGCGTTTCCGGCTACAGCGGCGGCGGGCGGCAGATGATCGAGTCTTTCGAAGAACCGGGCGGCGAGAAATCCAAGACGCCGTTCATGGCTTACGGATTGAAGCTTGCGCACAAACATTTGCCGGAAATGCAGAAGTACAGCGGCCTAACGCACGCACCGGTGTTCACGCCGTCAGTCGGACGCTTCCGGCAAGGCATGCTGGTGGAAATTCCGCTGCCGCTTTGGTCCTGGACCAAGAGTGTCACGGGCGCTCAACTGCATGAGGCGCTTGCCGCGCACTATGCGGGACAGAAATTTGTCGCCGTGAAACCCTACAGTGCTGAACCGCCCGCTGACCTGGAAGCCGAAACGCTGAACGACACCAACTGGCTCGAGTTGTTTGTCTTCGACAATCCCAAAAATGGTCAGGCGGTTCTCGTCGCGCGGCACGACAACTTGGGCAAAGGTGCTGGCCGTGCAGCATTGCAGAATGCATCGTTGATGTTGGGACTGGACTCATAAAAAACTAAAGTGGCCGCTGCGTCAGCGGCGGGCCGCGTAAGTGGTCACTAGATCGGACGACGTCTCCCCGGCGGTAAGATCCCGCCTGCATGATCGCTAGGCGAATAACGCTTGTCTGATCATGCGACAAAAGCCGCTGACGGCGACCGGCTTTCGTGTTTTCGCCACTGTCTTGGTCAACGCTGCTAGTGCATGGGTTTCCTGCCCGCGTCGTACCACTCCCGCGTGGAATTGACCACACGCACGACGGCTAGCATCAGCGGCACTTCGATCAACACGCCGACCACGGTGGCCAACGCGGCGCCCGATTCAAACCCAAACAGGCTGATCGCCGCGGCCACGGCCAACTCAAAGAAGTTGGACGCGCCAATCAGTGCGGATGGGCAGGCCACTGCATGCGATTCGCCGAGCTGCCGGTTCAGCCAGTAGGCAAGCGAGGCGTTGATGATGACCTGCAGCAGGATCGGCACCGCCAGCAGCAAGATGACCACCGGCTGGCGCAGAATCGCTTCGCCCTGAAAGGCAAACAGCAACACCAGTGTCGCAAGCAAGGCGCCGATGGACCACGGCTGGAAGCGTTGCAGGGCCCACTCGAGGGCGTCATTGCCCTTCGCGAGCAAAGCGCGCCGAAGCCCCTGCGCGATGATCACGGAGATCACGATGTAGAGCACCACGGAAACGAGCAACGTATCCCACGGCACGCGAATGCTTGCAACGCCCAGCAGCAACGCAACCAGCGGCGCAAACGCAAACACCATGATCAGGTCATTGAGCGCCACCTGCGACAACGTGAAGTACGGATCGCCTTGCGTGAGGCGGCTCCAGACAAACACCATCGCGGTGCACGGGGCGGCGGCGAGCAAGATGAGGCCGGCGATGTAACTGTCGATTTGCTCGCTGGGCAGCCACGGCGCGAAGGCGTGGCGGATGAATAGCCATGCCAGCAGCGCCATCGAGAACGGTTTCACCAGCCAATTCACGAACAGTGTCACGCCGATGCCGCGCAGGTGCCGCCGCACCTGGCCCAATGCGCCGAAGTCGATTTTCACCAGCATCGGGATGATCATCACCCAGATGAGAACCCCGACGGGCAGGTTTACGCGCGCAACTTCCATCGCGCCAATCTGCCGGAACAGCGCGGGCGCGATTTGGCCAAGCACGATGCCGGCCACAATGCAAAGCGCCACCCACGCCGTGAGGTAGCGCTCGAAGAAGCTCATGGGTGAGGGAGCGGGGGCGGCGGTGGGTGTCTGCATCTTTTTCAGCGGGCGTGGATGCGGGCGAGCGCGCCGCGCTGTTTGTCCGGGGCAAACTCACTCTCCGGCAAGTCCACCAAGGCTTCGATGTGTTTGCGGATGTCGCCGAACACGCGGTGGAACGCCGCGCGCTTTTCGTCGTCACCGCCTTCGACCCGCGAAGGATCCGGAAACCCCCAGTGCGCGGTGGTGGGGTGTCCCAGCCATAGGGGGCAGGCCTCTCCCGCGGCGTCATCGCAAACGGTGATGATGATGTCCATGACGGGTGCACCTTCAACGGCAAATTCGTCCCAGCTCTTGCTGCGGATGCAGTCGGCCGGATAGCCGATCGAGCGGGCGAGTTCGACCGCGAAGGGGTTGACGCGCCCGCTGGGATGGCTCCCGGCGCTGAACGCCCGAAAACGACCCTTGCCAACGACCCCCAGAAGCGACTCGGCCAGCACCGAGCGGGCCGAGTTGTGGGTGCAAAGAAACAGGACGTTGCGAGTCTTTGGTGTGGAAGGCACGTCAACCATTGCAACACGCGGGCTTCGGCTCGGCCTTGCCATTCTTGAACGTGGTTGGGCAGCATGCGGTACCGCCGCACGCGACTCCGTCGGCATCGCCCTCGTTGGCGGCGGCGCCGGCTTGGCCCTTGTGGCTGTGTTCGCCGTAATAGGGAATGGAATCAAGCGTGCGGAAGCTCTCCCATGGAATTCCGGTCGGGTCCTTCACCCAATATTTGTCCGACTTCGCATAGCAACAGTTGGCGCCCTGTTCGGCAAGAATCTCCGTGCCCGCTTTCTGCAGGTTGGCGTGAATGCCTTGCAGCTCCTCGTCGGAGTCCGCTTGAAAACCCAGGTGATTCAATCCACCCGCCCCATCGCGTTCTGAGATTGCGAAGTTGATGCGCGGGTCTTCGAGCATCCACTTGGCATAGTCATGCTTTTGCACGGTGGGTGGCGCGCCAAACAAGGTGGAGTAGAACTGCGTGGAGGCCGCCAAATCCTGCACGGCCACGTGAACGTGAAAGCGTTTCATGTTGATTTCCTATTGGAAGTGGGATTTTTCGCGGGAGTGGAGGGTCCCTTGCGCACGGACGCGTTCGTCGCGCATGACGAGGCGTCCGGACCGCACGAACTGCCCGCGCAGCAGTTCTCGGTCAGGAAGTCGAGAATGGAATTCATGGTGTCGAAATTGGCCGAATACAAAATCGAGCGGCCCCGTGGCGTGGCGATCGTGAGCCCGGCCTGCGTCAGTTCCTTCAAGTGAAAGGAGAGCGTTGCATTGGCCAAGCCGAGGCGCTCTGCAATCGCGCCCACGGGCAGGCCTTGCGGGCCGGCTACGACAAGCAGGCGGAATATTCCCAAGCGTGTCTCCTGCGCCAGTGCCGCCAATACTGCGATGACATTTTTTATTTCCATATTTCCAGTATTGTGGAAATAACAAGGTTTGTCAAGACCCTTGGACAAGTTTATTTGTCATGCCCGATGCCCCACCGCGACCCATGAACCTTGCAACAGCTCTGCTCCAGCCCATCCAGACTGCGTTCGCGCGCGTATTTGGCGCACAATCCCTATCCCACCGAATGGAACCGGACCCCATGAAGCTTCGCCTTGCATTTGCCGCCCTGATGACTTGCCTCGCCGCCTTGCTGCCAACGCTTACGACCGCCCAGACCGGGCGCCCGCTCGAATTCGGCGTGGGCTTGTTCCAGCCGGACAAGGACAAGAACGATGCCACCTACCGACCGTTGGCGGATTACCTTGCCGATGCGTTGGGCCGCCCAGTTCGATTGCGAACGGTCGACACGTGGGAGGGATTGGCAAAGTCTTTGGCCAGTGGTGAGACCGACATGGCGCTGATGGGCCCTTGGGGCTATGTGCTGGCCAATCACCAGGCCGGAGCCGAGGCTGTGGCCACCATCCTGTACCAGGGCAAGCCGGAATACTTCGCCATCATGGTGACCGGCCCCAACAGCGGCATCCGTTCCATCGACGACATGAAGGGCAAAACCTTCGCATTTGGCGACAAGGGCTCAACGTCCGGTTATCTCATTCCCAATCACGAATTCCAGAAACGGGGGATCGATCCGGAAAAGTATTTTGCGAAAGTGATCTACACCAAGCATCAAGCTATCGAAACGCAAGTGGTGCGCGGCGAACTTGACGCCGGCGCCGATTACAACCGCAACCGCGATGCGATGATCGCCGAAGGACTCATCAAGGCCTCCGACAGTCGCATTGTGTGGACCTCCGCGCCCTTGCCCAATGACGCGTTTGCAGTGTCAAGGGACTTGGCGCAGGACAAGGCATTCACCGCGAAGCTCGTCAAAGCCCTGGAGGCGATCGGGCCCCTGCTTGCGACGCGCCCAGCCCTGCTTCCAAAGAATTACACGGGCTTCGTGGCGAAAGACAACCAGTACTACCGGCCGATCCGCGACGCCGGGCTGGAATCTGGAAAGCTCACGCCCACCAAGAAATAAGCGCGGATGGTCACCACCACACTCGATATTCCCGCCCGGCAACGCTTGCCGTCCCGCGGGTTTTCCTCGCACAAGAGTGCGGTGTTGATGGTCGCATACGTGCTGCTGGTCTTGGCCTGTGTGGCCAGCCTGATTCGCGCGGGGGATTTTTCCCTGGGCCGCAAACCCTGGGAAAACCTGAAAACGACAGCGGCGGAACTTTCGTCCCCCAGTGTGTTGAAGCTCTGGTTTGGCGACCCCAAACTCGAATACAAGGCCGACGATGGCCGCGTGCTGCGTGTGGAGGACGAACGCGAGACAGAAGCAAAATTTCTGGGCGGGCTGACCGAGGCGCTCTGGATCACTTTCAAGATCGCCACCCTGGGTTCCCTGCTGGCTGCGGTACTCGGTGCCCCACTTGGATTTCTTTCGGCGCGGAACATGCACGTTCCCTTCATCATTGCGTGGAGCGCGCGCCGGATCCTGGATGTGTGCCGTTCCATTCACACCCTGGTGTTCGGGCTCCTCCTCGTCGGCATCATCGGCCTGGGACCAATGGCCGGTATTCTGGCCATTGCGTTGCACTCGATGGGCACCTGGGGAAAGCTCTATGCGGAGTCCATCGAAACACTGGACATGCGCCCCATCGAAGCCGTGCGCGCCACAGGCGCAACACCGGTTCAGGTCTTTCTGTTTGCGGTGTGGCCGGCATTGCTGCCCAACTTCATTTCCAACCACCTCTATGTGTGGGAATACAACATGCGAGACTCCACCGTGCTGGGCCTGATCGGTGCCGGCGGACTGGGCCTCCTGGTATCAGAGGCAGTGTCGCTGTTCCAATGGGGAAGGCTTGCCACCCTGTTGATTGCCATCGTGCTGATGGTCGTGGCCTTTGATGCGCTATCGAGGAAAGTCAGGGCGGCGCTACTTTAGTCCGCGCGGTTGTTTCCCGACATCATTTTTCTCCCGCCACCGCCGTCAGCGTTTCGCCAAACATCCAGGTTCGAGTGATGTGCAGGATGTCGGTGTCGGCGCGAAACTCGCCGGGAAATGCCGGAAAGGGTGCCGATAGCCGCACGATGCGTTGAACCGCCCCGACCAGAATCTTGTTGGCGCGCTTGGTGTGGATTTCGACACCCTCGATTTCGCCATTGGCCTTGATCGCCACGGTCACCTGCACGGTGCCGCGAATGCCCTGCGCGCGCGCCTGCTCGGGATAATTCAGGTTGCCGACGCGTTCGATCTTCTGGCGCCATTGGTCGACGTACGCGGCATATCGATAGGCTTGGGTGCGCCCACCGACAAAGGCGCGCCGCGGCCGTTGTTGGTAGGCCGAGTACTGCTTGGAGATTTCCGCCTCCAGGCGCGCGATTTCCACCGACTGCTGATACAACTCCGCCGCGCTGACCGGTTTCGGGTTGCCGCTTTTTTCCGGTTGCAATTCCGTTTGCAGGACCTTGGTGGTGGCCTTGGCCTGCGTCATCAGCGTTTTGAGTTCCTGCTCAAGTTCCTTGACACGTTGCTTGGCCTCGGCCTCGTTCTTGGCCGTCGCCTGGTCGATGGCGGGGAGCGGCGTGGCGGCGCGCACCTTGGCATCGGTATTGCCGCCGCCATCAAGATTGGCCTGGGCCAACGCATCGGCCTTGGTGGGCTTGGTGCTCGACTTCGCATTGACGAGTACCACGTCCAGAACGTTGTGGGGAGAGATCAGTTTGCTGCCATCGAACAGCTGGAAGCCGACACCCAAGACGAGGAACAAGTGAAAGGCAACCGAGAACAGCGCGGAGGATTGCATCGGCACCGACACTGCCAGCGCGCGCTGGATGGAGAGGGCCAGGGGCGGCGGCGGGATTGCGGCCACCGCGTCGAGCCGGGCATCGATGCGCGAACGGACCTGCTGGGCAATGGCGCGCGGCTTCTCAAGCATTGCCGCGCGCTTCTCTGCTTGCGATGAACATGCGGGGGATTTTATCAGCGGGCCTATCGAGTGCCCATGTGCAGCAACGCTGCGTTTCAGGCCAATCGAAACACGCCGTCGATCCGCCAATCATCCAGGTCGCCGACAGCCACGCGCACCGCGGTCTTGGCCTCGAGCCCGGGGTTCTTGTCGAGTTTTACCACCAAGGGTAGTTGGGCGGCGCGCACCAGCTCGTCCCGAATGATGTGGCCCTCGAACTCCGTGATGCTTTCCTGCCGCAGGTACCGCAAGGTCCAGAACCGCTCCAGTGAGCGCTGGAATTCATTGTAGGCGTCATAAGTCAGGTCAAAGCGACGCGCCAATTCCCCAAGCGCGTTGATCGAATCCCGCGATCGTTTTGAAAATGGCGGCGGCTCATTTCGCAAATGAGCCATCAATTGCCGCTGGTTCACCAAGTCCACATAGCGGCGCAGTGGCGAACTGGACCACGCATATTGCGCGACGCCAAGCCCTTCGTGCGGCAAGGCATCGGTCCCCATGCGCGTCTTGCCGTTTTGCTGGGTTCGATAGATGCCGGCAACGGCCTGATCGGCGAGGAGCTTGCCCCACTCCTGATTCACCAGGATCATCAGCTCGGACACGACGGTGTCGACCGGGTTGCCGCGTTGCCGGATACCGATGCCGACACGCCCGTCCTTCACATCGATCTCGTAGTCGACCCGATCCGATTCGTCCCCCTTGCCACGCAAGCCTGCCAACGCGCTGGCAAATCGGTGGAGCCGCAAGAGCTCGGCGCCGAAGTCCCCCTCGATGTTGCCAGAGGCAATCGTGGCCGGGGTCATGCGCGTTTCCAGTTCGTGCAATCGCAGGTTTGCAGCAATCGGCACCTGCTCAATGGCGCTGCGCGACGACACCATCAGAAACGTACTGGAGTCCACAGTGGCGTAAAACGACAGCGCGGGCACATCGCGTCCCGCTGCAAGCGTCGCAGCCTGCACGGCCGCGTCGGGCAGCATGGTGATCTTGTCACCGGGAAAGTACACCGTTGAAAGGCGCGTCCGGGCCAGCGCCTCCAAGGCGCCATCGCTTCCGAAGAACAAGGCGGGCGCTGCGATGTGGATACCCACCTCCCATCGGCCATCAGCGAGAGGGGTCAGTGAAAACGCATCATCAATCTCGGTCGTATCCGCATGGTCAATGCTGAAGGCGCGGACGTTGGCGCGCGTCAGGCCGGCAGGCTCCTGTAGGTCGAGTGCGCCCGAATAGTCGCGCCCCTTGGGGAAATATTCCGACAAGAAGCGGTTCAAATGAAACTCGTACGGCGCGCGAGCGCGGTCTGGCCAAGCGCCGGCTTCAAAGAACAATTGCGGCAGGCTTTTCCCGGAGTCCGCCACGGCCTGATCGCAGGCCTTGGCAATCAGGGTGTTGCGATCCGGCTTGTAGAGAAGCGTGTCCCGATGGGCCGACACTTCAGCGGGCAGGGAGCCCTTCGTCAGCGCAGCAACCCAACCCGCCATCTGTTCGGCGTCGCGCTTCTTGCGCTCGATCGACGCCAGCGCCGCCTTCAGGTTTTCTTCCGGGGCTTTTTGATAGCGCCCCTTGCCCCGCTTGTAGAAATACATGGGCGAGGCATGCAGTTTCTCGGCCACCGCGGCGGCTTCGATGGCAGAGGGTTTGTGGCCAAAGTACTCACCGGCCATGTCCTCACAACCGAACTCGCCTTCCCCGAGAGCCTCCCAAAGAAATTGCGGGTCGATGTCGCAGGCGAGGTGTTGCACCGCGGGCAGGAAGTCTCCCAGCGACGATTCAAAGCGCAGCAACACTGCGGAGGATTTGATCTTGCTGCGCTTGCCGGAAATCGACTCGACCTGCAACGAGGTGCCGATATCCGACATCACGCGCGCGACCTTGAAGCCACCGTCCTCCTCAAAAAAAACATTCATGCAAAGTGAGCTTTCGTAATGATGAAAACCAAGCGCTGGCGGGCATTCCAGGCCGAAAAGGCCTCAAACCCCGCGTCTGTCCTGGTGTTTTACTTGTAGGTGCCGGGCGATTCCGCCTTGGCAAGACCGCCATCGAGCGCGCGATTAAGCAGCCATGCCATGCGCGCGCCGGCTTTTGTAAGCAGGGCTGGGACTTCCTCGGCGGCAGCATTCATGTAGGCCGGGGGCAGTGCCACGACCTTTTCCATTGGCCAGGGGGTGCCGCAGCTGTATTCCGGCAATTTCGCGTAGACAAGGTCGCGTGCGTTGACGAAAGACTCTTTCATCCAGTCGCCCACTTCGCCGCTTTGCCACCTCGGGATCTCCTTCTCGCGGTAACGCGAAATCAACAACGCTGCATAGTCGGTGTCGCGAATCCCGCGCAGCGCCTGGCGCACCAGGTCCGAATCCCAGACGCGATGCAGGTTTCGCGGCATGTCGGTATTGGGCGGCAGGGTGTTCTTGCGGTTGCCGCCCAAATCATCGTCGTCCGCTGCATGCAGCGGTTGGTGAATGTCCCCCACCATGTGCACCAGGAACATCGCTGCACGGGCGCGCTCTGCGGTGGGCAAGGACTCATCGGACAACTGCTGGAAAAAATGCGGGATCTTGGCCGACGCGCAATGTCCGCCCGCACAGTACTGTTCGAAGGTTCTCTTGGCGCACAAGGGCTGGTTGTCGTAATGCCATTTCTCCGAATTGGGGACCTCCAGCGACAGCGCCATCCGGAATACATCCATCTGGTTGGAAAAGTCGGCCAAGTCACCGATCTGCATCGATTGCATCAGCTGGTTCAGCCGGAGGCGCGTCTTGGGGGTCAAGAGCTCCTGGGCCACCAAGCCGGTGACGCGGTGGCCATCCGGGCCCCAGGCCGCCGCCTCGAGACCGCCTGCCAGCAAAGGAACACACAGCAACCAAGACAAAACTCGCATGATTTGACCGAATCTCCGAATTCCGCGATTCTATCTCCATGGTCCTCCTGATTCATGCACATCCTTACCCGTCGCACTCGCGGGCAGGGCGCGCATTGCTTTCCGTCGCCCGCGACGTTTCCGGGGTGGCGGTTCGATCGCTCTACGATCTCTACCCCCAGTTCGATATCGATGTGCCAGCCGAGCAGGCCGCCCTCTCGGCAGCCGACGTTATCGTTTGGCTGCACCCCATCTACTGGTACAGCGTGCCGGGTCTGCTCAAGCATTGGTTCGATGTCGTGCTGGCGCGCGGCTGGGCGTATGGAAAAGGCGGCAACGCGTTGCGCGGCAAACAGTGCCTTTGGGCCGCCACCACCGGGGGAGATGAATTGGCCTACACCTCGGAAGGCCTGCACAAGAAGCCCTTTCCAGAATTCCATACACCGATCGAGATGACGGCCAGGTTCTGCGGCATGGAGTGGCTGGAACCGTTCATCGTTCACGGTGCCCATACCGTCAGCGATCCGGAATTGCAAAAGGCGGCCCACGCCTTCAGCGCCAGGCTGGAGGCGCTGACCCGCAAAGACCCGCCATGACCGAGGCCCTGGCCTATCTCACGGCTGCCGTTCTTTGCGTTCCGCTCGCCAAGCGGCTGGGACTGGGCTCCGTGTTGGGCTATCTCATCGCCGGCGCCATCATCGGACCTTGGGGATTCGGACTGATCAAGAATGTCGAGTCTGCCCAGCACCTTGCCGAATTTGGCGTCGTGCTCATGTTGTTTGTGATCGGGCTGGAACTCGAGCCAAAACGGCTCATCGCCATGAAACGCGACGTATTTGGCGGCGGTATTCTGCAGGTCGCCGTTTGCGGGGCATTGCTGATGGGGGCCATTCTCGCGATGGGCTGGGGCTGGAAGGCGGCGCTGGTCGCCGGATTTGCGTTGGCGTTGTCATCCACGGCCATTGCCGTGGCCACCATGAATGAACGAAATTTCCTGCCGACGCCGACCGGGCAGACCGGGTTTTCCATCCTGCTGTTCCAGGACATTGCGGCCATTCCGTTGCTGGCCATCGTTCCCCTGCTCGGCACCGCTGCAGCGGCATCCAGCGAGCCCGGTTGGATCGCTGCAGGGAAGGCCTTCGGTGCCATTGCCGCCGTCATCGTCATTGGCCGCTACCTCACGCGCCCGCTGTTGCGTGTGATTGCGGCCACAGACCTGCGCGAAGTGTTTACTGCATTTGCGTTATTGCTGGTGATCGGCATTGCAGAACTCATGGTGCTCGCGGGGCTGTCGATGGGTCTCGGTGCATTTCTGGCCGGGGTGTTGCTGGCCAGTTCGGAGTATCGCCATGCACTGGAGACCGACATCGAGCCGTTCAAGGGTTTGCTGTTGGGTCTGTTCTTCATTGCCGTCGGCATGGCGATCGACTTTGGGCTCCTCATCAATGCGCCGGTGAAGGTGATCGCGCTGGTGATGGCGTACCTAGTGGTGAAGGTGGCCGCCTTGTGGCTGGTGGCGCGAATCCTGGGAGTCAGCGCGCGGCAGCGCCTGCTGTTTGCACTGCTGATATCACAGGGGGGTGAATTCGCCTTTGTGGTTTTCGGCGCCGCGCGCATGGCCGGCGTGCTGGACCGCGAGTCCGAGGGCTTGCTGACCATCGTCGTGGCGCTGTCCATGGCCACGACACCTCTCCTGCTCATCGCCCACGATGCGTGGATGGCACGATCCGAATGCGCCCAAGGCAAATCGCAGGATGCCGATGCCATCGACGAAAAGGATGCACCGGTCATCGTGGCCGGCTTCGGACGATTCGGGCAGATCGTCGGGCGATTGTTGATGGCGAATGGCGTGCGCACAGTGGTGCTGGATCACGACCCGGATCAGATCGAGATGCTGCGGCGCTTCGGCAACAAAGTGTTCTATGGCGATGCAACGCGTCTTGATTTGATCGAGGCGGCCGGTGCCCGGGAGGCCAGGCTCCTGGTCAACGCCATCGACGACGTGGAGGACAACCTCGCACTCACCGACCTGGTGCGCGAACACTTTCCCAACCTGAAAATCGTGGCGCGTGCGCGCAATGTCTCGCACTATGTGCAACTCAAGCAGCGCGGCGTGGCGCTTGTGGAACGCGAAAGCTTTGAGGCGGCGCTCAACGCCGGGCGGCGCGCCCTTGAAGCACTGGGCCACGATCCGTACCGGGCCGCCGAGATGGCGAACCTGTTCCGCCGCCACAACATCAAGAACCTCGACGCGATGGTGCCGCTGTTTGCCGACGAGGAGCGCCTGGTGTCGGCCGCCAAGGCCGGCCGGGAAGAACTGGAGGCGCAGTTTGCGAAGGACCGTGCGCAATTTGAACGGGCGCACTCCGGCAAGGTGTGGAGTGCCGCGCCCGACGTTCCGACCGTTGGCGACCATTCAACTGAGCGACAATAGCATCCCAACCCTGTTTGCCCTTCCTTCATGCCCACTCCCCACATCAATGCCCATCCCGGCGACTTTGCCGAAACCGTCCTGATGCCCGGCGACCCGTTGCGCGCCGAGTTCATCGCCAAGACCTATTTGACTGACGCAAAATGCGTGAACACCGTGCGCAACATGTGGGGTTACACGGGCACTTACAAGGGCAAGCGCGTGTCGGTGATGGCGCATGGCATGGGCATTCCCTCCGTGAGCATATACGCCACCGAACTGATCAAGGACTACGGCGTGAAGAACCTCATGCGCGTGGGGTCCTGTGGCGCGTTGGGCACCGCGGTGCAGCTTGGTGACATCTTCATCGCAATGGGCGCATGTACCGACAGCAAGGTCAACCGCATGCGCCTGATGGATCACGACTTCGCCGCCATCGCCGACTACCACTTGCTGTCCACCGCCGCAAATGTGGCGCAGGAACAGGGAAAAAAGGTGTTCGTCGGCAACGTGTTCTCGGCTGATCTGTTCTACACGCCGCAGCCGGAACTGTTTGACAAGCTGGAGAACATGAACGTCCTCGCGGTGGAAATGGAATCAGCCGGGCTCTACGGACTGGCGGCCGAATACGGCGCGCGAGCGCTCACGCTGCTGACCGTGTCGGACCAGATTCGCACCCATCAGCACCTGAGTGCAGAGGCCCGGCAAACCAGTTTTGGCAGCATGATCGACATCGCGCTCGAAACGGCGGTGCGCATTTGACGGGCGCGTGTCCAAGGCACCAAACCCAGCAGGGACGCGGCGTTTGCGGCATTTTGGGCCTGAGTGCCGCGCCGGTTCTTGGGTTTAATCCCAAACACGCATGCCGTCGATCCTGACCCACCCTGCGGTACCTCTCGGGATTGCGCTCGCCTGTGGTACACGCTTGGTCTCCCCGCGCTTGCTGGTGGCGGGCGTTGCGGCATCCATTCTTCCCGACCTCGATGTCATCGGATTGCGATTTGGCATCGCGTATCACGACGCCTTTGGACACCGTGGGTTTTCGCATTCAATCGCCTTTGCCACCGCCCTCGCACTGTGTGCATTCTGGGCGTCGCGTTCGTTGCAGAGCGAACCGCGAGCCGCGGCGTTGTTCATGTTTGTTGCCGCAGTGTCGCACCCGTTGCTCGACATGTTTACCACGGGCGGCATGGGCGTGGCCTTGTTCTGGCCGTTGACCGAGGCGCGTCTTGTGGGTCCATGGCGGGTGATCGAAGTGTCGCCCCTGAGCATTGCGCAATTTCTCGGCGAGGCTGGCGTCCGCGTGTTGAAATCGGAACTGGTGTGGGTTTGGTTGCCGATCCTGAGCGTGGCGATCGCAGTCTGGCAACTGCGACTTCGCCATGGGCAAAGCCTTTCTGCGGGGCAATGACATGCTGATGAAAATCCGCATTCGCTGGAGAGCCGCTTGGGCAGTCCTGGTGGTCCTTTGTGTTGGCAGCGGATGCACGACCGGCCGTTACCACCCGGCGAACACCATCGCTCGGGCATTGCTCAGCCAGGAAACCGATTTCGATGGCGCGTGGGAACGGGCCGAGCGGCAGACTTCGCGCGAATCCACGGTGGCATATCTAAGGCATTCGGCGCCGGATCGGCTGTGGACTGTCGAGCGTCCCAAGACCGCAAATTCGATCGCGGTCCAAAACTGGCCTGCGGAAAAGGCGATTCGCGAGTGCGTCACCGCAATCTTTCCGCAAATCGAGGAAACCCATATGGTGTTTCGGCTCAGCGCACTTGGCGAAGTGGAGCGCGCCATGACGTCACAGCCCGGTTGGGTCGATGACTGCGTTCGCCGCAAGGTCAACGGACTGTTCACCGCCGCCCCGCCGCACGGTAATTTCTACCTGTGCCACAAGTTCAAGCGTCTGGGGGATAGCCGTTACCAGCTGGAAGGGTGCGGAGACGCTTTCTGGCGCACCGAATGCACGGTGACCGGTACCGTCACGCGCTGCCGGTCGGAGTTCCTGCAGCCAAAGTAATCACCCGGGCGGGTCTATTTCGACGCCGACCAGCCCAGCGCGCGCAACGCGGAAGAAAACGCCGCAAACAAGGCCGTGGCCAACAGCATCGCCAGGATGGCACTGCCAATCGCCAGCACTACGCCGCTCAAACCCAATGCGGCAAGTGCCAGCCACGCCAGATACGCGCCGGGCACCGCAGCGGCAATGATCAGGGCCACGCTTATCAAAATGTTCTTCATTTATAACAGGGGCAGAAAAAGGGGTTACAGATTCGGGGCCAGCCAGCGTTCGGCGGTGGAACGTTCCCAACCCTTGCGGGCCGCATAGTCGTCCAACTGGTCGGCGCCGATTTTACCCACGGCAAAGTACTTTGCCTGCGGATGTGAGAAATAGAACCCCGACACCGCGGCCGCGGGCCACATGGCGAATGACTCGGTCAGCGACACACCGGCCTTGGCCGGGGCATCCAGCAATCGGAACAGCGGCGCCTTTTCGGAATGTTCCGGACAGGCCGGATATCCGGGAGCGGGACGGATCCCCCGATATTTCTCCGCGACGAGTTCTTCGTTCGTCAACGTCTCATCTGCGGCGTAACCCCAGGCGTCACGGCGCACCTTTGCATGCAGGCACTCCGCAAATGCTTCGGCCAGCCGATCCGCAAGCGCCTTCAACATGATGGCGCTGTAATCATCGCCTTTGGCTTCAAACGCCTTGACGCGTTCTTCACAGCCGACACCCGCCGTGACCGCGAAGGCCCCGAGATAGTCGGGTACACCCGCGGGAGCCACGAAATCCGCGAGGCAAAGATTTGGGTTCCCCTGCGGCTTTTCATTCTGCTGGCGCAGGTGATGGAAGGTTTGCAGTGGCTGCCTGCGCGTCTCGTCGGCATACACCTCGATGCTGTCGCCTTGCCGGTTCGCAGGAAACAGCCCGAAGACGCCATTGGCAGTCAGCCAACGGCCTTTGACAATCTGGTCGAGCATCTTCTGGGCATGCCCGAAAACCTCGCGCGCCGACGCGCCGACGATCTCATCCTCGAGGATCTGCGGATAGCGGCCGGCCAAATCCCAAGTCTGGAAGAACGGACTCCAGTCGATGAACGGCACCAGTTCTTCGAGCGGGAAATTTTTTAGCGTACGCACACCGAGGAAAGTGGGCTTGGGCGGTGTGTAGTTCGCCCAGTCGAAGTCGAGCCCATTGGAGCGCGCGGCCTCCAGCGACACTAATTTCGCGCCCTGCTTGTTGGCGTGTTGCTCACGGACTTTCTCGTAATCCTCGCGCACCGACTTCACATAGTCCTTGCGCAATTCGTCGGAAAGCAGATTGGTGCACACGCCCACCGCGCGCGAAGCGTCAGGCACCCACACCACCGGCTCAGCATAGTGCGGCTCGATCTTGACCGCCGTATGCGTGCGCGAGGTGGTCGCGCCACCGATCAACAGCGGTTGCTTCATGCCGCGCCGGGTCATCTCCTTGGCCACGTGCGACATTTCCTCGAGCGACGGCGTGATCAGGCCGGAAAGTCCCACGATGTCGGCACCCTCTTGTTCCGCGGTGTCGAGGATCTTGTCGCATGCGACCATAACGCCCAGGTCGATGACCTCGAAGTTGTTGCATTGCATGACCACGCCGACGATGTTCTTGCCGATGTCGTGGACATCGCCCTTCACCGTTGCCATGACGATCTTGCCCTTGGCCTTGGCGTCGGCGCTGCCCAGGAGACGCTTTTCTTCCTCGATGAAGGGCACCAGGTGCGCCACTGCCTGCTTCATCACCCGCGCGGACTTGACCACCTGCGGCAGGAACATCTTGCCCGCGCCGAACAGGTCGCCGACGACATTCATGCCGTCCATCAGCGGCCCTTCGATGACATTGATCGGACGGCCGCCGCCCGCCGCGACCTTGGCGCGGCACTCTTCCGTGTCCTCGACGATGTACTGCGTGATGCCCTTGACCAGCGCGTGCGTGAGGCGTTTTTCCACCGGCTCACTGCGCCAGGCGAGGTCCTCGACGTTTTCCTTTTTCTGACCCTTGAATTGCTCGGCAAATTCAACGAGGCGCTCGGTCGCGTCGGCCCGGCGATTGAACAACACATCCTCGACACGTTCCAGAAGATCCTTGGGGATGTCGTCATAGACGCCAAGCTGCCCGGCATTGACGATGCCCATGGTCATACCCACGCGACCTGCGTGGTAAAGAAATGCCGTGTGAATGGCTTCCCGCACCGGTTCGTTGCCGCGGAAAGAGAACGACACGTTCGACACGCCACCGCTAACCTTCGCCAGCGGCAGGTGCTTGCGAACCCACTCGGTGGCGCGGATGAAGTCGATGCCATAGGTGGCGTGTTCTTCGATCCCCGTGGCGATGGCAAAAATGTTGGGGTCGAAAATGATGTCCTCGGGCGGAAAACCAACCTCCTTCACCAGAATGTCGTAGGAACGCTGGCAGATGTCGATCTTGCGTTCATAGGTATCGGCCTGGCCTTTTTCATCGAAGGCCATGACGATCACTGCCGCACCGTAACGGCGGGCGAGCGTGGCATGGCGTTTGAACTCGTCCACACCCTCCTTCATGGAAATCGAATTGACGATGCACTTGCCCTGCGCGCATTTCAAGCCGGCTTCGATGACGCTCCACTTGGAGCTGTCGATCATGATCGGCACGCGCGAGATGTCGGGCTCCGAGGCGATGAGGTTCAGGAACTTCACCATCGCCGCCTGGGAGTCCAACATGGCCTCGTCCATGTTGACGTCGATGACCTGGGCACCGTTCTCGACCTGCTGGCGCGCGACCGCCAGGGCTTCGGTGTAATCACCGTTGAGGATCAACTTCGCAAACGCGCGCGAACCCGTGACGTTGGTGCGTTCGCCGACGTTGACGAAGAGCGAGTCGTCGCCGATGTTGACCGGCTCAAGTCCGGAGAGGCGCAGGCGCTTTTCGAGATCCGGGGCCACACGTGGCGCGAAGGGCGCCACGATATCGGCGATGGCCTTGATGTGCGCAGGTGTCGTGCCGCAGCACCCGCCGGTGAGGTTGAGCCAGCCCGCCGCCGCCCATTCGCGAATAAAGGCCGCAGTCTGCTCGGGCAATTCGTCGTATTCCGCCATGGCATTGGGCAGACCGGCATTCGGGTGGGCCGATACGCGGCACTCGGCAATCCGTGCCATCTCCTCGACGTGCGGCCGCAATTCGCGTGCCCCCAGCGCACAGTTCAACCCAATCGCGATCGGATTGGCATGCCGCACCGAGTTGTAGAACGCCTCCACCACTTGCCCGGAAAGCATGCGGCCGGAGGCATCGGTAATGGTGCCGGAGATCATCACCGGCAGGCGATGTGCGCTGTCCAGGCCGCGCGCGTCAAACTCCTCCTCGATGGCGAAGATCGCCGCCTTGGCGTTCAAGGTGTCAAAGATCGTCTCGACCAGGATGATGTCCGACCCGCCGTCGATCAATCCCCGCAACGCATCGCGATAGGCGTCTTTCACCTCGTCGAAGGTCACGGCCCGGTATCCCGGATCGTTCACATCGGGCGACAGCGACAGGGTCCGGTTCATCGGCCCCAGCACGCCTGCCACAAATCGCGGCTTGTGGGGTGTGATCTGTGTGTGTGCGTCGGCGATCTCCCGTGCGATCTTCGCGGACGCATAGTTCAGTTCATAGGCCAGCGCCTGCATGCCATAGTCGGCCATCGAAACAGCGGTGGCATTGAAGGTATTGGTCTCCAGGATGTCCGCACCGGCATCGAGGTACTGCTGATGGATGGTGCGAATCACCTGCGGCCGGGTGATCGACAGCAGGTCATTGTTGCCGCGCAAATCCTTGGGCCAATCCTTGTACCGATCACCGCAGTATTGCGCCTCGGTCAATTTCTCGCGTTGGATCATCGTCCCCATCGCCCCGTCGAGCACGAGGATGCGCGACGCCATTGCCTTCATCAGGGCAGCGGTCCGCGCGGGTCGGGTCGTCAGGGCGTGGTCCATGGCAGAAACTTTTGAATCGTTATGTGGTGAGCACCTGCGTCATTTCCCTATCAACTTCCGCGCAATCCATGCGTCCACCTTCTTCTCCAGCACGGTCAACGGCAACGCCCCGTCGAACAGCACCAGATCGTGGAAATCGCGCAGCGAGAATTTCTTGCCCAGCTTCTTGGTGGCCCGCTCGCGCAACTCCTGGATCTTGAGCGAGCCGATCTTGTACGCAAGCGCCTGGCCCGGCCAGGCCATGTAGCGTTCCGTGGCGCGCTTGGATTCGTGTTCCGAATAGCCCTGCACTTCCATCATGTACTGGATTGTCTGTTCGCGCGTCCAACCCTTGTGGTGCAGTCCCGTGTCGGTCACCAGGCGCACCGCGCGCAGCAACTCGTCGTTCAAGTGGCCTAGGTAGTAGTGCGGCTGCTTGTAAAAGCCGATCTCGTGTCCCAGTGTTTCCGCATACAGCGCCCAGCCTTCACCATACGCGGTGAACCACCCATGCTTGCGAAAGCTCGGCAACGGCAACTCTTGTTGAAGCGCGATGTGGTAATGGTGCCCGGGCTGCCCTTCGTGGATGAACAGGGTCGCCATGCCGGTAGTGTTGTATTTGGTCGGGTCCATGATCACGGCGTAGAACACCCCAGGGCGCGAACCGTCGGTGGCCGGCGATGAGTAATGATCCGACGCCGTTGCCCGGGTCAGTTCCGGTTCGGGCCTGATTTCCAGCGGTGCCTTGGGGGCGCGGCCGAAGTAGTCCGGCAACTTGGACTTGATCGTTTCGTTGAGCGCCGCATAGGCGTCAAGGATCTCCTTCTCGGACTTGAAGGGCCGGAACTGCGCGTCGCTGTCGGCCCACTTGAGGAATTCGGTCAGCGTGCCGTTGTGCTTGTAGTGCGCCTGGATCTTGGCCATTTCGCTGCGAATGCGCGCAACCTCCTTCAGTCCCAGCGCATGGATTTGTTCCGGGGTCATTTGGGTGGTCGTGTAGTGGCGGACCGAGTACGCATACCACTCCTTGCCCCCCGGAAGTGCATCGCGACCGGATTTGTCGGTGCAGGCGGGCAGATAGTCCCTCTCGACAAATTCGGCGAACTTGGACAGGGCGGGCTGCAATCGTTTTTCAATCGCCTCGCGATACGCCGCGGTGACGGCGTCTTTTTCCGCCTGCGAGAACGAAGCCGGCATGACTTTGATCGCGGCCCAGAATGGGCTCTTTTCGATCTCCTTCTCACCCAGTGCCTTGAACGCTGGCAACCCGCTGACGATCAACGCCTTGGGCTGCACGATGCCACGCTTGATGCCTTCACGCATGTTGGCTTCCGCCTGCAAGGCCCACTGCGGCAGCACCTCAAGTCGCTTCAGGTAATTCTGGTAATTCTTGACAGTCTTCAGCGGCTGGATCTGCTGGCCACTGCCGAACTGCGCCACGTACACCGGCAGTCCGCCGAACTGGTCAACGGGCAACAGTTCCGACGGGAAGGTCATGCCTTCGAGGCCATCGCGAATCTCTTCCTGCAGCAAATCGTAGCTCACCTGGTCGGCAGCATTGAGTGCCGCGCGGTTGACGCTTTTCAACTCGCGTTGCGTGGAGACCAGCAGGGCCTTGGCCTTGGCCTTGTAGTCCGGTGAGATATTGACCTCAAGTTTGTCCTCGTACTTCTCGTCGCCGGTGATTTGCGATCCATTCAGGGGGTTCAGTGTCAAGCCGTCCTGAAAATAGCGTTCGGCAATGTCATGGAAACGCGCAGCCGGGTTTGACTTTGCGAGCGGCGCCTTGGCGGGCCGCTTGGCCTCCGCCAACACCACCATCGGAAACAAAGAAATCAATAATGAGGCCAGCAACTTCTTCATACACGCTCCAAATGAAAAAAACCCGCCCAGCAGGCTGGACAGGTTTTCGTGAAAACGTCTGTCGCGCTTTAGCTGGATTTAGGGATCAAACCAATGTCCCAGCGCCCGCAAGCTCACCGGCAGGTGGGTCAAATCGGCGCAGGCGCTATTTTACGCTTTCGCCCGCGCGCCGCCACACAAGGGTAACTCGGCCATTCGCGGCGTGGGTCACAAACTGTGTCGGGACGGCCCGCTCAGGCGACTTTGACTTTGCCATCCACCAATTCGATCACGCGGTCACAGCGTGCCGCCAAGCGTGGATCATGGGTGACAATCAGAAACGCAACGCCATCCTCCCGATTGAAATCGCGCATTAGCGCAAACGCGGCGTCAGAGCTATGCGTGTCCAGGTTTCCGGTCGGCTCGTCCGCCAGCACCAACGGACATCCCCTGGCCAGCGCACGGGCAATCGCCACACGCTGCTGCATGCCGCCGGACAGTTGGCCCGGTTTCTTCTCTGCCGCCGCCTTGAGGCCAACGCGATCGAGCAGGAACAAGGCGCGTTCGCGATCCGCCTCGGTAAAACGTCCATTCTTGACCAGCGACGGCAACATCACATTTTCTGCGGCATTGAATGCAGGCAGCAAATGATGGAACTGGAAGACAAACCCCAGCGTGTCGCCGCGTCGCGCGGTGATCGCGGCATCGTCGAGTTCGCCGACCGATTGACCCAACAGCCGATATTCCCCGCGGGTCATGCGCTCCAGCAGGCCGATGATGTTGAGGAGCGTGCTCTTTCCGGAGCCGGAGGGCCCGATCAATGCCGCAAATTCTCCGCGCCCCACCGCGAGGTCTATGCCATGCAACACCTCGGTTTCCACGGGCGTGCCGATCCCGTAGGACTTCTTGACGCCTTTCAGCTCGATGATCGGTTCAATGGGTGCCGTCACAAGCGAATGGCCTCCGCCGGGTCCAGCTTGGCTGCCCGTCGCGCCGGGGCGGTGGCGGCAAGGACGCCACAGGCCGTTGCAATCAGGGCCACGCTGAACGCCAGATCCACCGGCATGGTCACCACAAACAATGGCTGACCGTCTCCGCCGCGCACAAAAGTGCTGAAAACCCACAGCATGGTCGAGGCCAGCATGACGCCAAGGACAGAACCGATCAACCCGATGATGGCGCCCTGTGCAAGGAACACCTGGGTCATCTGCGAACGCGTGGCGCCCATCGCCCGGAGAATGCCGATCTCCTTGCGTTTCTGGACGACGGACACCACCAACACACTGGCGATGCCCAGCATCACCACGATGGAGGTAAACAGACGGATCAGCCGCGTGGAAATGGTCTGGGCGTTAAGCGCGGAGAGCAATTGGGCGTTGGTGTCCATCCAGCTTTCGACATCCGCACCCGTCCGGGCCTTGAGGCGCGTGGCCGTCACATCGGCCGAGAAAAGGTCGGCGACCGCCGCATACACATTGGTGGCCCCGCCGGGAATGCCCAACAACGGCTGCGCACTTTTCAGCGGGATGTAGACAAACCGGCGGTTCAAATCGCGACTGCCCAAGTCGAAAATGCCCGCGACCTTGAACGTTTCGGC
The DNA here is from genome assembly GCA_044228625.1 of Usitatibacteraceae bacterium. GTDB lineage: Bacteria > Pseudomonadota > Gammaproteobacteria > Burkholderiales > Usitatibacteraceae > UKL13-2. Next base: position 16,652 of record JBGAUM010000011.1, on the reverse strand, counting down.
CGCATCGTTCGCCCCTCCCGTGCGGATCGTGATGCGTTCACCCACACCGACACCCAGGTCCTGCGCCAGTTGCACGCCGATCATGGCCTCACCCGGGGCCACGCGCGCGGCCCCTTCCACCACCTTGTCCTTCAATGCCACAATGCGGTCGTAGCCCTCGAGTTCGATGCCGGTCAATGCAATGGACCGGCTGGCTTCCCCGCGCACGGCGAGCGCGGCCCCGCTGGCCACCGGTGTGACCGCGATGATGTTGGGCGTGGCTTGCATTTCCGCCATGATCGCCTGCCAGTTGTCGATCGAGCGGGTGCGCTGGGCGCGCGGTTGCACTTGCCGCGCGATCGCCTCGCGACCGGCGTTGAGCGAGGGCCGCGTAATCTCCTCGAAGGGCTTGACCACCACGTGCGGTTGCGTGCCCAGCGTGCGCTTGATGGTATTGCCCTGAAGCCCTTCGATGAGCGCAGAGATGTACGTCACGACGCCCACCCCCGCTGCCACCCCTACGATGATCAGCAGCGTCTGGAATCGACCTTCGCGCAGGAAGCGCACCGCCACCGTCCACGCAAACCCGAAGTTCATCTTGATCAGTCGCGCCCGAAGGACTTCATCACGTCGGTGGACACCCTGCTGGTCGCCGTAGGTTTCGGCGGGTCGCCAGCATGCACACGTGCGCCTTCCTGGACGCGCGCGTCGGTGATCACGCGCTCGCCGGACTTCAACCCATCGATCACTTCAACCGCGGTCAGGGTCCGCAACCCCGGCTTGATCGTGCGCGCGACCGCCTTGCCACCGTCGATCACCAAGACCACGTTTCCGGCGCGCACCGCTTCACCGGGCACGGCAATGACGTTGGCACGGCGCGCCGTCTCAATTTCGAGCGACAGGGTCATGTCGTTCTTCAGGAATGCCGGCGCGCGCTCCATGGCAAATTTGACTTCGACGGAGCCGCGCTGGGCATCGATGGCCGGCGCGACCGACTTCACGGTGGCCGCAAACGGTTGCTGGGGAAATGCATCCGCCACCACCATCGCCTTTTGGCCGGTCGCCAGTTGCCCGAGGAATTTTTCGTCGACCTGCGCGATCAATTCCACCGGACCTTCGATGGAAAGCTCGATCAGTCGCGTGCCCGCCTGTACAATCTGACCGGGCTCGGCAAGGCGCTCCAGCACGAGCGCATCCGCGGGGGATACGATGCGCGTTTGCGCCAGGCGTGCCTTCGCCAAATCGGCTGCGGCGCGCGCCTCCGCCAATCGCGCCACGCTGCCCTCCAGCTCCGACCCCTTGAGATTGGCTTCCGCCTGGGCCTGAGCAGCCTTCAACTGCGCATCCGCCACATCGGCTGCGCGTCGAGCTTCGTCGAGACGGGCTTGCCCGATGAATCCCTGTTTGAACAAGGACTCACTGCGTTCGCGTTCTCGTTGCGCCGTGGATGCCGTGGCGCGCGCCTGCGCCAGTTGTTGCGCGGCCACCGGCCCGAGCAACTGGCGCTGCCCGTCGAGTCGTGCTTCGGCCGACTTGGCGGCGGCCTCAGCTTGCGCCGCGGCGGCGCGCTGTTCGAAGTCTTCCAAGGCAACCAACAAATCTCCGGCCTTGACCTTGGCCCCTTCGCGCACCTTGACCTCGCGCACCCGGCCGGTGATGGTGCTGCCCACAAACACGCGGGATTGATTCGCCATGCGCCCGGAAACAAGGACCGACTGGACCAGCGGGCCCGGTTGAACTTCAATGCTTTCGACAGGCGAACCGCGCAAACGAAGGACGGTCACCAACACGACTGCCAAAACGACCAATCCCGCGATCGCTTGGGTTCGTTTGGGGAGGCTTCCGAGTTTCAACATGGTCGAGGCAGGAACACGGCGGCGTCAGCGACTGCGATCCGCCAACCAACTCACCGCCATCATGGCCATCGCCCTGACGCCGACTACCAGACTCGATTCATCGACGTAGAACAACGGGCTGTGGTTGGAGGGCGCATTCTTGACCACCTGATCATGCGGCGTGCAGCCCAGATTGATGAACAGGCCCGGGACCTCGCGCTGGAAAAACGAGAAGTCCTCCGCGCCACAGGTCTTGGGGCACACGCCCACGTTCATGTCGCCCGCGGCGCGTTTCAATACTGGCACCGACCATTCGGTCAACGCGGTGTCGTTGATGGTCACGGGATAACCCTTGAGGATTTCCACCTTGGCCTTGGCACCACCGGATTCGGCAATGAGCGTCACAATCTTGTCGATGAACCCGTGGATCTCTTCGCGATGCTTTTCATCAAAGGCACGAACGGTGCCTTCCATCTTGGCCTTGTCCGGAATGATGTTGTTGCGATTGCCCGCGTGAAACGCGCCCACCGTGACGACGGCAGGCTCCTCGGTCAAATTCACCTTGCGCGACACGATGGACTGCAAGCCGAGCACGATTTGCGAGCCGACGACAATCGGGTCGACGCCGGACCACGGCTGCGCGCCGTGAGTCTGCCGGCCTTGCAGGTCGATGCGAAAACGGTCGGCGCTGGCCATGAAGGGTCCGGGCCGGTAGCCAATGCGGCCGGCATGCATCTTGGACGTGATGTGAAGGCCGAAAATGGCGTCCACCTTCGGTTCCGTCATGACGCCTTCCTTGATCATCAGCGCGGCGCCACCTTCCTCGCCGTCCGGTGCCCCTTCCTCAGCGGGTTGAAAGATGAACTTCACGCTGCCCGCAATCTGATCGCGCAGACCGGCCAGCAACTCGGCGACCACCATGAGGATCGCCACGTGCGTATCGTGTCCGCAGGCGTGCATCACGCCGGCCTCGGCATCGTTCCACATCGTGCGCGCCTTGCTCGCGAATGGGACGTTCGTTTCCTCCGTGACCGGCAGCGCATCCATATCAGCGCGCAGGGCAACGCAGGGACCCGGCCTTGCGCCCTGCAACAACCCGACCACCCCGGTATGCGCCACCTTTTCATGGATTGCATCGAGATTGAGCGTCTTCAAGTGTTCAGCAATGACCTTTGCCGTCCGGAACTCGCGATTCCCAAGCTCGGGGTTGGCGTGCAAGTCTCGACGAATCGCGATGAGCTTTTCATTCAGTGCGGCGGCGCGCTCGTGGATGAGGGCGTCGAGGGCGAAGCTGGCGTCAGGGGCATTCATGGCGGGCAAAGGTGGAATGGGACATCGACCTGGGGGATTATCCCACTCACACCCCTTGCGCACCGTTGAGGCGTGCTAATCTGCAACGGTGGCCGCCTCGTGGCGCAAACCCGGACACAGGATCTGGAAACCATGGAACACCTGAAACCCAAAGACGCATTCGAATTTCTGAAAAGGGAGCCCACTGCGGTATTCATCGATTGCCGCAGCGAAATGGAGTACTTGTTCGTGGGCCACCCCGTGGGGGCGATGCATGTGGCATGGAATGACGGGCCGGATTGGGAAATCAATCCGCACTTCGTCGGCCAAGTCAAAAAGGCCTGCGGGCACTCCACCCATCGACCGGTGGTCCTGATCTGTCGCAGCGGCAACCGGACCCTGGACGCCGGCGCGACGTTGGAAAAGGCTGGATTCACGCGGGTTTACAACGTCCTCGAGGGCTTTGAAGGAGAACTCGACGACCAACACCATCGGGGCACCTTGGGCGGCTGGCGCAAGGAGGGATTGCCTTGGGAACAGGTATGAAACCCTAGCATTGGCGCGGCTTTTCGGAGGAAAATGCTCTGATATCCTCTACAGGATTGGACTTTGGCCTTCAGGCAAGCGGTTCAATCGCCGCCTGCAGTGCTTCCGACTCGGAAAGGGCGATGAACTCTGCGGCCAAGCGCTCACTTTCGCTTATCGCGAATCGCCAGTAGTCCAGCCGGCCCTCGTAATCATCGGCGAATCGGTTGAAATCACCCCGGTCCGGCAGTTTCTTGAGCGGCAGTCGTTCAAGGTATTCGCGCGACGGTGAAATCAGCACGACGTTGTCGAGCCAAGATCCGCGCGCCTTGCGCCACGGCAGCGCCTTGTCCAGCCAGCCCGGGACAATGCGATGTGTGAAATGGGGATAGAGCACCAACCCGCTCGTACGCGGATAGGGCAGGTGAAGATGGTAATCAATAATGCCGCCGTCCCAGTACGTGCCGCCGGGTGCACCTGCAATATCCGGCACGCCCTTGAGGATCAACGGGATTGATCCCGACGCAATCAGCGCGTCTCCAAAATTCTCCGGCGTCAAAACGACGTGATGCGTATGAAAGCGGTCCCAATCGCCGGGAAATCCGATGCCGGTCTTCTCATCTCCGGCGTGAAACCAGACGCGATCCATGAAGCGGGCCAGTTGAGGGCGGCCCGCCGAATTGGCCAACGCGGCCAGGGCAAATCCTGCATGCGTCCGGCCACGCGCCTCGCGGGCCAGCATTCCCTTGCCGCGAACCGCCAGCACATGCAACCGGTAGCAAGGGTTGGCCAGCAACGCGCATTCATGCCCGCGGAACAGGTTGTTGATCAGTTCGCGTGCGTAGGCGGATACAAAATCCGCGTTCACGCGCTTCGGATATTTCTGTTCACTGTAGGCCGTCGCGAATGCTCGCAACGATAGGCGCGTCGTTTTCTCGTCCTTCCCCTTGCAGACGGCGGCAAACCGCCAGGCACCAATCGATGCCCCGATCAGATCGATGCGGTGGCCTCTTTTCGCAATGCCGGCCGGGAGCCATTGCGTGAACAGGTATTCGTCCAGTCGCGCCAAGCCCAAACCCTTCGGGCCGCCAGCAGCGCCGGGCACGGCGTCGATGTCGGCCGCCTTCAGCCCGTTTGCACGGATGTGGGCCAGCGCGCGCGGGCCGGCCTGCACGCGCAGAAATCGAAGGCGGTTTCGATCAGGAGAATTCATGGGCATTCTTCACTGGAATGCTCGTATTCTCGCCGAGAGTTGCGTACCATCGCAGCGCCCGTTGAAACCAGGTTCCCAAACATGTCCGTGCTTTTTTCCCCGCTTTCCCTGCGCAGCATCACGTTTTCCAACAGGATCTTCGTCTCGCCCATGTGCCAATACAGTTGCACAGACGGCCTACCCACGGATTGGCACTTGGTTCACCTGGGTTCGCGTGCGGTCGGTGGCGCAGCGCTGGTCATGACCGAAGCCGCAGCCGTATTGCCGGAAGGCCGAATCTCGCCGGAAGACGCCGGCATCTGGAACGATGCGCAACGCGACGCCTGGGCACCGATCGCACGATTCGTCAAGGCGCAAGGCAGCGTTCCCGCCATGCAACTCGCGCACGCCGGGCGCAAGGCATCGACCTTTGCGCCATGGCGCGGCCATGGCGCCGTTGCGGCGGCGGCTGGGGGTTGGCCGGTTCTGGGTCCCAGTGCCATCCCCTTTTCGCCCGCGTACCCCACCCCTGCAGAGATGAGCGTTACCCAAATTACAGATTGTGTGACAGCCTTCCGGGACGCGGCTTCTCGCGCGCTGAATGCGGGATTTGAAGTCATTGAAATTCACGCGGCGCACGGATACCTTCTTCACGAGTTCTTGTCGCCGATTTCGAATACTCGAACGGACAAATACGGCGGCGCGTTGGAAAATCGCATGCGACTGCCGCTCGAGGTCATCCGCGCGGTACGATCCGCCTGGCCTGCTCATCTGCCGTTGTTTGTACGGATCTCGGCGAGCGACTGGAAGGAGGGCGGCTGGGATTTGGCGCAGTCGATCGAGTTTGCGAAACTCGCACGCCCAGAGGGTGTGGATTTGATTGACGTGTCGTCGGGCGGCAACGCGGCCGACCAGGCGATTGCATTGCGGCCCGGATACCAGGTACCGTTTGCCCGCGCGATCCGCGAAGCTGTGCAAGTGCACACCGGCGCGGTGGGCCTGATCACGGAACCGGTGCAGGCCGAGCAAATCGTGGCCGAAGGCAGCGCCGATGTGGCGTTTCTTGCGCGCGCCCTGCTGCGCGACCCTTACTGGCCGCGTCGCGCCGCAAAGGTGCTCGGCGTGAAGCTGGACTGGCCCGATCCCTACAAACGTTGCGACGTCAGCCCTTTGGGGAGGTAGCGAGCGTCCATTCCAGCAAGCGCGCCACGATGCCCGGCATGGCATGCATTTCAGCCTTTGCCAACTGGTTCCCCGCCTCCAGTTGCTCCACGGCGTGCAGGATGAGCGTCATCGTCGCGGCGGCACGCCACCGAAACCCCTCGACGAGGAAACGTGCGCGGTACTCAGCGAGGTCCTCATCGAATTCCAATTCCTGCGCACGAAGGAGAATGGATTCGGTGATAAGTCCGCGCCCCGCGAGCATGTCGTCAAATGCGCAGTAGTGCACCCAATCCACCACCGGCAGTCCATCAATCTGGGCGCGATCCCAATCCACCAGGCCACGTACATTGAAGGACCCATCGTGAAGAAAATTGGCAATCTTGCAATCTCCGTGGGCAAGGACCAGCGCAATATCACGCCCGACAAATGTGCCATGAACTGCGCGCAGGAACACATCAAGTTGGCTGCACAGTCCCGACATGGCAGAAGCCGCTTTGAGCCTCGCCACCGGCCCTTCAAACAAGGATTCGAATTCGGTACTCGTGCAGCGAATTACACGGCGGGAAACGCTATGCAGCTCAATGATCGCGTCAAAAGCCTGGCTGTGAACGGCGGCGTGCTGCGCGGTGCTCATGTTGAGGTAGTCGAATCCGGACTGGGGTACGCGCGATTCTGCGAACACCAACCATCCCGAAATCTCGAATCGTCTTATCGCTTCGGGTACCGCGAGGCGCATTTCCAGCTTTGACGCATGTGCAAGTGCATTGAATCCGCGCTCCAATCGAGTGATGGCCTGTGCGCCGCATGGAATTCGCAGCATTTCATTGCGCGCCACCAGCCGGAACACATGGCCCGATCCAAGATAAATGGTGGCTCCATCGCGGGAATCCCAGCCGGTCCTTGCCTCTGCAACCACTGCGTCCGCCGATGGCACGCCCGCTCTCCACGCACTCAATGCAAAGCGGCCGCCGCGAAGAACCAGCGCACCCCAGGGTCTCACAAAACGCGCGAGCGGGGGCAAGCCTGCAATCGGGACCGCCTCGTACACCTCACCTCCGGCTTCACGCAATTGATAGATTCGCCGATTCGAAAAACCCGACGCACCCAACACGCGCCAAAGACGCCACAGCGCGAACAACTTGCTTATTCTTGCAAGCCACTTGTCGGGCAATTCCCCATCAAGGTAGACATCCTGGGTTGCAGAATCTATGCCGGAAACGCCTTGAAGTGCATCAGAGATGGAGCCCCACTTGGCGATGCGCAAACTTGGCGGCAAAAGCAAAGCGCAAAGTCTCGCCTCCAGACTTTGCGCCCCGGATGGGTCTGCTGGGATTTCAGAAGAATGCAAAGTCAAAATGCTCCATCTGCAATGCGGCTGTCCAACAATCGCATTCTAAGGTCCTGTCTACGATATGGACGCTGGTAACATCAACCTTCGCACTACGAAACCCAACTTGGCAGTCTCATCATGATCGATCTCCATTACTGGCCCACCCCCAACGGGCACAAAATTACCCTGTTCCTCGAGGAAGCGAAACTGCCCTACAAGTTGATCGGGGTGAATATCGGAACCGGAGAGCAATTCAAGCCCGAATTCCTCAAGCTTTCCCCGAACAACCGCATGCCCGCGATTGTCGACCACGCGCCGGCCGATGGCGGAAAACCAATCAGCCTGTTTGAGTCCGGAGCCATTCTCCTGTACTTGGCCGGAAAGACCGGCAAGTTCATCCCGAAAGACTTGCGCGGCCAGGCCGAGGTCTTGCAGTGGCTCATGTGGCAGATGGGTGGTCTTGGACCCATGCTCGGGCAGAACCATCACTTTGCCAATTACGCGCCCGAAAAAATCCCATATGCGATTGATCGGTACGTCAAGGAGACATCGCGTCTCTACGGCGTGTTGAACAAGCGCTTGTCGGATCGCGCCTTTGTGGCAGGCAAGTCCTACACCATCGCCGACATGGCGTGCTACCCGTGGATCATTCCGGAGCGCCAAGGCCAGGACATGGCGGACTTTCCGCACCTGGCACGCTGGCATGCGGCCATCAAGAGTCGACCCGCCACGACACGCGCCTATGCACGCGGCAAGGAAGTCAGGCCCGAAGCGCCGGTGGCAATCACTGACGCGCAGCGCAAAGTGCTGTTCGGACAGGACAAGAACATTGTCAAGTAGGGTGTTGCCCGCCGCGTTGCGTGGCGTGATGTCGACGTTTCCGCATGCCGGCCGCGTGGAATGGATTGGCCTGCGGCCCGCTTCGCGCGTGCCGATGCAGTCGGTGTCCTCGATCAAGGCGATTGCCGCCCGCGGACTGGTCGGGGATCGGACCGCCGCGCGATCGCGCCCAGGCAATTCACGGCAGGTCACGTTCATCCAGGCCGAACACCTCGGTGTCATTGGGTCATTGCTGAATACCACGATCGATCCCGCCCAAACCCGGCGCAATATCGTGATCTCCGGAATCAACCTGCTGTCGTTGAAAGGGCACACCTTTTCAATTGGCAGCGCACGATTTGAAATGACGGGCGATTGCCACCCCTGCACGGCAATGGAAGCGGCCTTGGGTCCGGGCGGCTACAACGCCATGCGCGGCATGGGCGGAATCACCGCCATCGTCCTTGAAAGCGGTGAGTTCTCGGTCGGAGATCCGCTGACGGCGGACATTGAACCCCGCACAGCGCCATGACGCTGGAGGAATTCAGGCGACGCGCCATCGCGCACACCCTGTTTCCGCGCACGACGCTCATGCCAGCCATTGAGCGCCTTGGCTATGTGCAGGCGGACCCGATTCGCGCCCCCGCACGCGCACAAGACTTGATCTTGTTTCAACGGGTTGCGCGATACCGGGCCGGCGATCTCGAATCGCGGTTCTCAAAATTGCCTGTCTTCGAAGATTCCATTTTCAACTATGGATTCTTTCCAGCAACGGTCAAGGACATCCTGTTGCCCCGGGCACTGTCGCCCCGATGGCAGGCTTTCATGGAATCACACACGTCGCTGCGTCGACGAGTCTTGTCCTATTTGAAGTCGCATGCAGAGGCGCATCCGCGTGATATCGAAGCCGCCCTGGGCGCGGGACGGCGGACCAATGGCTGGGGCGGCACTTCGAGCGCGACCACCATGATGCTGGAGGGCCTGCATCGCGAAGGCCGTGTCGATGTGCTTCGCCGGGATGGCGGTATTCGGGTGTATGGGCCCGCCAAGCCAAGGACGGCGGCCCTTTCGCCGACCCAACGCGCAAAAGCCCTCATTCATCTCATGGCAAATCTTTACGCGCCTTGCCCTGAAGGCACATTGAAGACCATGGCCCGATTGATGCAGCGAACCCGGGCAGCCATCGACTTTGAGGCGTGCTACGACCGGATGGTCAGGCGCGGCGAACTCGTCGTGCAACGGGTGGGGCGCATTGCGTATGTATGGCCGGCCACACTGGCCTCTGAGTGCGCTCCGCACGAAGGGGTTCGCTTCCTGGCCCCATTCGATCCGCTGGTCTGGGATCGAAAGCGCTTTGCACATTTCTGGGGATGGGACTATCGGTTTGAGGCCTATACGCCCGAAGCCAAACGCAAGATGGGTTATTACGCGTTGCCCATGCTGTGGCGTGAGGACGTGATCGGCTGGGTGAACGCCAGCGTTGAAAAGGGACGCCTCACCGTGAAGCCAGGCTACGCGAAACGAATGTCGCGCGCGGACAAACCGGCATTTCAACGCGCGTTTGACGAAGAACTCGAGCGATTTGCCTGGTTCTTGCAAACGCAGCCCGCCAAGTAAAACACAAGGATTGGCGAGACTTTCAAGCCAATAGTCGCTTGCAAACGCCGCCCAGCGCGGACTATTACTTCTTCTCGTCCTTCGGATCGCGATCGAACAGCTTGTTCAACTCCATGATGTAGTCGTTGTACTCACTGATCGCCGCATTGGCGGCATCGACATGCACCTGCGAAATCGCCTTCTGGTCTGCGGCAAATTTTTGCAGGCAGTCCTTGAAGGTGTTGAGGTCGGTGTTGAATTGCTTGATGCGCCGATCCGGCGCCAAGCGTCCGGGATACTCCGGCTTTTCGCATTTGTGCTTCGGCATGGTGGATGTCGCGGACGCTGTGGGTTGCGCCCCTTGGGCGAATGCCACATGGGCCATCACACAAACAGCAATGAGTACGATACGTTTCATGCGCTTCCTCACATCCACTGATCAAATCGGTTAGCCGGCCTTTTGCTGAGGCTGATGCTTGCTCGATTGGCTTGAAAGCCACTCGCGCACAGCGGCGATGATGCCGTCCTTCGTCAATCCGCAATCAGCCAGCAACACCGCCGGGTCACCATGTTCGACAAAATGATCCGGCAGGCCCAAGTGCAACAACGGCACACTCGTGCCTTGTGACGACAGCGATTCGGCGACTGCGCTTCCGGCACCCCCCATGATTGCGTTCTCCTCAACGGTCACGAGGTAATCGTGGGTGGCAGCCAGCTGGGCGATCAGCTCAGCGTCAATCGGCTTGACGAAACGCATGTTGGCGACGGTGGCGTTCAAGTCGTCTGCGGCCTCTACAGCGGCTTGCACCATGGCGCCGAAGGCCAGAAACGCGACACGTGCCTTTTTGACGCTGGCCTCGAAGCCCTTGATCTCGCGTACCACCACGCCTTTGCCAACCGGCAACGTGGTCAGCGCGGGATCAATGGCGACTCCCGGCCCGGTGCCACGCGGGTAGCGGATTGCGGAAGGGCCATCAAGGTGAAACCCGGTGGTCAGCATTTGACGGCATTCGTTTTCATCCGCCGGCGCCATCACGGTCACGTTCGGGATGCAACGCAGGAACGACAGGTCAAACGCCCCATGATGGGTAGGCCCGTCCGCTCCCACCAATCCGCCACGATCAAGCGCAAACACCACGGGCAGGTTCTGCAATGCCACATCGTGGATCAGTTGGTCATAGCCGCGCTGCAGGAAAGTCGAATAGATGGCCACGACCGGCCTGAGGCCATCTGCCGCCAATCCACCGGCAAACGTGACGGCGTGCTGCTCGGCGATGGCCGTATCGAAATACCGGTCAGGAAATTTTTGCGAAAACTTGACCAGCCCGGAGCCCTCGCGCATGGCGGGAGTGATCCCAACGAGACGCCTGTCCGCGGCTGCCATGTCGCACAGCCATTCACCAAAGACTTGCGTGTAAGTCGGCTTGGGCTTTGCGCCAGGCTGTTGAGCCGGTTTGACGATGCCGATTTTCGGGTCAAATTTTGAGGGGCCGTGATAATTGATCGGGTCTTCCTCGGCCAACTTGTAGCCATGGCCCTTGCGCGTAACGATGTGCAAGAACTGCGGCCCTTCCAGTTTCTGGATGTTGGTCAATGTATCGATCAACACGTCCACATTGTGACCATCGATGGGGCCGGTGTAGTTGAAACCGAACTCCTCGAACATCGTCGACGGCGTGATCATGCCCTTGGCATGTTCTTCGACGCGCTTGGCGATCTCCTTGAACGTGGGAGTTGCCGAAAGGATTTTCTCGGCCGTTTTCTTGGTCGTGGCGTAAAAGCGGCCGGACATCAACTTGGCAAGATAGTTGTTCAGCGCCCCGATGGATTCCGAAATCGACATGTCGTTGTCATTCAGGATCACCAGGACGTTTTCGCGGCCCGCGTTGTTCATTGCCTCGAAGGCCATGCCCGCGCTCATCGCGCCATCGCCGATCACCGCGATGGAATGGCGCTTGATGCCCTGAAGCCGTGCGGCGATGGCCATGCCCAGCGCGGCGGAGATCGAGGTGGACGAATGCGCCGTGCCGAAGGTGTCGTATTCGCTTTCCTCACGGCGCGGAAATCCCGCGATGCCGCCTTTTTGACGAAGGCGCGCCATGCCCGCTCGCCGACCGGTCAGGATCTTGTGTCCGTAGGTTTGGTGGCCAACATCCCAGACAATGCGGTCGTTCGGCGTGTTGTAGGCGTAATGCAGCGCAATGGTCAATTCCACTGTGCCCAGATTCGACGAAAAATGTCCGCCGGTGGTGGATACTGACTCGACAATGAATTCACGCAGTTCGGCAGCCAAAGTATGCAGGCGCTCTCGCGGCAGCTTGCGCAAATCCGCCGGGTCGGAAATCGTATCGAGAAGCGGATACTTGCTGTTCATTCTGGAGTCACTCAATGCTGGCGATGCACGATAAATTCGGCCAACTGCCGCAAACGCGTCGCCTCTGGTCCAAAGGCCGACAAGGCATCCAGCGAGTCCTTCAGCAGTTCCGCTGCAAAGGCCTTGGCGCCCGCCATGCCCATCAAGCTTACATAGGTCGGCTTGTTGGCATCCTGGTCCTTGCCCGCCGTCTTGCCCAATTGCTCGGTATTAGACTCGCAATCGAGAATGTCGTCCACCACCTGAAAAGCCAGTCCGACACACTTGCCAAAGTGGTCAAGCTTGGCGAATTTGTCCTCGCCCAAAGTTGTGCCGCAGAGCGCCCCCAACAGGACAGACGCCCGAATCAGCGCACCGGTTTTCAGGATATGCATGTACTCCAATTCCGGCAGGGTAATCTGCTTCCCTACATTGGCTAAATCGATGGCCTGGCCACCCGCCATACCGTGGGAACCGCAGGCATGGCTGAAAATTTGCAGCATTTTCAGCTGCTGGTCTGGTTGGTCGGCGAGCCGATGGACGGACATCAGCTCGAAAGCCAACGCCTGCAAGGCATCGCCCGCCAACAGCGCGGTTGCCTCGTCAAATTCCACGTGGACCGTGGGTTTTCCGCGGCGCAGCACGTCGTTGTCCATGCAGGGCAGGTCGTCATGTGCCAGCGAGTAGGCGTGAATGATTTCGACCGCCGCCGAAACAATTCGAATCCGGTCCGCTGCCGCGCCGGTCGTTTCACCCGCGGCATGGGCCAACATGGGGCGGACGCGCTTACCCCCGCCTAGCGACGCATAACGCATCGCATCATGCAGGCGCCGGGGCTCTCCCCCCGATGCGGGCAACAATACTTCGAGCGAACGCTCGGTGGTCAGCGCAATTTCGCGCGCCCATTGATCAAACGCCATCCCGATCACGCCTGTTTTTCGTAGTCTTTGAGCGTGCCGTTGTCCAGCACCTTGATTTTCTGCTCGGCATCCTTGAGCACGGTTTCACAGTACTTCAGCAGTTCCGTGCCGCGCTGATAGGCCGTCAACGAGGCTTCCAGCGGCAGCTGGCCGTTTTCCATCTTTTCCACCAGATCCTCCAGTTCGGCCATGGCGGATTCGAAGGAATTGGGCATTCCGGTGGATTTGGATGCTTCGGCGGGCGGGTTTTTGGCGGCTGGGGCCATGAAAAGTGGCACATCGGGGCAATCCAGCATTTTAGCCGATCGGGGATTGCCAGTCGAACTCCTCGACGCCATTAGGGTGGGCGTCCTGTCGGGACATCCGAAGGCAAAAAAGTGCAAAAACTCTTGAGTTTTCAAGCCCGTTACCGGACAATACGCGTCCCGTTTTTGAAATGATCACGGGACTTCGTCGGGACGGAGAATGTAGAGTTAAAAGCTGGCAAGCTCGATCGCCCGGGTATCGTTTTTACTTTGGTTTGTTCGCGGCAGTTAGAAGCTACGCGCGGAAAAATTGGAGGTAAGGACCATGTCCAAACTGCTCGGCGTGAACGAGTTGTCTCGGCCCGCCACCCAGCTCCCCCTGAGCTGGTATTTCGACCCCGCCATCTATCAGCTCGAGATTGAGCGATTGTTCAAGAATGGCCCCGGTTACGTGGGCCATGCACTGATGGTGCCCAATGCCAACGATTACCGGTCGCTGGAAACCAAGGGCGGCGCGTGGAATCTGGTCAACACCGGCCAAGGCATCGACCTGGTGTCCAATATTTGCCGCCATCGGCAGGCAGTCATGCTCGAGGGCGCCGGCAATTTGCAGGGCGGCAACATCGTCTGCCCCCTGCACCGCTGGACCTACGATGCCAAGGGCAGCCTGTTGGGTGCGCCGCATTTCAATGACCAACCCTGTCTGCATTTGCCGCGAAAGCCCCTTCAGAAATGGCAAGGCATGTTGTTTGAGGGGCCGCGTGATATTGCCGGGGACCTCTCCCGCATGGGCTGCGCAAGCGAACTTGATTTTGAGGGCTACGTGCTGCACAAAGTCGACGTTACCGAATACAACTTCAACTGGAAAACCTTTATTGAAGTGTATTTGGAGGACTACCATGTCGTGCCGTTTCATCCAGGCCTCGGTCATTTTGTCGATTGCGAGGACTTGAAATGGGAATACGGCGACTGGTTCAGCGTTCAGACCGTCGGCGTGAACAGGGGCTTGTCGAAGCCCGGCAGCGATGTGTACAAGAAATGGCACGAAAGCGTGCTCGGATTCCGGAATGGCGAATCCCCCAAGCACGGCGCCATCTGGCTGACTTATTACCCGAACATCATGGTGGAGTGGTACCCCCATGTCTTGGTCATTTCAACCCTGATTCCGCGCGGGCCTGAGAAATGCACCAACGTGGTCGAGTTTTATTATCCGGAGGAAATCGCCTTGTTCGAGCCGGAGTTCGTTGCGAACGAACAAGCGGCCTATCAGGAGACGGCGGTCGAGGATGAGGAAATTTGCCAGCGCATGAATGACGGACGGAAACTTCTCTGGCAAGAAGGCCGCGAGGAACAGGGGCCCTACCAATCGCCGATGGAAGATGGAATGGTTCACTTCCACGAATTCATGCGGAGAGAATTGGCCTAGGACCCGACACATCGATGCGAGGGTGGCGAGCATATGTGAACACCCTCGCTTCCCATGATTTGGAAGTTTGCCCCGGCATATGTTTCGAGTTGCGTGCGACGCGCCCTTTTCGCTCCATGAACTGAACGACGAATGAAGAAAAGTCGTCTCGTTACATGACCTCATCCTGGATGCTTGTCGCCGGCGCCTTGTTTGCGGCGATGGGATCATTCGCAAAATCCGTGGGCCATCAGTTTTCCGGCGCGGAATTGGCCATGTATCGTGCACTATTCGGCTTGGTTGCCATCGGCGCCTTCGTGTTATGGCGGCGCGAATCCTTGCAAACCCAGTTTGCTTGGGGCCATTTCTGGCGCGGCGCCACGGGCACAGTCTCTCTCGTCGCATACTTTTACGCGATGACGCAATTGCCGCTGGCCACGGCCATCACGCTCAACTACACGTCGCCGATTTTTCTGACCCTGCTATCGACGCTGGCCTTGGGTGAGCGTCCTTCACGGCGCATCCTGATCGCCGTCACGTTAGGAATGGTGGGGGCTGCCATGGTGCTGCGACCGACATTTGCCGGAGACCAGGCCGTCACAGGTCTACTTGGACTGGGGTCGGGATTCTTTGCCGCCTTGGCCTACCTCAACGTTAAAAAGCTCGGGGATGCTGGTGAACCGGAGTGGCGGGTGGTGTTCTATTTTTCGCTGGCCGGTGTCATCGGCGGGGCCGCGACCCAGTGGGTGATGGGGCCCTTTCACCCATTCACCACCGACAATGTCTTGCCGGTGCTCGGCGTGGGGCTGTCGGCGACGATCGCGCAGCTGGCCATGACGCGGGCTTATCACAGCGGGGAGACCTTAAAGGTCGGTGTATATGCGTATTCCACCGTCGTGTTTTCTGCGTTCGCGGGCTGGGTCTTTTTCAATGAGGTCCTTCCTCCGATCGCCTGGGCTGGCATCGGTGTCGTCATCGCCGCGGGCTTGATCGCAAAAGGCCGGCCCGCGTCAACCACCACCCGGCCAGCCTTGCCCGCCGAGGAAGATTGACCGGCAAAAGGTACGACCGCGTTTCAAGCCAAAATACATGTTTGGCCAGATCGGGCGATTCTCATGAACGACACTTCTTTACCAGCTTCCAATTTTCCAGACCGGCTTTCCGTCAATCCGCGAAGCCCCCATCACAATGCCGCATTGATCGAACGAGGTGTGGGTATTCGTTTCAATGGCAAGGAGCGTCATGACGTGGAAGAGTATTGTGTGAGCGAGGGGTGGATCCGGGTAGCCGTGGGCAACAAGGTCGACCGAAAGGGCAACCCCCTGACCATCAAGCTCTCCGGCATTGTCGAGCCCTACCTTCCAGCTGCCCCATTAGCTTGAGAGCCGGAGAAGACATGCTGATCGATACAGAAACGCTTGCCCGCAACCTGGAGTCCCGCAGTTGGGTGATCTTCGATTGCCGGCATGACCTGATGGATACCGCAAAGGGCGAACGCCTGTACCGTGAAGGCCATATTCCCGGCGCGCATTTCGCCAATGTCGATGCCGACTTGTCCGGCGAAAAGGACGGACAGAATGGGCGGCACCCGCTGCCATCCCCCCAGGCGTTTGTGGCATTTCTGTCTCGCCACGGCGTGGCGGAAGGCAGCCGGATTGTGGCGTACGACGACGTGGGTGGACAGTTCGCCTCGCGGCTCTGGTGGCTGGCGCGTTGGGTCGGACTGCGGGACGTGTCATTGCTCGATGGAGGAATCGGCAAGTGGATTTCCGAGGGGCGCACAGTTTCGCGAGATGTGCCCGTTCCGACACCTTCCGTATTGCGGTTGCGCGAAGACCCCACCCTGGTGTGGAGCGCCCGGGAAGTGATGAACCATCTGGACAACCCGGACTTCCGGTTGATCGACGCACGAACCGCAGAACGATTCCGTGGAGACGTGGAACCGATCGACCCCGTCGCAGGCCATATTCCGGGTGCGGTGAATCGCTTCTACAAGGAA
>JBGAUM010000010.1:22058-48368 GCA_044228625.1 Usitatibacteraceae bacterium | reverse complement strand
GATCGAGCCTTTCGGGTCCGCCAGCACCATGTCCACGTGCGGCGCGGCCTTCTGGAAAAAGCGGCCCATGCCGGTGATGGTGCCGCCGCTGCCCACACCGCACACCACGGCGTCGAGGCGGTGATCCATCTGGTCCCAGATTTCGGGGCCGGTCCACTCTTCGTGCGTGGCCGGATTGGCGGGGTTGGAGAATTGATCGATGCAATGGGCCGATTCCCCGCGCGCCACCATTTCCGCCGCGATGCGCTTGGCCATGTCCTGGTAATACTCCGATGGCCCTTGGAAACATCCGAACGCGTCATCACGATCTCCACGCCCATGGCCCGCAGGTGGAAGATCTTTTCCTGGCTCATCTTGTCGGGAATCACCAAGAGCAGTTTGTATCCCTTGTGGATGGCGGCCAGCGCCGAGGCCCAACCCCGTGTTGCTTGGTGAAAGTGGCCTCGACGATGGTGCCGCCGGGGCTTGATCTTGCCGTCGCGCTCGGCCGCTTCGATCATGCGCAGGCCAATGCGATCCTTGATCGACCCGGCCGGGTTGTTGCATTCCAACTTGGCGAACAATTCGCAGGGGCCGGTGTCGAGATGCGTGAGCTTGACCAGCGGCGTATTGCCGATGAGGTCGAGGACATTGTTGTAGCGTTGCATGGGGTTCCTTTTTGAGGTGTGCGAAGGCGCCCGGCCATGGCCTTGTGGGCGGTGGACGGCGCTTGGTGGGCGCTATGTTACGAGGGTTGGCGGCGGCGTCGTTGGAAAGTGAAACCCCAGGACTGGCAAGCCTCTCAGGGCAAAAACCGCCGAAACACCTTGCCAGTGCTTGAGTTTTTCCCTAGGCGCTCCAGACCGCCATCGATCACCAATTCGATGCCGGTGACGTAGCTCGCCGCGCCAGTAGTTTTTCCCCGGGCCATCGATCACCAGATGGGTGACGTAGCCGCCGTTCCGAACACAACCAGAGGATGCCTTCCGCTACCTCTTCCGCGCGTCCCACGCGGCCCAGTGGCACCTTGGCGTTGACGTCGTCGTAATGCTTCCGGACCTGTTCCGGCGTGAACCCGGTCAGGCGCCGCTCGCGCCGCGGCGTCTCGATCGCGCCGGGACAGACGGTGTTGATACGGATGCCCTGGGCCGCGTACTCCTTGGCGGCCGCGGCTCCCAGGCCATTCATGCCGTGCTTGGTGGCGCTGTAGACCGAGGCGCGCGGGTAGGCATCGAACCCATTCACCGAGGACACATTGACGATCGCGCCGCCGCCGCGCTCGAGCATGTGCGCGATCTGATGCCTCATGCAGTGCCACACGCCCACCAGGTCCACGGCCACGCTCGTGTTGACGGCCTCGACGGGCAGCTCGTGAAGTTTCACGAGGGGAAACTCCGCGGCGGCGTTGTTCACCGCGAAGTCGATGCCGCCGAATCGCGACACACAGGCAACCACCATGTCGGCAATGGCGGCAGGATCCGCCATGTCCGCGGCATGGAAATGAACCCGACCACCGTATTCGGCCAATGCGTCCACGGCGCGCGCGCCGCGGTCCGCGTTGCGGCCGACGATGAACACGGACGCGCCGCTCGCGGCGAACCCGCGGGCCGTGGCCAGGCCGATGCCGTCCGTGCCCCCGGTGACAAGCGTCACCTTGCCCTCGAAGGGATATCGAATCATGTCCGGCCTTTCCAATTCACTTGACGACGACAAACCGCAGGTCGAGGTTATTGTCCAGCCGCGCCGGCGTCTCGATGGTTCTCTTCATCGCCCACGACGGCCGCTGTTGGTGCAACGGGATGTAAATCACCTCTTCATTGTTCAAGCGCAGCGCATCCTCGATGAATTCATTGCGCTTCGCGGGGTCCAGCTCGGCCAAGGCCGCATCGATCAAGGCGTCCATTTTCGGGCTCGAATACCCGGCGGTATTGAATTCCCCATGATCGGCGGTCGTGGTCCGCATGTAGGAGTCCAACACGGTGTGCGCATCCACGGTCGTCGGAAACGCCCCGTAAATGAACAAGCTGGTGTCGCGATTGGAGGCATCGACCTTTTGGAAGAAGATCGATTTCGGCCTGGGGTTGGGCGTGACGATGATGCCCACGCGCGCCATCATGCCGGCCACCGCCGCGCAAAGCTGTTCGTCCAGGATGTACCGGTCGTTGGTGCAATCGAGCGTCACGGTGAATCCGTTCGGATAGCCCGCCTCCGACAAGAGTTGCCTGGCGCGCATTGTGTCGGGTTGATGAGGCGCCGCGACCCGTTCCGAATAGCCGGTGATGCCCTGGGCCACGAACGAGCCGATCGCGCGCGCATGCCCGCGCATCACTTTTTGTTCGATCAACCGGGTGTCGATGGAGAGGCGCACGGCTTCGCGCACGCGGCGGTCCTTGAACGGATTCTTGTTCTTCACATTCGAGTACTTCAATTCGCCGCGCGCGACATCAAATCCCAGGAAAATCACGCGCGGCTCGTCGATCGGCAGGAGTTTGATGCCGCCGGCATTTTTCAATCGCTCCAGGTCCTGCACCGGCGGGTCGGTCAGGACATCGACCTCCCCGGAGATCAACGCGGCCATGCGCGTGGCATTGGACTTGATGGGTACGTAGGTCGCCTTCGTGACGTTACCCTCACGTTTGCCCCACCACTGCGCGTGCGCCTCGAAGACCGCCTTGCCACCGGACTCGTACGACACCAATCGGTAAGGGCCGGTGCCATTGGCGTTGCGTGTGGCGAAATGTTCCTTGCCTGCAGCGAAATTTGCGGGCTCGGACACCTTGTGCCTTTGGGACCAGGACTGGCTCATGATGGAAACCAGCGCCAACTGGTTCAAGAGCGTTGGCAGCGGCCTTTCCGTGGTGATGTCCACCGTGTGCTCGTCCACTAGCCGGGCCTCCTTGAACCCGTTGGTTGTTCCCTTGAAGAGCGAATGCGGGTGGCGGATGCGCTGGATCGAAAACACCACGTCGCGCGCGGTGAACGGAGCGCCATCGTGGAACGTCACGCCGCGCCGCAGCGTGAAACGCATGACGGTGGGCGAGACTCGCTCCCACGAGGTGGCGAGCGCGGGTGCGAGTTTGTAGTCGCGGTCAAATGCGACGAGCTTTTCGTAAACGTGCCCCGTCAACACCACGCCGGCGGTATCAGTCACGGAGTGCGGATCGCAGGTGACCAGTTCGCCTGCGGCCGACCAGCGCAGCGTGGCGGCGCTTGCCGAGGTTACCGCCATCGTGAAGGCGACAACCAACGGCTTCAGGCCGGTATTCATCGCACAACCCCCTTGCCCAGCCACTGGCTCCAAATTTGCATTTGCGCGGGATCGCCAAGGCCAACCCACTCACGCAAGCGCGCATCATCCCTTTCGCGCGAAAAGAGGATGTGAGACAGCGGGCCAGAGTTCACCTGGTACCAACCGCCAAACTGGGCTTTTTCGAGCGCCGCTTTGAGTCGCATCTCGTCAACGGGCGCACCCCGCATCACCATCAGGATACGGACTTCTTCAATCCCATTCGGATCGATGCCTTCGGTGTTCAGCGGCTTGATCGCGCGCACCGGCGTCGCGTTCAAGGTCATGTAGCCCTCGCGCACGTAGTCGTCCGGTTGGAAATAGGTGTCCAGCGTGGCACGATCCGGTGCGCTCACCACGACGATGCCACGCTTCACTCCCGAGGGATCGCGCAGCGGTCCGGCGGCAAACAACTTCTTTTCGCCAAACAGTCGCTTGAAATTCTCCAGGTGCCCGCGCTGCATCTCGGCCACGCGCGCCTTGTCCTCGGGCGTCTTCTTGCCGGTCTCCAGAAAGATGAACCATTCTCGCGACTCCGCAGGTTCTGGAGCGGCGGGTATTTCTGCCACAGCTGCGCAACCACCGATCATCGCGACCAGCAATGCTGCGACTGCCCGCTTCCACCGTCTCATTTCAGCTCCCCCTTTTTGAGCAAGCGTCCCAGGTCATCTGCGCCCCCAACCAGCACGCCGTCGACGAAGACCATCGGAAAGGTCGGCCAGCCCGTCCACATCTTGAGCGCATTGCGGCGGCGCCAGGTGTTGAAGTAACTGCCGTATTCAAGATAGTGGAAAGCGATCCCCGCAGCCTCCAACATCTTGCGGGCTTTTTTTGGCGCCGGATTCTGCGCCATGCCGACCACAACGACGCGATGCTTGGCGATGGCGGCCTCGACTTCGGCGACGATATCCGCGTGATTCGAGGCAATCTTTTCGCGAACCGCAGGGTGGATGTGGCTTTCGTCAAGGATCTTTCGAGGCATGCGGTTTCTCCACGTAGCGGTTGTCAGCAGGGTGCTAAGGACTTTTGCCGTGGTAGCACCAATGCCACGGTTCATAAATGTACCCGACCGGATTGCCACGCGGATAGGACATGACAAAACCGAATCGACTCGCGTGTACCTGTAGCCAAGCGAATTCACGGGTGGTTTCGAAAGAATCCTCGAGATCCGGGTGTTCGCGGGTCACGATGTCCACGGCGCGCCCAGTATGGTGTTCACTGTAGCCAGGGGGTGCCACCGAAGACAGGATGTCGTCGAGGGTGCGCCCCTCCCCAAGTTTCTTTCGAATGATGTCGGCCTGACGCGCAATGCTGCGAAAGCTGGAAGCCAATACGAGTTCCACACCGTCTGATTTCGCAGCAGCTTTCAGCGAATGCCAGGCAAGCGCCGCGTCCTTTACCAGGAACTGGTCGCGGCCTTCCGAACCCAGCTCGACGAACACCAATTCCCGCGCCTCTTCGAACGCCGTGAGGCCGCGCGCTACAAGCGCATGTTCAACGATGCCGAGTTCGGTGAGGATCGGTTTCATGCTGGAGGGGCATGCCGCACCCCGTGCAATGCCCTAGGAAGAATGGATCCAAAAAGACGCATCGACTGCAGACCCGCGTGCCATGAACCCCCGGCACTGGCGCGGCGATTCGGGCATTTTTGGGCCTAATCGCCGCGTCAATACGGGTGTTACTGTCCGAGTTTCGCCGGCGCCGGCGGCACCTTGCGATCGATGGGCTTGGCGGTCTTGAGCTGCTCCAAGACGTTTGCAATCGCGGCTTCCAGTTGCGTGTCGCGGCCCTGGTTGTAGGCGATCGGGTCGAGTTCAACCTCGATGTCCGGTGACACGCCTTCGTTTTCGATGCGCCATTCGCGCTCGGGCGTGAAGAAGCGGAAGAACGGTACGGTGAGTCCACCGCCGTCGATGAGGTTTGGATTGGCTGCGATGCCGATCAGCCCACCCCAAGTGCGCTTGCCGATCAACGGCCCCAAGCCATGGCGCTTGAACGCGTACGGCAGGAAGTCGCCGCCGGATCCGGCGTCCTGGTCGATGAGCATCGCCTTCGGGCCGTAGATCGCGCCACCGGGCGTTTCAAACGTCATGCCGTCGCGATCCTTCCAGCCGGAGAGGTATTTGCGCGACAGCACGTCGGTGACGTAATTGGCCGCTTGGCCGCCACTGTTGCGTCGGTCGTCGACGATGACTGCGTCCTTGTCCACTTGGGCGAAGAACATGCGGTTGAAGTGTTTGTAGCCGTCACCCGCTGTATCCGGCAGATAGACATAGGCCACGCGCCCGCCGGTTTTGTCCTGCACGGTCTGTCGGTTCTTTTCGATCCAATGCCATTGGCGCAAGCCTTGGTCGTTGGCCACCGGTTGCACCACGATGTTCTTGGCACCCTTGCCGGTCGCGTCTGCGCCCACCGACAACGTGACCTGCTTGTTGGCAGTGTTCTCCAGGAACGCGTAGAGATTTTCGTTGGCGGTGACGTTGCGGCCATTGATCGCCAAGATGTAATCGCCCTCCTTGACGCCCAAGCCCGCCACACCCAGCGGCGCACGCATGAACGGGTTCCAGCGGTCCGCACGGTAGATGGTCTTGATGCGGTAGCGGTTGTTCTCCACGGAAAAATCCGCGCCCAGCACACCGGTGTTGGAGGGCCGCTCGCGGTGCTCGTCGCCGCCGCCCACGTTGTTGTGCGCCACTTGCAGCTCGCCGATCATTTCGCGCATCAATTCGTTCAAATCCTCGCGGCGCTGCACGTGCGCCACCAGCGGCTCGTAGCGCGCCTTCACCGCGTTCCAATCGAGACCGTGCAGGTTGGCGTCGTAGAAAAACTCCTTCTGCATCCACCACGTTTCGCTGAAGATGTGTTTCCACTCTTCGCGCGGGTCGATCTTTGCGGTGACACCGCTGGTGTCGATGGGCTTCGCGTCGAGTTTTTCGTTCGCGTCGGCGATTTCGAGCTTGCCGCGGTTGTAGCGCAGCAGGAGCTTCTTGCCATCGGCGGAAAGATCGTAGCTTTGCACGCCCTGCTTGATGGACTTGGACTTGCGCTCTTCGAAATTGAAGCGCACCAGTTCCGCGCTGCCAGACGATTCGGCTTCCGGGGGTTCATTCGACGCACCCGGCGCACGGCGTTCCAGCCAGAACAGTGCGCCGTCCGAGGCGACCTTGAGCGAATCGTAATTGCGCTCCGCCACCGGCAGAGCCACCACGCGGTCCTGCAAACCGGCGAAGTCAATCTTGACCGGCTTGGGACCCTTTGGAGCCGCAGGTTTGGCATCGGCAGGTTTGACCGCATCGGCTTTCGCAGCGTCCGGTTTTGCGGCGTCCTTTGCCGCATCCGGTTTGGCCTCGTCCTTCGGTGCGTCCTTCTTCTCTTCCTCGTCGGCCGTGCGCGGCGCCATCGGCGATTTGCCGTCGGCGGCCAGCACCAGCGCATAAATGCCGTCACGTACCGGGCGTTCCTGCGAGCTCATGTCCAACCCCACCGCTGCGGGGCCGGTGTTGATCGAGGCCGTGAAATACAAGTAGTCGCTGCCCGCAAACACCGGATTGTCCGCATTCGACAACCCATCGGTCACCGGCGTGTTCTTGCCCGTGGCGAATTCGTGGATGCGCACCTGCGAAAGATAGTTGTCGATGATCACGTTGTAGGCCAGCCACTTGCTGTCCTGCGAGATCGACACGTTGAATTGCCCGCGGCGTTTGGACGTGTCGATCTTCTTGATCGCGCCCTTGTTCGCACCGTCCAACGCAATCGAATACAGCGAGAGGTGATTGTCCTGAAACACGATGAGCTTGCCGTCCGGCGACCACTCCAGCAGCGTGTAGTAACTCGGCCCCAGCGGGAAGGACTGCGATTTTTCAAGGCCCGCCTGGTCGGCGATCACCAGCGAATGCTTCAATTGCCCACCGTCGGACAAATACGCGACGCGCTTGCCATCCGGGCTCCAAAGCCCATCTTTCTCGCGCACACCCGAAGTGGCCGTAAGGTTGCGGACCGAGCCGTCTTTCACGGGCACGGTGAAAATTTCGCCGCGCGCAGAGACGACCACGCGTTTGCCGGTGGCGGAAAGCCGCGCCGAGGTCGTGGTCTGCGAAGCGTCCTTCCACTGTGGCCGCGCCTGGATCGCTTGCGGGGCGATGGTCACGACGATTTCCTTGACTGCGCCGGTGGTCAGGTCGATTTCCTTGATGCGCCCACCCGCGTCGTACACGGCGCTGTTGCCGTTCACATTGACGCTCTTGGCATCCCAGGTGTTTTCCTTGGTCAATTGCGTGAGCGCTTTGCTTGCGGTGGAATAGCGGAACACGTTGGCCGCGCCGTCGTTGCGGTCGGAAATGAAAATCACGTCCGAACCCGCCCACTGCGGGCTGTAGTCGCTGGCGTTCACATGCGGCACTTTGTCCCAAGTGCCCGCAGTGGGATCGACGATCCACACCGGCGGTGTGCTGCCGCCGCGGTTTTGCCGCCAACCTGCACCCCCCGCGTGGCCTTTGCGATACGGGCGGTACGCGAGCTTCTTGCCGTCGGCCGACCACGCGCCTTCAAACGCGTGTGCTTCCATCACTTTTTTCTCGAAGCCACCCTCGACGGACACTTCGTAAAGCTGGTTGCTGCGCCCGTTGTTCACTTCGCGCGGGGAGGAAAACAACACGCGCTTGCCGTCGGCGCTCCAGCCGCTCACCAAATCCACTCTCGGATGCCAAGTCAGGCGCTTGGGCTGTCCGCCGTTGACGGAAATGACATACACATCGACGTTGCTGTCGTACCCGGCCGAAAAGGCAATCCACTGCCCATCGGGCGAAAACTGCGGATTGAATTCGCTAGCCGGGTGGGAAGTCAAGCGCTGCGGATTCTTGCCATCGCGGCTGGCCACCCACAGATCCCCTGCGTAGACAAAGGCGAGACGATCCTTTGAGATTGCCGGTTGGGCGAGCAGCAACGTTTGCTGTGCAATCGCCTGTGTCGCACACATTGCCACACCCGCTGCTGCGGCAAACCGCCATCCGGCTGCAAATACACTGTTCTTGTTCATTTTTTCGCTCCTCCAAGCAAACGCAAAGCGGCTATTCTGCCGACGAATGCGGTCGCATGGGTAGCGGATTGTGCCAATTGCATCGCTTGCCAAAGCCCAGAGTGGGCGCGGTGTTTTGGACATTTTTGACCGGAACAGCGCGCCCATGCTGGACTTTGATCGAATGCGCGGCTCAAAAAAAAGGCCGCACTGGCGGCGGCCCAAAGCACTCACCTTCGGAGGGGTGGTACTACACCGGCAGGTTATTCGGAGGCGGAAGGAATTTCCCCACCTGTTCGGGTGGGAGTTGAGGGCAGTTGGGGAACTGGGCGCAAAATGGCCGCACCCAAGGAGGAACCCATGTCCGATATCCACACTTTTGAAACCACCCTGCATTGGCCCGCCGATGCCGCGCAAACCCTGCCGCCCGATCCCACGTTCTCGCGCAACAACGTGCTGGCGGCCGCTGGCAAACCCGATGTTCCAGGCTCGGCTCCGACGGTGTTCAGCGGCGACGCGTCGCGCTACAACCCGGAAGAGCTGTTGCTGATGGCGCTCTCGCAATGCCACATGCTGACCTTCCTCGCCATCGCTTCGCGCAAACGCCTCGCGGTGGTGTCCTACGAAGACCGCGCGACCGGATCGCTGGCGGTCGGGCAATACGGTACGCCGGGGAAGATGTCGATGCAGGAAGTGGTGCTCAGGCCGGTCGTGAAATTCGCGGCGGCGGTTTCAGAGGAAGACATCCGCGGCATTCACGAAAAAGCGCATGCCAATTGCTTCATCGCCAACTCGGTGAATTTTCCGGTGCGGGTGGAGGGGACTTATTGAGGCTACCGAAGACCCTGACCGAGGTTTGTCGTTCCAGCTTTCGCCGGAACGACTGCACGTTAGCTTCCCCGAATCTTCAGAATTTGCTCGATCTCCCGATCCAGCTGCGCCAAATGCAGGCGCGTCGGCTTGTCGGCTGCGCGGGGAGCGGCGGAGCGCGCATCGCGCTGCAAAGTGCGTAACGCATCGACCGAAGCGGCACGCAGGTCGATGGAAAACGAGCTGAATGCCGAGGCCATCATCTGGTTGAAGCTGGAGAAGCGCTGCACATCGCCGGTGAAGGCTTTGAGCTGGTCGATGTACGCGCGCTGCAATTCGCGCCGATAAATGTCCACCTTCGGTTGCGATGCGGTCAACTCGCGGAACACGCCGGACTGCACCAATGACAGGTATTCCGACGCCACCATGCCGCTGCCGGCCTTGACCATTTCTGCATCTTCCAGTGCACGAAAACGCACGGGAAACAGCATGTCTTCCAAGAGCGCCTTTTGCGTTTGCACCACCGGGTCGGACACGAAAAATACGCGGATGCGATTGAGCAATTCCGGTTTCACCAGCCATTGCGGGGTCGTGAGCCCTTCGTCGAGCAGATAGCGGATGGCGGCTTTTTGCTCGGCCTTGGGCACGCGCACAAAGGTATCCCCGCCGCGCCCGCCGAGATAGCGCGTTTCGCGCACGCCGCCGATCAATTTCACCACCGAACTCAAATAGTCCTGTCGCTGGCCGATCAGTGTGTTGTACGTCTGCTGCAGCACGACGTAGTCCTCACCCAACTTGGTGGTGGCGGGGATCAGGCGCGCAGCGGCGTTCTCGAGCGATTTCACGGACAGGCGCGTCGCCGCGATTCTTTCCTTGCCAATGTTTTCGGCCTGTACTTCGGGATCGAAAAAGGCCAGCAGGTCCTCGCCGCCGAACGCGAGGCGAGGATCTGCCAAGGCACGCGCGGCCATTTGATCCAGTGCGGGCAACTCCTCCTCGGACCTGGATTTCCCCAGCGGCTTATAGCCCCACTCGATGGCGTGAACATCGTACGGCCCGATACGCGGCGTGAACTGCGTGACGCCGTCGCCCGGCTGCGCCACGGAATTGAATCGCCCATAGGACATGACCGACGCCGACGTGCCATTCTGGCGGGTGAACTGCGGGTCGCGAAGTTGCTTCACCGAATAAGCGGTCGCGGCACGGTGGTTGTGGCGCAGGCCCAGCGCGTGGCCAACTTCATGCGTGGCCACCTCGCGCAATAATTCCCCCATCAGGGCGTCATCGAGCGGCAGGGTCTTGACACGCGTATCGGCCGCGCCGGCCTGCGCGAAGTACAACTGCTCGGAAAACCGCAGGATGTCGTGCCAAAACACGATATGCGCGGAGAGGACTTCGCCGGACCGCGGGTCGTGGACCGACGGTCCCATGGCGTTGGCCACCGGTTGTGCAACCCAGCGAATGACGGAATGCCGTGCGTCCTCGGGATCCCAGTCCGGATCCTCTTTCTTCGACGGTGCATCCTTGGCCACGATGGCATTCTTGAACCCAGCAGCTTCGAACGCCGGTTGCCAGGCCTCGATGCCTTCCTTGATCCACTTGCGCCACTTGTCCGGCACCTCGTGCGACAAGTAAAACGTGATCGGTTTCCGGACTTCAGAGAGTTCGGCACCCGGGTCGTTCTTCTCGAGTCGATAACGCGTGATGAATTCGCGACCCCGCACCCCACTACGGGTCGCGCCGAACTCCTGAAATCGCTCTGTAAAGAACCCGACGCGCGGGTCTGCAAAGCGCCCCTGCATCGGCTTGTCCGGCAGCAAGGCCAGGCTGTAGTGCAACACAGCCGTCTTGCTGGGATTGATCTGAATCGACGGCAACTGGGGCGTGGTACCTGCCGCCAATGCCGGCGTGGGAAAACTGCTGTAGGTGATCGTGGTGCGCATTTCCAGGTTCTCTGGAAACACCTTGACCTGATTGACCAGCGTCCGCGAGGGGTCGACCGCGCCGAATCCTTGCGGGCCGGCCATTCGCGCATCTATGAAGTCCGAGGAAGTGGTGGTGAGCAGGCGCGCCACGTCGATTACCGGCCACTTCTCCTTGGGCGGCGGCACCGGTTCTTTCTTGTCCTCTGCCTTGGCATCGGCTTTTTCCCCGCGGGCATCGCTCATTCCATCGGCCTTTGCGAGGACCTCCAGCAACTGTGCGCGGCTCGCCTCGACTTTCGCGGCAACGGCCTCGGAAGTCAGCGCGCCCGCTTCCGGCTTGTCTTTGCCGTCTTTGCGATCGTCCGCCTTAACTCGCTGGACAGCCTGCTTCTTCTTTTCGTCGTCACGCGCTTTTTTCTCTTCGGCCCGGAGCTCAAGGGATCGCTCACTGCCTTCCGCCTCGATATTGAAAGACATCAGGATGGGAGAGACATCCACGGCATCGATGGCCGCCTTGAAGTCGTCGTCTCCCCGTTTCTTGAACGCGACCGACCTCAGCAGGATGCGATTGTCCACGCGCTCGAAGCGCAGGACCTTGGCACCCAGCGGCAGGCCATTGAAAATCTGATCCGACGACGATTGCGCCACTTCGGCGGACCAGAACAGGTCACGACCAAGGAGCTTTTCGGGAATCTCAAAATAGTGCCGGTCCTTGACCTTGTGATACAGGATCAATCCGCGAGCGGTCTTCGCGTCCTTGCTGATGACGGCATCGTATTTCTTGGGTTCTCCCGGCGCGCCCCCAAGTGCGGCCGCCATTGCGGCAGCCGCCGAGGGTACGGGCGCTGGGGGGGCCGCTGTTCCGGGTGGGGCATCGGCCTGCACGGCAGCCGGTTTGGCCGCAGCGGACTTCGGTTCGGGGGCCGGGGGTGGAAGCGTGATGCAGGCGGCCAAGAAGGCCGCGTTGATCATGGCCAGAGTGGGGACACGTGTGCGCATGGAATGCCGGTGAATGCGGATTGCGCCATTGTACGGCGGCCTGCGCACGCTGGTTGCGCGCGGGCGGTCCCGAAGCGCAATCGGGCAAGACTCCTGCGCCGGCCCGGCTCCCAAGCCCAAAATGCCCTGAACGCCGCTCCAGTGTTTGCGTCTTGCCTACTCGTGCCAAGAGTGTCCGTGCCGTTCGGCAAGCGCGATCGCCGCTGACGGTCCGTTGGTGCCGGCCGGGTAGGGCTTGCATTTTTGCCCGGTGGATTTCCACCCGTCGATGATGCCGTCGATCCATTTCCAAGAGGCTTCGATTTCGTCGCGGCGCACGAACAGCGCCGAATTGTTGTTGAGCACGTCCAAAAACATGCGCTCATAGGCGATGCGGCGGCGCGTTTTGCCAAAGGCGTCAGAGACCGACAAATTCAGCGCGACTTCGGAGAGCTTGACCTCGTTCATGCCCGGCTCCTTGTGCATGAGGGTGAGCGTGATCATTTCCTCCGGCTGCAATTTGATCAGCAGCGCATTCGGTGCCAGCGTGGCGCCGATCCCCGCAAAGATGTTGTACGGCGCGGGTTTGAACTGGATCATGATTTCACTGGAACGGCGCTGCATGCGTTTGCCGGTACGCAAGTAAAACGGCACGCCGGCCCAGCGCCAGTTGTCCACTTCCACTTTGATGGCGACAAAGGTCTCGGTGTCGCTGCCCTTGTTGGCACCGGCTTCCTCAAAGTAGCCGGGCGCCGCCTCGCCACCGGAAAATCCGCTGGCGTATTGACCACGCACCGTGTGCGTCGCCACGTTTTCGGCCGTGATGGGCCGCAGTGACCACAACACTTTCACTTTCTCATTGCGCACCGCGGAAGGCGTGAACCCGGCCGGCGGCTCCATCGCCACCAGGCACAAGAGTTGCAACACATGGCTCTGCACCATGTCACGCAAGGCGCCGGTGCTGTCATAGAACCCCCAGCGCCCGCCCACACCCACGGTCTCCGCCACGCTGATCTGCACCTGCTCGATGGCATTGGCGTTCCACAGCGGTTCGAAAATCGCGTTGGCAAATCGCAAGGCCAACAAGTTCTGCACCGCTTCCTTGCCCAGGTAGTGATCGATGCGGAACACCTGGTGTTCCTCGAACGCCGCGCCGACCGACTCATTGACCTTGAGTGCAGTGGCCATATCCGTGCCGATGGGTTTTTCGATGACGATACGGCTCGCGCCGTCGACGAGTCCTTGCGCTTTCAATTCAAGACAAATCGGGCCGAACAGTTGCGGCCCGGTGGAGAGGTAGTAGATGACGCCGCCCTCGACGGTGCCGCCGAGTGCCGCGCGAATCGGCTCCAGGCCTTGTGGCGCACCGACATTGACGGCGACGTAGTGCACGCGTTCGGCAAACGTGGCGAACTTCGCCTCGTCGAACATCGACGCATTGGCCGAGGATTGAATCGACTCCTTGACCTTGGCGATGAAGGCCTCGCGGGCCAACTGCGAGGTGGCCGCGCCGACAAGTTGAAATGGGTTGGGCAGCAATCCGTCGCAATCGAGGGCATAGAGCGAGGGCCACAACATGCGCTTGGCCAAGTCGCCGGTGGCGCCGAAGAGGACGAGGGCGCGGGGAGTCTCAGATTTTGGGTTTGTCATGTCTGCAGTTCACTGGAACACTGTTTCAGATGTCGCACCGGACGCGTTCCAGTGCCCAATTTGAAGTTGCCTTTGCCCACCAGAATTGGGGGCCGGAACAAGTCCGGCACGACAGAGTTGAGGCGAGTGCAAAGGGCTTGCATCAGCGAAGCACCGCCGCCTCGCGCGCGAGCTTTTCGATGCCCCCCCAATCCTTCGCCGCAACCAAATTCGCCGGCGCGAGCCACGACCCGCCCACACATCCCACATTCGGCAACGCGAGAAAGTCCGACGCGTTCTTGATGTCCACGCCCCCGGTCGGGCAAAAGCGTGCTTGCGGCAGCGGACCGTTCAGGGCTTTCAGCATTCCGATGCCGCCGGCCTGTGCGGCGGGGAAGAGTTTCATCGCGTCAAAGCCGTGCGCCAGAACGCGCATGATATCGGTGGGAGTCATGGTACCGGGCAGAAACGGAAAGCCGCGTTTGGCAATGAGCGTCAGCAGCGCATCGGGGCTGCCCGGACTCACACCAAACATGGCACCTGCGTCGATGGCAGCGTCCACATCGGCGCTCGTCACGATGGTACCCACACCGGTGATCGCCTCCGGTAGCTCGGACCGGATGGCGCGCACCGCCTCCAGTGCCACGGGGGTGCGCAGCGTCACTTCCAGCACGCGGATGCCCCCATTCACCAGCGCGCGCGCCAAAGGCACGGCATCCTCTATTCGCTCGATGACGATCACCGGCATGACCGGTGACGCAGCCATGATGGCTCGAATTTTCATTGCTGGAACAACGGCGTTCATACGACGGCCTCCCCGGGCACCGCAGCGGGTTGGGACAACGC
The DNA here is from genome assembly GCA_044228625.1 of Usitatibacteraceae bacterium. Classification (GTDB taxonomy): domain Bacteria; phylum Pseudomonadota; class Gammaproteobacteria; order Burkholderiales; family Usitatibacteraceae; genus UKL13-2. Next base: position 33,901 of record JBGAUM010000010.1, on the reverse strand, counting down.
ATCCCCAAACGTCATGGCCCCATGCTCCGCCACCGTGGCATGGGCGCGCGCAGCATCGAACAGTTCACGGCCGATGCCAAATCGGTTACGCGCCATGGACGGTGCGGCCTCGGTTCTCGCGTCCCAAATGTCTTCCGCAACGAGCGCCTCCAGCCTGCCGGTATTCGCATCCAGCACGATGAGGTCGCCGTCGCGAACTTTCGCGAGCGGCCCGCCAGCCAGACACTCAGGCGACACATGGATCGCAGCCGGCACCTTCCCCGAGGCGCCCGACATCCGGCCATCGGTGACCAATGCCACCTTGAATCCCTTGTCCTGCAACGAACCCAGTGCCGGCGTGAGTTTGTGCAACTCGGGCATGCCATTGGCGCGCGGCCCCTGATATTTCACGATCGCGACGAAGTCCCTTTCCAACGCACCGCGCTTGAATGCAGACAGCACTTCGTCCTGGTCATGAAAGACAGCTGCAGGCGCCTCGATGACCCGGTGCTCCGGCTTCACGGCAGAAATCTTGATGACGCTGCGGCCGAGGTTGCCACTGAGCACGCGCAAGCCGCCATCCGCACTGAACGGATTGGATGCTGCACGCACCACATTCTGGTCGCCGCTTTGCGCGGGCGCATCACGCCATTGCAACGTGCCATTCTCCAAATATGGCTCGCGGGTTTGGGTTTCCAGGGTCCCGCCCGCGACCGTTCGCGCATCCGAGTGCAGCAAACCGGCGCCGAGCAATTCACGAATGACGAAGCCACAGCCCCCCGCCGCATGGAAATGGTTCACATCGGCGCTGCCGTTCGGGTACACCCGCGCCAATAGCGGAACTGCGGAGGACAGCTGATCAAAGTCGTCCCAATCGATCATGATTCCGGCAGCGCGCGCCATGGCGATCAGGTGGATGGTGTGATTGGTCGATCCACCGGTGGCCAACAACCCGACGATGGCGTTGACGATGGATTTCTCGTTGATCACTTCGGCCAGCGGCAAGTATTCCGAACCGAGATGGCTGATCTGCGCCGCGCGCTGTGCTGCCGCCTTGGTGAGCGCATCGCGCAGCGGCGTGTTGGGCGTGACGAACGCGGCACCCGGCAAATGCAGGCCCATCACTTCCATGAGCAACTGGTTGCTGTTGGCCGTGCCATAAAACGTGCAAGTGCCGGGGCCGTGATACGCACGGCTTTCGGCTTCCAGCAAGGCCGCGCGGTCGAGCTTCCCCTCGGCGTGCAATTGGCGAATCTTGGCCTTTTCGTCGTTGGACAGGCCCGTGGTCATGGGACCCGCCGGCACGAAAATTGCCGGCAAGTGGCCGAATTGCAGGGCGCCGATCAACAAGCCTGGCACGATCTTGTCGCACACGCCGAGACACAGCACCGCATCGAACACGTTGTGCGAAAGCGCGATGGCGGTCGACATCGCGATCACGTCGCGCGAAAACAGCGACAACTCCATGCCGGCCTGCCCTTGCGTCACGCCATCGCACATCGCGGGCACACCGCCGGCGAACTGCGCGGTGGCGCCGACCTCTTGCGCGGCCTGCTTGATCAGCGCCGGAAACCGCTCCAGCGGCTGGTGTGCGGAAAGCATGTCGTTGTAGGCAGAGACGATGCCGATATTGGGCGCCCTCAATGCGTGCAGCTTGATCTTGATGTCGGCAGGCTCTGCTGCAAACGCATGCGCTAAATTGGTGCAGGACATCCTGCCCCGTACCGCCTGTTGTCCGGCGGCGTCCTGCATCGCCGCCACGCGTCCAAGGTACGCCTTCCGCGAATGCGCGCTGCGGGTAACCACCCGCCGGGAGACCGATTCGAGAGTTGGATGCATTTCCATGTGCCATCGAAAAAAGCAGTGCCATGATTGTAGATTTTCTACAAAAATTGTGCAAGCATGATTGTCGTGGACAAGATTTCATATCTCAAACCGTTGGCAACTTCCTTTTTGACGCCATGCGGCGCCCATCACAGATTCTTTGTAGAATTTCAACAGAACGCGCATGATCACGCATAAGGCCCGTCCCCTTGAGTCGCCATTCGGCAGAGCTGTGGTGCTGGATCGCATAAGCGCCCACGTGTCGTCATTTCGGCCATCCGAACAAGCGGTGGCGAGATTGGTGTTGAACCGGCCCCAAGAGGCCGTGCATTGGTCGTTTCCACAGATCGCCGCCGCCGCGGGGGTGAGCCAGCCGACCGTGGCCCGCTTCTGCAAGGCCATGGGATTCGCGGGATTCCGCGAATTCAAACTGAAACTCGCACAATCCCTCGCACAGTCGCAAATGCCGGGCGTGCCTTTCGTGCATCGTGACGTCGCTCCACGGGATTCCACCGCAGAAGCCGCCACGAAGGTATTCGATCGGGCCATCGCGGCCCTAAGCCATGCCCGGCAATTGATCGATGCCGCCGCTCTCCAGCGCGCAGTCGATATCCTGGCGCGCGCCCGGAGGATCGAGTTTTACGGTGCGGGCAATTCAGGCATCGTTGCACAGGATGCGCAGCACAAGTTTTTCCGGCTTGGCGCGCCTACCACCGCCCATGTCGATGCCCATGTTCAGGCAATGTCGGCGAGCTTTCTTGGGAGAGAGGATGCTGTCGTCGCAATTTCAGGCAGCGGCAGAAGCGCCGATGTCATCCGAAGCACCAGAATTGCGCGCGAACGTGGCGCAAAGATCATTGTGATCACGGTACCCGGTTCTCCGTTAGCACGACTGGCGGATGTGGCCTTGGTGACCGACGGCAGTGAGGACCTTCAGATCTACGCGCCGATGACATCCCGTTTGGTTCACTTGACCTTGCTCGACGCGCTGGCGGTCAGCGTGGCGTTGCGGCGGGGTCCGGCGCTCGCGCCAAAACTCAAGCGCGCAAAACAGGTCGTTGCGCAACTGATGGTTTGAGGCACTTGGACATCGACGCGCCGAGTGGTCCGGGAATCGGCGAAGCTCTGGCGGTCAACGATTCAGTGGAATTTTCGAATTGACGATCAATCGAAGCGGTAGGCATCCATGGCCAACGCGCTGCCTTCGAATCCATCGAACACGCGGGTAGGCTTGGCCGCAGATCCGGCAGCGCCCAACGCCACAAACAGGGGAAGGAAGTGTTCCTCGGTCGGATGTGCGCGCACCGCATGCGGCGCATCCCGCCTGTAGCGAATCAGGCCGTCGACATCGTTCTGGTCGAGACGTGTCTTGACCCATTCCTGGAATTCCTGCGCGTAGGAAGCGCGCTCCTGAGTGCGTGGCGCCATCATCCAGTCACGCAAGTTGTGGGTCAGGTGGCCGGAGCCGACTATGAGCACTCCCTCTCCCCGCAGGGGCGAAAGTGCGCGGCCCATTTCGAGGTGGTGGTGCGGATCGGTCGTGGGCTGTACCGCCAATTGCACCACCGGAATGTCCGCTGCCGGATAAAGGTGCAACAGCGGCACCCAGGTGCCATGGTCAAGGCCGCGGCATCCATCGATGCCGGCTGTCATCCCGGCGACCTTCAGCAAGGATTGCGCGCGCGCTGCCAGTTGGGGATCTCCGGGTGCTGAATACCGGATCTTGTACAAGTCCTCGGAAAACCCGCCAAAGTCATAGATCATCGACGGCTGTGGATTGCCGGACACCATCGGCAGCTGGGTTTCCCAATGGGCCGTCGCCATCAAGATGGCCCTGGGCTTTGGCAATGCCGCAGCCAGCGCAGCCCATGCCTTTCCCGCAGATCCGGCATTGATGGCATGCATGGGGGATCCGTGGGAAAGGAAAATCGTGGGCAACAACTTCATGGCAGGCTAATCTGTGGACTGGGGCAACGAGGTGTCAGGCTGACTATTTGACCAGGCCTTCCGCCTTCAATGCCTCCTGAACCTTGGGGCGGGAAGAGACACGGGCCTGATACGCCGAGAGCACGGGCCACTGCGAGAGATCGATTCCGAGCCATCCGCACCAGTTCAGCACGGTGAACAGATAGGCATCGGCAACGGTGAATTGCGACCCCATGAGGTAGTCCTGGTTTGCAAGTTTCTTGGACAGCCAGTCAAACCGCACACCCGCCTTCTTTTTCAGGTTTGCCTTTGCGTTGTCGTCGAAACCGGGATCGAACATCGCCCCCAAGGTCTTGTGAATCTCGCTGGTGATGTAATTGAGCATCTCCTGCAACCTCACGCGCTCGATCGTGCCTGCGGCGGGGGCCAGGCCGGATGCGGGCCGGAGGTCCGCCAGGTACTGAACGATGGCGGGGCCTTCCGTCAATACCTCGCCACTGTCCAACTGCAGTGCCGGCACGTACCCTTTATCGGTGATCGCCCAATAATCGCCACCGCCCACCAAGGTCTTGGTCTTGGTGTCGACACGCTGGGATTCAAACGGCAAGCCGGCTTCGAGCAGCACGATGCGGGGAGACAGTGAGCAGGCGCCGGGTGAGAAAAAGAGTTTCATGGTGTTCTTTCGTTGATTTCAAGAAATGGTTGAATGGATCGGGGTCACGTCACGCTGCGCGTGCGGGCATCAACGCATACTTGCCATCGCCAAGCAGGGCGGACACGATGGCTGCGATGGCCAGAAACGCAGGGTATTCCCAGCCGCCGTTCGGGGCAGAGAACACCCAGCCGTTCCCGGCGTGGGCCCACGTGGCGCCCAGCAGGATCGGCACCAATGCCAGCGCGACCCACCGGGCCTGAACTCCCAACAGAATGAGTACGCCACCGATCAATTCCGCGGCAAACGTTGCGTAGGCAACAACGCCGGGCAACCCGAGGGATTGGAAGAATGCCACGGTGCCGGGCAACGTAAACACAAAATACTTGAGCAGCGCATGGGCAATGAACATCACTCCCAGTGCGCTGCGCAGAATGGTGGCGGCATAGGGGGCTGTACGGGAATCGATCACGAGGGTCTCCAGGAATCTTTGAACGGTTGGTAACGAGGCTGCAGAAACTGATGGAGTGGATTTTGGGTTCCCAGCAGCCTGAAATAAATGGGGCTGCAGCACACATATTGTTGCGCGAAGTGCAATAATTGAAACCATGTCCACAGATCGCTTTCAGTCCATTAGCGTCTTCATCAAGGTTGTAGAGTCCGGCGGCTTTGCGCGTGCAGCCGAGAAGCTCGACATGTCCACATCGGCTGTTTCGCGCCAGGTCGCCGAACTTGAAGCGCGTCTTGGTGCGCGCCTGCTGTATCGCACGACGCGGCGCATTTCATTGACCGAGGCGGGACAGGCATTCTTCGAGAAAAGCCTTCAACTGATGGCCGATCTCGAAGAGGCCGAGGCGATTGCCACGCTCGCCACCGCCAAACCCCGGGGAACTCTCAAGCTCACCTGCTCGATCAATTTTGGAATGCGCCATCTGGCCCCGGCGATTGGTGCCTTTCAATGCCAGTACCCCGATGTGCTCTTTGATGTCGCGTTGTCCGACCGCTTCGTGGACCTGGTTGAGGAAGGAATGGATCTGGCGATACGCATTGGGGACTTGGGCAACCCCAACCTCGTTGCGAAACGCATTGGTGACATGCACTTGATCACATGCGCCTCTCCCGTCTATTTGAAGCGCCACGGCACCCCGAAGCATCCGGACGATCTCGCCCGACACAATTGCCTCGTGTACGAATATTCGCCGGTCAAGGGCCTGTGGCGCTTTACAGACAAGGCTGCCAACGAATACCGCATCAAGATTGCGGGCAGCGTGCATGCCAACAACGGTGACATGCTGGCGGCGATTGCCGCAGAAGGCGTCGGGATTGCCCTCGAGCCCGACTTCATCGTCGATCCGCTGATTGAAGCGGGGCGCTTGATCCCGATCCTGAAGGATTTTCGCGCACCAACGGCCGGCATCTTTGCCGTGTACCCGAGCCGACGGCATCTTTCCGCCAAGGTCCGCGTGTTCGTGGACTTTCTGGCGGCGAGATTTTCAAAATCGCGCGACGAGAACCGGCGCAGCTAGCCGTCGTTCATGCCGGCGCCGCCACGGCAGCATCCGTCGTCCCGAGCGTGGCCAGCGCCGCGTCGAGGGAGTCCACCAGATTGGCGTCGCCAAGGCGGGTCAAGAAACCTGTTCTTCGCATGATGGACAACGGCTGCTCATTGGCGCCGGCAATCATCAAGCGTCCCCCTTGTCGGGTAAGGCGCAGGCAAAGTCCCTCAAGAATTTCCAAGCCTGTGGCATCGACGTTGATGAGCTGTGACATTTCCAGAATGACGACGGCGGGGAGCTTGCGATGCGGATCCGCAAGAAATTCGATTTTGTTGACCGAGCCGAAAAAAAGCGAGCCGAACAAGCGATACGCCCTGACCTCCCCGGTACCCGGCGTCGCAGCCCACGCTGCAGGCAACGCAAGGTCATCCACCCGAGTAATCGAGGAAATCCGGAAAATGAAAAACAGACTGGACAGGACCAACCCGACTTCGATCGCCACCACCAGGTCGAAGATCACGGTGAGCAGGAAAGTGGCGACCAGCGTGACGCGATAGAACATCGTGTATTGGCGGAGCTTTGCGAAGGCTGCCCAATCTCCCATCTTGGTCGCCACCCAGAGCAGGATGGCGGCCAGCGCGGCCAAAGGCACACTGGCCGCCAGCGGTGCCGCAGCCACGATGACCAGCAACAAGGTCGCGGCATGCACGATACCCGCGACCGGCGAGCGCGCACCGCTTCGCACATTGGTGACCGTGCGCGCAATCGTGCCGGTGGCCGCAATTCCGCCAAAGAATGGCACCACAAAATTGGCGATGCCCTGTGCCATGAGTTCCTGGTTGGGATCGTGGCGATCCTCAATCATGCCGTCGGCCATGCGCGCGCACAGCAACGACTCGATGGCCCCCAGCAGTGCAATGGCGATGGTCGGCGCCACAAGATTTTGGGCTGTGGCCCAATCGAAATGCGGAATCGCCGGCAGTGGCAGCCCCCGCGGGAGTTCACCAAATTTGCTGCCAATCGTTTCGACAGGTAACTCAAAAATCTTGACGGCCGACGCCCACACCACCAGGACGACAAGTGTCGATGGCAGCTTGGCGATGATTCGTCGCCAAGGCTGGGCCTGAAACTCATACGATACGGGCCACAATGTGATGAGCACCAAGGACGACACGCCGATCAATAGAGCATACGCGTTGAAATGGTGCAGTTCCTGTCCGATCACCCCCGCTTGCGAAAAGAAATTTGAGGGCAATCGGTCAATTGGAAGGCCCAAAAAGTCCTTGATTTGGGAGAAGCCGATGATGACGGCAATCCCGGCAGTAAAACCGATGATGATGGAGACCGGGACAAAGCGGACCAGGTTTCCCAGCCGTGCAGCGCCCATCGCAAAAAGCAACATCCCCGCCATGGACGTCGCAATCAGCAGGTTCGCCACACCGTATTTCTCGGCAATCGAGTACAGCAATGCCACAAAAGCGCCTGCCGGCCCGCCGATCTGCACCCGCGATCCCCCCAAAGCTGAAATGAGGAACCCCGCAACGATGGCGGTCACAATGCCTTGGTCGGGACGGACACCGGACGCAATGCCGAAGGCCATTGCCAGGGGCAGCGCGACGATGCCCACGGTGACTCCGGCGCCAAGGTCCTGACGAAAATCACCACTGCGATAGGTGCGCAACTGTTCAAGCAGTCGCGGTCGAAAATGCAGATGTTGAATCAGCGGAATTGCCACGGCTGCCAATCTTGGGAAGCGGTACGGCGCGTGGCAAACTGGGTTTTGCAGGTCACTCGGTCACGTCGCAATCTAAAAGGTATCCCGCGCCACGTTCGGTCCGGATCAAGGACGGCTCGTTGGGGTCGGCTTCAATTTTGCGCCTCAGTCGCAGGATTTGCACGTCGATTGATCGATCGTAGACATCATCATGCAGTCGGCTGGCTTCGAGCAAACGGTCGCGTGACAACACGACCCGCGGCGCCTGAAGGAACGCCACCAGCAGCGCGTACTCACCATTCGTCAATTCGACACGCGCGCCGGTCGGCGACGTAAGGCGGCGTGACCCGCCGGCAAGATGCCATCCGCCGAACCGGTAGTGCCGCGTTTCATCGCGGCGGTCTGCGGATGGCGCGGATTTCTGGTTTTCGGGAGCCGCCTCATAGCGGCGAAGCACCGCTTTGATGCGCGCCAGTAATTCTCTCGTGCTGAAGGGCTTGACCAAATAATCGTCGGCGCCCAATTCCAGGCCAAGGACCCGGTCAACCTCGTGGCCTTGTCCTGTCAACATGATGATGGGCAATTTCGATACCTGCCGTACCCGGCGCGCAATCGAGAAGCCATCCTCACCGGGCAACTTGACATCGAGCAGCAGCAAATCCACCTGCCCATCTGCAATCAGAGGCTCCAAGGCACGACCGGAACTGACCGTGATCACCTCGAACCCGTGTTCGCCCAAGTAGTCGGCAATCAATGTGCGGATCGAGGCATCGTCGTCGACCGCAACGATGCGTGGCATTCCAGTTTCAGGTCGAGAGGGCATGCCCGAAGCATACAATAGCCTTAACATTTGACAACACTTGGCGGCGACTTTCACTGACCGACCTGAACGACGCACGCATGAGTCCTGATCCCGCGCCCGTCCCACCCGGGCACCCCTTTTCAGCCGTTGGCGAGCGCACACGTACGCTATTTTGGGTACTGGTGTTTGGCGCAATCTACGTGCTGCTGTTTCGATTTGCCGTTTCACTACCCTATCGTGCCGGGATTGCGGCCTGTGTCTGGCCTGCCGACGGGTTGGCACTTGCCGTGCTGCTCCGTGTGCGCTACCGCGATTGGCCTGTTTACTGCGCGATGATTCTTGTTGCAAACGCAGTCGGCGGTCTGCTCAGCGGGTATTCCGTGCGCATCGACGGATTTGTCGGAATGAACGTCGCGCAACCCGCACTGGCTGCGTGGCTGATGCGCCGATACCTGAATTTGCCCCAGGCGTTCGATACCCTCAAGGGAATGGCGTCGTTTTTGCTCGTGGTCACCTTGGTGACCCTGCTGATGTCGTTCCTGGGCGCGTTCGATGAACAGCTCTCTGCAGGCGAACCGTTCGACGTCCTGTTTCGAGCCCTCTTCATTGCGGACTTGTTGGGAATTCTTTGCGTCGCCCCCCTCATCCTGGCCTTTTCCCGCGAGGGGCGTAGGCGACTGCGGGAAACGCTTTCCGGACGCGCCATCGAGGCTGTCCTGTTGTATGCCGCATTGGTGGCCATCACCAACGCTGTCTTTGGACTGGTACCCGACGCCAACGGGTGGGTACCGCAAATGCAATATTTCACGATCCCCTTGCTGGTATGGGCGGCCCTGCGCTTCGGATTGCGCGGCGCCTCGCTGGCGCTCACAACTTACGCCGCCTTGTCAATTTGGCATACGACTAATGGCCTCGGACCCTTTGTGGTCGGGCTGACGGGCCAACGCGAAACGGTGCTGGCTTTACAACTGTATATCGGGATGGTGGGCATGATGGTGTTGGTCGGTGCCGCTCTGATGACTGAGTTTCGCGATGCATTGGCTGACAACGAGTCCTGGCGCTATCGCTTTGCCGCGGCCATTGAGGCATCCGGAAACGTCGTGTTCGAAATGGACACCGTCGACGGTGGAATCGTGTGGGGCGGTGATACCCGGCGGGTCATGGGCCTCGATGCAAAAGACGTGGCCGATACCGCTCGATGGACGGCCCGTATTCACCCGGACGACCAAGCCTATTTGCTGAACATGCGCAAACAGCTGGCCAACGGAAGCCTTCAAGCGGCGGACCTTGAATACCGAATCTTGCGTGGCGATGGCCGATGGATGCGCGCCGGTGTGCGAGCGTATTCCGTCGAGGCGCCCGCTTCACCATTGTCATTGGGGCGCGCACAAGGTCGGCGAATCTTTGGCTTCGTCGAGGACATTACCGAAAGGCGCCGCGCCGAAGAAGAGCGTGCACATCTGGAGGCGGAACTTCGACAGGCCCAAAAGATGGAAGCCATCGGCAGCCTGGCCGGCGGCATTGCGCACGATTTCAACAATATCCTTGCGTCGATACTCGGCTATGGGGAAATGGCGCGTCGGCGTGCGGACGCCGATGAGAAGCTGGCAAGGTATTTGGACACTTTGCTAAAAGCTGCCGAGCGTGGCCGGCAATTGGTGGCGCAGATCCTCGCGTTCAGCCGGAAGAGCACCAGCGAAAGGACTCTTGTCATGGCTGCCGACCTGGTGGAAGAGGTGGCCGCCCTGCTTCGTGGCTCGACGCCGCACGAGGTCGTCGTCACCGGCTTGCCGCCCGCCGAAACCCGCGTGATGGGCAACGCGACCGAACTTCACCAGTTGTTCATGAACCTCGCCACGAACGGCCTGCAAAGCATGGAACAGGGAGGAAGACTTGATATCGAGGTTGATCGGATCCGGATCGACACGCCCATCACACTGGTCCAGGGGCAACTCCGTGCAGGCGAATATGTGCGGATTGCCTTCGTTGATCATGGCACCGGCATCGACGAGGACACACAACGCCGCATGTTCGAACCGTTCTTCACCACCAAGGCCGCGGGACGGGGCACCGGGTTTGGCCTGCCACTGGCCTTGTCGATTGCGCGTGCCCACGGCGGCGGACTCGAAGTCTCCACCGAACCCGGACGCGGCAGCACCTTCCGTGTCTGGTTACCGCGTTCCGAACATGAAGCCAATGCGATGCCGCTGACGGTTCAGACACTCGCGCGCGGACGCGACGAAAGGATCCTCATCATCGATGACGAGCCGGCGCTGCTATCCATGGCTGAAGAAGTCCTGGCGGACTTGGGTTATCAGGTGGCTGGGTTCTCGTCGAGTGAAGCGGCCCTGTCAGCGCTGCTTGAATCGCCCAACAGGTACGATGCCGTGCTTTCGGACGAGGTGATGCCGGGGCTGACAGGAACGCAGGTCGCCGCCAAGGTGCGAGAAGCCGGCATCGATCTTCCATTCCTGATCGTTACTGGCTTCGGCGGACCCGGATTTGAACTTCGCGCCCAGCAGGCGGGGATTACCTGCGTCTTGCGCAAGCCCTATGCGGCCCAAGCACTGGCCGACGCATTGGCGAAAGCGTTCCTGCGGCCACTTACCGAGCCCACCGAGACAAATGTTCAAAATTGAGTCTTGAGCGAAGTATCGTCTTCGGCCAATAAGTCATTGAATATAAGCGATTTTTCAGATCGCACTTTGAACGGCTCCCTGGAATTGTTTCAAATGAAATTTACATGCCGCGCCTTTGAAATGACCGGTTAACACGTCGATCGGATCATTCGTGCTCCCATCAAGAACCGGTGCCGCACGAATGAATGCCGCTCTCAGACGTTTTCCAGTCCTTCAATCCTCGCTCACGTTTAGTGAGCGCGCAGGACTCGATGCCAGTTTCGAGAAGATCGCCAAGGCTGTTCCACCAGGCTCGGGATGGGCGCATTGCGATCACCACCAATTCACCCTCTCGTCGCACTTCCAACCCTTGTTCAGCATTGCCGAAGAGCGATGTGTCGCGTATGAGGCCTTGTTGAAGGCACGCGGCAGCAACGGCATGCTCAGTAACCCACATACGGTGTTTGCACTTGCAGAACACGAAGGCGACAGCCTCTACCTCGACTGGCTTTGTCGCGGCCTTCACCTGCGCAATTTTGACAATATCGACCGCGAAAATGCCTTGTTGTTCATCAACGCGTATCCCGAAGCCGCGATCGAGGATCCGCACCATCCCGATGTATTTCGCCGATTGCTGGAGGCGTATGACGTGCCAGCCGATCGCGTCGTGATCGAGATCCTTGAGACCGGGGTCTCTGACGAAACCAAACTGTCTGACGCAGTCGAACTGTACCGATCACTCGGATGCAAGATCGCCATCGATGACTTTGGCATCGGGTACTCCAACTTCGACCGCCTTTGGCGTCTGAAGCCCGACTTCGTTAAGATCGAC
>JBGAUM010000010.1:0-22036 GCA_044228625.1 Usitatibacteraceae bacterium | reverse complement strand
CGCGTCATGATCAACACCATCAATCTGATCCATGAATGCGGCGCCAAAGTCGTGGTCGAAGGAATCGAAAGCCGCGACGAGGCCTTGTTGGCCATCGAATCCGGGGCAGATTATGTCCAAGGCTATTACTTTGCGCGCCCGGGCCTCGCCGCGGTTCCGACAGGGCTCTGCGACGCCATGTTCAAGAGCCTTTTTGCGGATTACCTTGCGCGCCAACAATGGCGTCAAACCGGCGAAGAGGCCAATGACCTCGACGTCTTCTCGCATGCACTCAATCTCGCGGTCCGCGACCTTTGCGACGGCATGAGCTTTCACCGTGCCACTGCAAAGCTTCGCTCGCTCCCCACGGTCCTGCGGGTGTATCTGGTCACCAGCGAATTGGCAGGCCGCGAAGCCGACGAGCACGAGCGCATGGTGGTGGACCTGATCGACACCCGAAGCTTCGAAACAGCAAGTTGGACTGCGGATGGCACCAATTCACCGCTCTCGTCGATGCTAAACGTACTCGCTGTCGCACTGGCTGCACCGAAGCAGGTGCACGTGTTCCGCGCTGTTGAGGCCACCCATGCGCGCGGGCGTGCTGTCACTTTGTCCTGTGCCTTCGAGCTTGAAGGGCGGATGGTCGTGCTGGTCGGCGAGATCGTGGACCGCCGGCGGCACGGTTCCCATCGGTCGCGTGAAGGTGAACTGTCCGACACGGGGACCCACATCGTCAGCACACTTCCCCTCTACTGAGCCAGTACCTGTGCTCCCGCGGGCGATCCTTGCGCGAGCCATTTGAGCAGGGCGTCCTGCGCGCTTTGTGCCAGCGCTGCATTGGGGTGCTGGACCATGAATACGACGATCCACCGCCTGCCCTGTGCGTCGAGTACATAGCCCGCAATCGCACGCACATCGTTCAAGGTTCCTCCCTTGATATGCGCTTGACCGGCCACAGGTTCACTGCGCAACCGACGGCGGAACGTTCCGTCGACGCCGAGCACCGGAAGCGACGACATGAACTCGGGCATGACCGCCGACTTCCAGGCCTGTCCCAATATCGCGGCTAACGTATTCGCGCTGATCCGCTCCGAACGGGACAAGCCCGAGCCGTTCTCCACGACCAGTTCCGTGGCGCTGATGCCTTTTCGGCCCAGCCACTCGCGGACTCGCTCGGTTGAGCGCGCCACATTGGCAGGTGCCGTACCGTCGGCCGACAGCGCCAGGAATAGCTGCCTTGCCATGGGATTGTTCGAATGCTTGTTGATGTCGCGTACAATTTCGGCGATGGGTGCACTTTCAGTGACGGCCAGCACCTTGGCATCTGCCGGCGTTGCGGTGAGGCGTACCGCGCCTTGCCAGTTCCCCCCCAAGGCGGCCCAGGTCTTGGCGAAAGCGCCTCCGAGGTAGCGGGCCGGATCCAGCACCGCGATGTGCCACGCCTGCTCAGCGCAGGACTTCGGATAATTTCCCGAAAACGTCACTTTGAGCTGGGTCGGTTCCGGCGTTCGGACCTCGAGGACGATCCGGTTTCGCCAGTCGCCGCAGGTACCTTCGGTCAATTTCAAGCGATTGTTGATGTCAAGCTGCGCCAGCCGCGGCTCCACCCAGACCGATACCCCGCTTCCGTCGAAGCGCGGCGCAAATCCGAATCGGGCGGCTCTGCCCTGCAATAGCAGTGCATCCGGACCGACGTTGTAGGCCTTGAGGGGTTCACCATCGAATGCGGCTGGATCGTGCACGACCGGCTCGAAAATCGATGTGTCCAGCACCAAGTCACCGCGCAGGTTGTTGATGCCGCGATCAATGATTTGCTTTAGTAGTTTTTCAAACCGCTCCGCCGTGAACTTGGGGTCGCCGCTCCCTTTGAAAATGAGATCACCTGCGAGTGTCGGTCCACGCGAATCCGCGGTGGTCAAGACCTCCGTTTTCCATGTATGCGCAGGTCCGAGCATCTCGAGCGCGGCATACGTGGTGAGCAACTTGATGACGGAAGCCGGGTTCATGGGCTTGTCCGCGTTATGGGAGATCCGCGCATCCGGGGCGCTTACCTCGCGAACGACAAGCGCGACACTTTCGTGGGGGATCTGCGCGCGGGTCAGGAGGTCAACCACCGCCAACGGCAGCTTGGGACCTCTGACATCCTTGGGGGCTTCGTCCGCACGTGCGCCGCACGCGATGACGGTCAAGACGACGATGCCCGCGCCTCCCAATCTCCTCATGGGTCAAGCCCGTCCAGGATCTGAACGCATCGATCGACAAGTTGCGCGAAATCGTCATCGCGCACCACATAGGGCGGCATGAAATAAAGCGTGTTGCCGATCGGCCGGATCAGGAGCCCGTGCGAGAGTCCCTTCGCAAAAAATTCCCGAGAGAATGCCGCGTCGTCGATGTCCACATCGAACGCCCAGATCATGCCCAAGTGCCGCGCATTCCGGACCCGTGGATGTTCCGCGAGCGGCGCACAGATTTCTGTAAAGCGTGCCGATCGCACGCGATTCATGGCGATGACGTTTTCCTCAACAAAAAGGTCCAGGGTGGCGAGTGCAGCCCGGCACGCCAGTGCACTGCCGGTATAGGAATGGGAATGCAAAAATCCATTTGACGTTGCGTCGTCATAAAACGCGGCATAAATCGAATCACGGGTCAGCACGCAAGACAATGGCAAGTATCCTCCGGTCAAGCCCTTGGACAGGCACATGAAGTCCGGGCGCACCTGCGCATGCTCAACGGCAAACATGTTGCCGGTTCGTCCGAAGCCGGTCATGATTTCATCTGCGATCAGGTGGATGCCAAAACGATCACAAGTTGCGCGCGCGCCCTCGAGGAAGCTCGCGGGATACATGCGCATTCCGGCCGCGCCCTGCACCACGGGCTCCAGAATGAACGCAGCGATTTCGGTATGGCGCTCGACGAGCAATCGCTCCAGGTCTTGAAGCGCCTGGGTGGCGGCGTCCTCCGACGGCAGCACGAAACCCGAGCGCCGATGCGGGTCTCCCGGCAAAGCGGGCCTGGTTGCGACACCAGTGCTAGGATTTGTGGTCAAGATGTTCTCGGCAAGCAACGGCCCGTACGCATCGCGAAAAATTGCTACATCTGTCACTGCGAGGGCCCCCAAGGTTTCGCCGTGATAGCTGTCTCTCAAACTGATAAAGCGCCGCTTTTCTGGCTTCCCTGAATTTCGCCAGAAATGAAAGCTCATCTTGAGCGCGATTTCTACCGCTGAAGCACCATCGCTTCCGTAAAACGCATGTCCCAGGCCGGTCAGCGCTGACAGCCGCTCGGAGAGCTCAACCACCGGAGCATGGGTGCATCCAGCGAGCATGACGTGCTCGATCTTTCCGAGTTGATCTGCGAGTGCCGCGTTGATGGCCGGGTGAGCGTGGCCGAACAAGTTGGTCCACCAGGAAGAGCAGGCGTCCAGATAACGCCTGCCGTTGGCGTCAATGAGCCAAGGCCCTTCCCCCGCCGTGATTGGGAGCATCGGCGTGGACTCATGATGCTTCATCTGCGTGCAGGGGTGCCAAACCGCCCCAATCGAGCGGCGCAACAACGGGGCAATGAGGTCTTGCGGGGGCACATCTTTCAACCCCAGAAATCTAACACAGCGGTTTTACCATCATGCAATAAGCAACCACTCCCGCCGGCGGCTAACAACACTTGTGCCAAAATTTATGAGATATGTATAGCGCGCCGTCTACCCACCCTTAATGGAGGTGTTCATCGTGAGTCTCCTCGATCTGATCGAAACACAGTTGATTGCCAATCGGCTGCCACTGGTTGCCATTTCCCTCGCTGCGTTGCCTCACTCGAATACACCCACGGTATTAACACTGCATTGGCATGGTTTTGTTGAAGTCAAATTGCAGGAGGATTCCGACGCGGTCGGTTATCAACCGGTTCCAAGCTCGGCCCTGCAGATCAATACCCGATGGGATCAACTCACCGAGCTCGAAAACGAAACATTGGAAACCGCATGGGAGCTGGGTGCATGGAACCTTGAGCGACATGCGCAAAGGCCGTTTGCGCGCGCTGGCGCAGACGCCGCAGAAACTATTCGCGGTATGCACGCCTTCGGTGCCTCGCCATTCACCATTGAAGGGGATTCACCCTTTGTCGCAGAAGTGCCCGATGGAGACGACCTGATCGAAGCGGCCAGCCGGCAAGGCTACGTGCAGTGGTTGTTTCGGCCGGTACGTGGCGGTCTTTGGTCCGAACTTGCCGATGACTCCACCTTGGAACCCGGGGGATACCGCAATCCGCCGTGCCCGCTGATGGCAGACCCCTCGATTTCCGAGGCGCAGCTGCTCGCGAGGCGGGATTTGCGCAAGGTGTTCCAACTCGGGCGCGCGCGCCACGTTGGGGCCTAACCGGCGTGACTCCGACGAACCACCGCTCAACTGTAAACATTTGTCGAGTTAACATTTCTTTGGGTGAAATCCTGGTTTGATTGCCCTACAGTCCCGGCGTGAACAATTCATCACTCTGGGAGCGTAGCTGCGGAAAAGAACGCAGCTACAGAACGACATGCAATCGAATTCAGTGACCACCGGTGTACACGATCGGACGTGCACCATAGCGCTCGTCGAAGATGATGCGGCGATCCGCGATGCCCTTGAAAAATGGCTTGCCGAAATGGGGCATCGGGTCGAGATGTTCGGCTCTGGCGAGGCGCTCCTGGAATCTGCGCCATTGGCAAGATTCGACCTTTTCGTGCTGGACTGGGGATTGCCGGGCATGCAAGGAATCTCCGTTTTGCGGGAAGTGCGCGTGATGCGGAACCTTTCAGCGCCGGTGATCTTCTGCACGTCGCGTGAAGGTGAGAAGGATGTCGTGGAGGCCCTGGCATCCGGCGCGGATGATTTCATCGTCAAGCCCATTCGCAAGGCCGAACTCTCGGCGCGCGTCACTGCTGCCATCCGGCGCTGCTATCCTGCTCAACAGGAGACCGGCCATTTGGACTTTGGACCCTATCGCGTGGATCTGGTTGCCAGGACCATTTCGAAAGGCGGCGAACCGGTCGAGCTGCAAAACCGCGAATATGAGCTTGCACTTCTGTTGTTCCGCCACGTCAATGGCGTGGTACCGCGTGAGAAAATCATTCATGAACTTTGGGGCAACGTGCCTTTGGACGGTTCGCGCTCCCTGGACACCCACGCCAGCCGACTGCGCCGCAAGCTGGGCCTATCGTCCGAGACCGGGTTCGTGCTGCAGTCTGTCTACGGACGAGGCTATCGACTCCAGTCGGTTAATGCATAGTTGTCCCGAGTTGACAGGGAACATCCTAACAGTTGGCGCACACTAACTGTATGGAATTGGCTTGCCTGCCAGGCTAGACTTCGAACGCCTTGAAATTCCCGCCGGCCGACTCCATAATTAGCACTCCATTCGGTTGAGTGCTAACAATTTCGGTTTTAGGGCTTTTGCCCGCGCCCTCAGCACTCACCGACGATTTCTGCCCATTCAGTGGCTATCCACCGGACGGGCCGTTTTGTCAAACCTTAGTCAATCGAAGGAGTGAGTTATGAAGCTGCGTCCGTTGCACGATCGCGTGATCGTCAAGCGTCTGGAAGAAGAGCGTAAAACCGCCTCGGGCATCGTGATCCCCGACACCGCCGCTGAAAAGCCGGATCAGGGAGAAGTCCTGGCCGTGGGCCCGGGCAAGAAGAACGAGGAAGGCAAAGTCAGCCCGGTCGATGTCAAGGTCGGCGACAAGATCCTGTTCGGCAAGTACTCCGGCACGACCGTGAAGGTCGATGGCGAAGAACTGCTCGTGATGCGCGAAGACGACATCATGGCCGTCGTGGGCAAGTAAGCCCAAGCGCCCCTATCGCACCCTCAACCATTGAACTGAATCGAGGAAACAATCATGGCAGCCAAAGAAGTCAAATTCTCTGAAAATGCGCGCGTGCGCATGGTCAACGGCGTAAACATCCTGGCCAATGCGGTCAAAGTCACGCTGGGCCCGAAGGGCCGCAACGTAGTGCTGGAGCGCAGCTTCGGCGCCCCCACCATCACCAAGGACGGCGTATCGGTCGCCAAGGAAATCGAACTGAAGGACAAGTTCGAGAACATGGGCGCTCAAATGGTCAAGGAAGTCGCTTCCAAGACTTCCGATGTGGCCGGTGACGGCACCACCACCGCCACCGTGTTGGCCCAGGCGATCGTGCAGGAAGGCATGAAATACGTGGCCGCCGGCATGAACCCGATGGACCTGAAGCGCGGCATCGACAAGGCTGTGGAAGCCATCGTCGCCGAACTGAAGAAGATCTCCAAGCCCACCACCACCAACAAGGAAATCGCCCAGGTCGGCTCGATCTCCGCCAATTCGGACGAGAAGGTCGGCAAGATCATCTCCGACGCGATGGAAAAGGTTGGCAAGGAAGGCGTCATCACCGTGGAAGACGGCAAGTCGCTGGAAAACGAACTGGAAGTCGTGGAAGGCATGCAGTTCGACCGTGGCTACCTGTCGCCCTACTTCATCAACAACCCGGACAAGCAAGTTGCCCTGCTCGATGACCCGTTCATCCTGCTGCACGACAAGAAGATTTCCAACATCCGTGACCTCCTGCCCGTGCTCGAGCAAGTGGCCAAGGCCGGCAAGCCGCTGTTGATCATTGCTGAAGACGTGGACGGCGAAGCGCTGGCCACCCTGGTGGTGAACAACCTGCGCGGCATCCTGAAGACCACGGCGGTGAAGGCCCCGGGCTTCGGCGACCGTCGCAAGGCCATGCTGGAAGATATCGCGATCCTCACGGGCGGTACCGTGATTGCCGAAGAACTCGGCTTGAAGCTTGAGAACGTGACCCTGAAGGATCTCGGTCGCGCGAAGAAGATCGAAGTGGCCAAGGAAGACACGACGATCATCGACGGCGCCGGCAAGGAAGACGACATCAAGGCGCGCGTGGCCACCATCCGCAAGCAGATTGAGGAAGCCACCAGCGACTACGACAAGGAAAAGCTGCAAGAGCGCGTGGCCAAGCTGGCCGGCGGTGTTGCCGTGATCCGCGTCGGTGCCGCGACCGAAGTCGAAATGAAGGAAAAGAAGGCCCGTGTCGAAGACGCCCTGCACGCCACCCGTGCAGCCGTTGAAGAAGGCATCGTGCCGGGCGGCGGCGTCGCGTATCTGCGTGCACGTGCCAACGCCGGCAAGATCGAAGGTTCCAACGCGGACCAGCAAGCCGGCATCAAGATCGTGCTGCGCGCGATCGAAGAGCCGCTGCGCATGATCGCCCAAAACGCCGGCGACGAGCCGTCGGTCGTGGTCAACAAGGTCGTGGAAGGCAAGGGCAACTTTGGCTTCAACGCCGGCACCGGCCAGTATGGCGACATGGTGGAAATGGGCGTGCTGGACCCGACCAAGGTCACGCGCTTTGCCCTGCAGAACGCCGCATCCGTCGCGTCGCTGATGTTGACGACCGACGCGATGGTGGCCGAGCTGCCCAAGGAAGACACCCCGCCGATGCCTGGTGGCGGAATGGGCGGCATGGGCGGGATGGACATGTAATGGCAATTTCGCGAAAAGTGAAAACCTACTTTTCGCGAGGTTAGCGAGTCAAAATTCCCGGTGGTGCCGGAGAATTTTGGTAACGCAAAACCGAGGGAAGGCCCGCTTTGGCGGGCCTTTTCTTTTTGGGGTGTGCGACGGGGGCGGGGAAACCCCCGTCGTGGAACAATTGCTCACAGTTGTCCACCCCGGTTTACAAGGCGATCGCTTACGATGCGCGCCTTGTTACCGCTGCGCTGGAGCACCCCGTGAAGTCTGAAAGCCCGAAGATCCTGGTCGTCGATGACGACGTCCACATGCGCGAGTTCATGCGCTGGTGCCTGGCCCCCTTGCGTTGCGAGCTGATCGAAGCCGCCGACGGGGCCGAGGCCCTTGCCGCGCTACGTGCCCATGCACCGGCGCTGGTGATCAGCGACGTGCACATGCCACGCATGAATGGTTTCGAACTGGTTGCTGCCACCCAATCGGAACCTGGGATCGCTGCCACGCCATTCGTGATGATGTCCTCGCTCGAAGATCGTGCGGCCTACCGCCGCGCATTTGGTTTGGGCGTACACGACTTCATCGTCAAGCCGCTCGCACGAGAGGATGTGATTGCAACCGTCAATCGCGTGTTGTTGCTTCGGGAGAGGACAAGGCGCGAGCCCGCATTGGCGATACCGGGTTATGAGTTCATTAGAAAACTCGGCGAAGGAACCAGTGGGGAGGTGCACCTCGCCCGGCGACTGGCAGATGGCCACGAGTGCGCGATCAAACTGAAACGCTTTCACGCCGATAGTGACGAGTCCCAGGAAGCCGTCGCCAGGTTTTTGGACGAGGCACGCCTCCTTGCCAGCATTCGCCACCGGCATGTGGCGCAAATTCTCGACCATGGGGTCACGGACACCTATCTGTACATCGCCATGGAGTATTTTTCCTGCGGAGACCTGCGTGCCACGTTGAAAGTAGCGCCCGCGCCCCGCAAGGCGCTGGACTACGCCCGTCAAATCGGCGAGGGGCTTGCCGCGATTCACGCTGCGGGCATCGTGCACCGCGACCTCAAGCCCGGCAACATCATGGTGCGCGCCGATGGATCGCTTGCGATCGCTGACTTTGGCCTCGCCAAGCAACTCGATGCGTTTGTGGCACGCACACGAGAAGGGATGGCGATGGGCACACCGCTTTACATGAGCCCGGAGCAAATCAACGGCCACAACGGCGATGGGCGGCTCGACGGGCGCGCGGACCTCTATAGCCTCGGTGTCATGCTGTACGAAATGCTCGCCGGCCGGCCGTTGTTCGAAGCCGCCAGCGTTGATGGGCTACTGGTGCAACACCTGCACGCGGAACGACCGAGGTTGCCGCAGGATTCAAACATTGCGGTCTTGCAACCCTTGCTAGACAAGCTGCTTGCGCGCGAATGCGCCGAGCGATTTGCCGATGCGCGGGCGTTCTTGGCCATGCTCGAACAGGCAAGCGCGCTCCGATTGGAGGCCACGAGTGACCTGGAATCCGACCGCTTGTTGCCCGCATGGATGATTGAATCTGTTCCGGCGTTTCTGATGGGACCGGTCTCACGCAAACCGCTGGCGATCTAGTTTCAGCAATCGCCAGCCGCGTTCCTTGCCCAGCGTTTCCAGCGCGGGATCGGGATCGACCATCACCGGCACATCAACCTTCTCCAGCAGGAATCGATCGTTCATCGAATCACTGTAAAACCAGGTTTCGCGAAACTCCTCGAATCGTTCGCCGCGTCCTAAAAGCCATTCGGTCAGGCGATCGATCTTGCCTTCCCGAAAGCATGGGATGCCGGCACACCGCCCGGTAAATCTGCCCTCGCGCATTTCCGGCTCCGTCGCAATGAAGTGCGGGACGCCTAACTCCGCGGCGATTGGCTCGGTGAAAAAGCGGTTGGTGGCGGTGATGATGACGATGAGGTCATTGCGGTGTCCAGAGAGCAACTGGCGCGACGCCGCCGGGATTCGCGGCACGATCCTCGTTGCCAGATACTTCTCGCGCCAAGCCAGCAATTGCTCCATCGAATGCCCCACCAGCGTACGCAAATAGAAATTCACGAACTCCAGCGTGCCCACTTCTCCACTGCGATAGCGCCGCGCCATGTCCGCGTTGGCCGCCTCCTCCCGCTCCCTGTCGACGACACCCTCTTCGATCAGGAAGGCCAGCCACTCGACATCGCTGTCACCGGTGAGCAGCGTGTTGTCGAGATCGAAAAGCGCGAGACGCTTGCTCATTCGGCCGCGCGGGCGGGCGCAATCTGGCGGATGTTCAATGCCGACAAGGCATCGCGAATCGCCGCCACGGCACCTTTCATTCCGCCATCACCGAAATGACCGATGCAACCCACGCGGAAGGTCTCGATCTGCGTGAGCTTTCCGGGATACAGGATGAACCCGCGACGTTTCACCTCCTCGTAGAACGCCGGAAACTTGTAATTGGCGTCCGCAGGCGCATGAAAGGTGACGATGATCGGTGCCTGGATGTTGCGAGGCAAATAGGTCGCGAATCCGAGCGCTTCCATTCCACTGATCAGGTCATCGCAGTTTTTCGCATAGCGGCCCCCGCGCGCCGCCAGCCCACCTTCCTCCCAGTACTGTGATATTGCGCAGTCGAGCGCCGCCACCACATGCGTGGGGGGCGTGTAGCGCCATTGCGTGGTCTTGCCCATGTAGATCCATTGGTCGTACAAGTCCATGGCCAATGAGTGCGCGTGGCCCTGGCACTTTTCAAGCGTGCTGCGTTTTAGGATCACGAAGCCCATGCCGGGGACCCCCTCCAAGCATTTGCCGGACGCGGCGACCACGGCATCGAAGGGCGTATTGCGCGCATCGATCTCCAGTGCGCCAAAGGAGCTCATGGCATCGACGATCAACCCCTTGCCGTGCCTGGCCACCACTTGGGCGATGTCATGCAACGGATTGAGGATGCCCGTGCCGGTTTCGCAATGCACGACCGCCACATGCGTGATCGTGGGATCGGCCGTCAACAGCTGGTCGATGTCCTCGGCGCGCATCGGCGCATTTTCGGCGTACTCGTGCGTCGTCAATCGGCGCTTCAGGTACGTACAGATCTTTGCGATGCGCTGGCAATACGCGCCGTTGATCGGCACCAGCACATGCCCCTCGGGCGGCACGACCGTGCCGATCGCGGCCTCCACCGAAAACGTTCCGCTCCCCTGCAAGGGCACGCACTCGTGCGTGCCCTCGCCATGCACGATGCGGACCAAGCTCTCGCGAACGCGCGCGGTGATCGCATTGAAATCCTTGTCCCAGGAGCCCCAGTCCTTGAGCATGGCTTCCTTGGTGCGTTGCGAGGTGGTCAACGGACCGGGAGTGAGGAGGATGGGGGCAGTCATGGTGGGTCTCCTGTTTTCAGCGGATGCGCCAGCGCTGCGTCGTGCGCGCGACGATCCATTCGAGTCCGAGATACAACATGGATACGGCAAGCGACGTGCCGGCAATCAGCACGGCCATCGCCGCCGCGGCACCGATTTCGCCCGCCTCGTCCAGATTGAGAATGGCAATCGAGGCAAGCTTGGTCTCCGGCGAATACAAAAAGACCACAGCTGAGATCGTGGTCATTGCATTGACAAAGAAATACCGGCTGATGTCCACCAGCGCGGGAAGGCAGATCGGCAGGGTCACGCGCCAGAACGTCTTGTAAAACGGCACCTTCAATGACGCCGACACCGCCTCGAATTCGGCGTCGAGCGCCTTCAGCGCGGTGACGGCCGTGAGGTGTCCCGTGGTATAAAAGTGCACGACCGTGCAAAACACCAACAGGGTCATGGTTTGGTAAAGCCCGTGCAAGGGATTGCCCGGTGCGTTGAAAAAGAAAATGTAGCCCAGCCCCAACACCAGGCCCGGGACTGCCATCGGCAGCAGCGCAAGCAGCTGGACCAGCGGACGCAGTGCATCCATTCCACGCGTCTTCTCCATCAGGTAGGCGCCGGCGAAGACGATGGCCGTCCCCGCGGTGGCCGTAAAGAACGCAAGTTTCAGGCTGTTGACAAAGGCTGTCGACACCTCGGCGTCGACCAAGCCGAGCACGTAGTGCCTGAGACTCATGGACAAGTCATAAGGCCAAAACTTGACGAAGGACGCAAACACGGCCATGCCGATCACGGCCAGTATCAGGGTCGAAACCAGGACGCAGTACGCGGTCATGGCGAGGTCGTAGCCACGCGACGGGGCGGGGGCGTAGGGAACGGCGCGGGCGGTTAGCATCGAGGTTTGCTTCCGCTGCACGAAACGGTCCACAAAAAAAGTGAGCAACGCGGGCGCCAGCAGGATCAGGGCCACCACGGCGCCGCGTTGGAAGTCCTGCTGCCCGATGACGAGCTTGAAGATGTCAGTGGCCAGCACGTTGAAATTGCCACCGATGACCTTCGGGATGCCGAAGTCGGTGATGACCAGGGTGAAGCTCACCAGCGTGGCGCTGATGAGCCCGTATTTCGCGCCGGGCAGCGTGATGGTGAAGAATTTCCTTGCCGCCGACGTGCCCAGAGCATTGGCCGCTTCATATAGCCGCGCATCCGCGAGGGACAGCGCGGTCACGAGGATCATCAGCACATGCGGGAATACCGCGAAGATCTCGGAGAAGATGATGCCCGGCGCACCATAGATGCTGGCGATGCCCAGTGCCTGCATCACGTTCTTGAGGACGCCTTGGTTTCCGAACCAATACACGAAGGAAATGGCCGCCAGCAGCGAAGGGGCAAGCAGCGGGGTCAAGGCCAGAGTGCGGAATATGCCCTTGCCGGGCATGCAGCTTCGCGTCAAGGCATAGGCGAAAAGGAACGCCGCTGGAACGACCACCGCAGTGACGACCGCCGAGACCCAAAGGCTGTTGAAAAGGGATTGGCGGAGTGCCGGCGTTTGCAGGTAGGCAATGAAATTGGCCAAGCCGACAAAGTGGCCTTTCGAGTCCTCAACGCTTTGCGCAAGGATCGCGAACAACGGCAGCGCCAGAAATGCCAGGAGCAACCCCGCGATGAGCAGCAACACGCCGTGTCCGATGCGGTCGGTCCAATGCACGGACTGCCGGACGGGTTGCATCGCAACGGCGCTCGAACCCATGTCAGGCGTCGAACAGGCGCAGGCGATCCGTGAGGATCTTGAGCTTCACGACACTGCCCACCTCGAAACCGCATTCAGACAGGTAATTGAGGGAAAGATAGACCGTCAAGGGCGCGGGCAACCCTCCAGCCTTCACGCGCACGAGGCAATAGGGGCCGAGGAATTCGATTTTCTCGATGGCGGCGTCAAAAACATTGGCGTCCCCCGCCTCGATGGGCCGTGCCACGATGTCTTCCGGCCGCAAGTAGACCTGCAGCTTGCCGTTCGCATGCCGGATGGCCGGGCACTCGAGCACAAATTCACCCACCTTCAAGCGGCCGGGCAGGGCCTCCGCCTCCAACAGGTTCACCTTGCCGACAAAATCCACGACAAAAGGCGTCCTGGGCTCGCGATAAATATCCAGTGGCGTGCCGACTTGCTCGATTCGCCCCTGGTTCATCACCACGATGCGGTCGGCCATCGACAGGGCCTCTTCCTGGTCGTGCGTGACCATGATGGTGGTGATGCCCAGGCGCTGCTGGAGCGCGCGGATTTCCTGGCGCAGCCGTACGCGCTCCAGTGCATCAAGCGCCGACAGCGGCTCGTCGAGCAGCAACAGCCCGGGGGACGTCGCCAATGCGCGCGCCAGCGCGACGCGCTGCTGCTGCCCACCGGAAAGCTGGCCCGGGAACTTGCGGTCGCTGCCCGGAAGACCCACCAGCTCGAGCAGTTCAGCCACGCGGCCTTTCACTTCCGCACGGCGCTTGCCACGATTGACCAGTCCGTACGCCACATTGTCAAAGATGGTCAGGTTCGGGAACAGCGCGTAGGACTGGAACACGATGCCGTAGTCGCGCATTGCGGGAGGCAATGCGGAAACATCGCGGCCGCCTTGGTGGATGGTGCCGGCATTCTGCACCTCAAGCCCGGCGATGATCCTGAGCAGCGTCGTCTTGCCGCAGCCGGATGGCCCCAAAAAGCAAACGAACTCACCGCGCGAAACGGTGAGTTCGATATTGTCCAGCGCCTTGAAGGCGCCGAAGTCCTTGCGGACGCCGGCGATCCTGAGTGCCGGTTCCTGCGCGGTCGCCGGAACGGCCACCATTATTTCTTCGGTTCAGACTTGCCGTCGTAACGCTTGGTCCACTCCGCAAGAATTTTTTCACGGTTGTCCGCAGCCCACTTGAAGTCCACGTTGACCAAGCGGGATTCATAATCCTTGGGCACATTGGGCAGCGGCTCGGCCGCACCCGGAATGGCGGTGATCGCAAAGTTCTTTCCATAGAGCACCATTGCGTCCTTCGAAGACGCCCAGTCGGCGAGCTTCTTGGCCGCATCAAGTTTCTTCGTGCCAGCGTGGATCGCAAACGCTTCCAGGTCCCAGCCGAGGCCTTCCTTGGGGAATACCAGATCGATCGGTGCGCCTTTGGCCTTGATGGTGTTTGCGCGATACTCGAAGGAAATGCCGACGACGAACTCGCCATTGCCCGCCAGCACGCAGGGCTTGGACCCGGAATGGGTGTACTGCGCAATGTTCTGGTGGAGTTTGTCCATGTAATCCCAGCCGCCCTTGTCACCCCACAGCGTGAGCCAGGCGACGACATCGAAGTAGCCCGTGCCCGACGACGCCGGATTCGGCATCACGATTTGTCCCTTGTAGGCCGGCTTGGTCAAGTCCGCCCAAGTCTCGGGTTTCGGAATGTTCTTCTTGGCGCCCTCAACCGTGTTGTAGCACACGGTCGCGCCCCATACATCCATGCCCCACCATGCCGGAGGGTTCTTCTTGTCACGGTATTTTGCGGAGATGGCGGCCAAGTTTGCCGGCGCATAGGCATGCAACATGCCGTTGGTATCCAGTAGCGCAAGGCTTGATGCGGCCACACCCATGACGACGTCGGCCTGCGGGTTGGCCTTTTCGGCCAGCAACTTGGCGGTGATCACGCCCGTGGAGTCGCGCACCCACTTGATCTCGACATCGTTGACCGCCTTGTAGAAGCCCTGTTCGTAGGCCTTCAATTGGTCGGTCTCGAGTGCCGTGTAGACCAGGAGCTGGGTCTTTTGGGCGTACGCAGGAAGTGCAAGGGCCATTGCGGCAAGGGCAATGGCGGCGCGCTTGAGGGCATGCATGTTGAATTCTCCCTTGGGTGGTGGAAATCGACCATTCCAGCACCGGACGATGACGATGACGTGACAACCGCACCGGGCGCCCAGGTGGAAACAGGTGCGCCGACTCTAATCGCGGCGGCGGCGTATTGTCAACTGTTGACAGTTTACAATCCAAAGGCATCTAATACCGCCATGAATGCCCGCGATTCGTCGACCTCCGCGCGCCCAGCCAAACCACCGGCGGGCGCCTTGGCGCATATTGAAATCCTGCAGTCGCGCTCGTTGCCCATGGTGTTGCAGCGCGAGCTTGAGCGCATGATTCTGGAAGGCGAACTTCGCATCGGCGAGCGACTGAACGAATCGCTGCTTTCCGCCAAGCTGGGCGTGAGCCGCGGCCCCATACGCGAGGCCTGCCGCGCCCTGGAAGAGAGCGGCTTGGTACGCCTCGAGAAAAACCGCGGCACGTTCGTGCGCGAAATTTCGGTCGAGGAAGCCGACGCGATTTACGACGTGCGAGAGTCGCTGGAGGAGTTGGTGGGAATGAAGCTCGCCGGTCGCGTCGGCAAGGCGGAGCTCAAGGAATTGCATGATCTCCTCGACGACATGGACAAGGCCACGCGCAGCAAGCAAGCCGCGCGCTACCACCCGCTCAATCTGGCGTTCCACGACCGGCTGGTCGAGTTGACCGGCAACGCCAAGCTGATCGCGATTTACCGGCGGCTGATCAAGGAGCTTCATTTGTTCCGGTTGCGTGGATTGGCGGATGGCGGCGGGTTGCCGGTCTCCAATGACGAGCACCGGGGCATCGTTGCCGCCATCGAGAAGGGCAACGCCGAGAAGGCTGGCAAGGCGCTGCGCGAACACGCGCGCAAGAGCCGCATTCGCATTCACAAGGCGCTGGGTGCGCCGATCAAGGAGACCGCATGACCTCGCCCTCCAGCATGTGCGTCAATGGCCGCGACTACCGAATGCCAGGCGAACCGGTCGTCGTGGTTTGCGTGGATGGCAGCGAGCCAGCCTACACGGATGCGGCGATCGCCGCCGGTGTGGCACCGTTCTTCAAGCGCATGCGCGATTCCGGCACGAGCCTCATCGCAGACTGCGTGGTGCCCTCGTTCACCAACCCCAACAATCTTTCCATTGTCACCGGCGTGCCGCCTTCGGTGCATGGCATCTGCGGCAACTTCTTCTGGGATCCGGATGCGGACGCCGGACGGGGCGCGGAAGTGATGATGAACGACCCGAAGTACTTGCGTTGTCCGACCTTGCTGGCCGAACTGTCCAGGCAGGGCCGCCGCGTGGCGGTGGTCACGGCAAAGGACAAGCTCAGGAAACTGCTCGGGCACGGCATGCGCGGCATCTGCTTCTCCTCGGAGAAGGCCGACACGGTGACGATGGAGGAGAACGGCATCGAGGGGGTCCTCGCCATGGTGGGGATGCCCGTGCCGTCGGTCTATAGCGCGGAACTGTCCGAATTCGTGTTCGCCGCCGGGGTCAAGCTCATGGAGGGCGCTGCGGGAGCGAGACCCGATGTCATGTACTTGTCCACCACCGACTATGTGCAGCACAAGGCGGCACCCGGTACGCCCGCCGCAAATGCGTTCTACGCCATGATGGACAGGTATCTCGCGCGCCTGGACGCCCTCGGGGCCACGATTGCCGTCACGGCCGATCACGGCATGAATGCCAAGCACCGCGCCGACCTGGCGCCCGACGTGATCTATTTGCAGGACACGCTCGACCGGTGGCTCGGGCCCCTGGTCGCGCGCGTGATTCTTCCCATCACTGATCCCTACGTCGTCCACCATGGGGCATTGGGATCCTATGCAACGGTCTATCTGCAACCGGGTCACGATGTTGCGGCGATCGTCGCTCGGATTGCCGCGATCCCGGGCATGAATACCGTGCTGCCGCGCGATGCCGCCTGCGCGCGATTTGAATTGCCGTCGGATCGCGTTGGGGATATCGTCGCGGTGAGCGGTTCGCATGTCGTCATCGGCACCAGTGCGGACCGGCACGATCTTTCCGGACTCACGGAACCCCTGCGTTCGCATGGCGGGATTTCGGAACAGAAGGTGCCGCTGATGCTCAATCGCAAAGTGGCAGGGCTCGCACCCGGCCGGCGTCTGCGCAACTTCGATGCGTTCGATCTGGCGCTGAATCACGCGACTAACACTGAAAGGGCGGCCGCATGAGTCCGGCAGTGTCTGCCGTGCGCGTCGAGGCCATGCGCATCGCGGGCCGCAAGGTTTCCGCGACCGACTGCATCGAGGTGCGCTACCCCTACACGGGCGAGGTCATCGCCACGGTGCCGCGAGGCACGCGCACGCACGTGAAGGAGGCACTGGAGATCGCACGCACCTACAAGCCTGCCCTCACGCGTTACGAGCGCTACCGCATCCTGATGAAGGCTGGCGACCTGATTGCCCGGCGCCGAGACGACATTGCGCGCTGGATCACGCTTGAAGCAGGAATCTGCCTCAAGGATTCCACCTACGAGGTTGGCCGCGCGTCTGACGTGCTGCTGTTTGCCGCCAACCAGGCCCTGGTGGATGACGGACAGGTGTTCTCCTGCGACCTCACGCATCACGGCAAGTCGCGCCGCGTGTACACGATGCGCGAGCCACTATTGGGCGTGATCTCTGCCATTACCCCGTTCAATCACCCGTTGAACCAGGTGATCCACAAGGTGGCGCCCGCCATCGCGACAAACAATCGGATGGTGTTGAAGCCGACGGAAAAGACCCCTCTGGCGGCCTTGACGCTGGCGGACATCCTGTATGAGGCCGGGCTCCCGCCCGAGATGCTCTCGGTGATCACGGGCGATCCCGAGGAGGTTGCCGACGAGCTCATTTCGCATCCGGACGTTGATCTGGTGACATTTACGGGCGGGGTCGCGATCGGCAAGGCCATTGCCGCCAAGGCAATTTACAAGCGTACGGTGCTGGAATTGGGGGGCAACGATCCGATCATCGTGATGGACGATGCCGATCCCGTCCGTGCCGCGGAGCTCGCTGCCAGCGGCTCGTACAAGAACTCGGGCCAGCGCTGCACCGCAATCAAGCGCATGCTCGTGCATGAAAAGGTCGCGGATGCGTTTGTCGCCGCACTGGTGGACAAGACTCGCGCCTGGAAACACGGTGACCCGTTGGACCCATCGGTGGACATGGGCACCGTGATTGACGAACGTGCAGCGATGCGCTTCGAAGGCCTGGTCAATGACGCAGTGGCCCAAGGTGCAAGGCTCCTGCATGGCAACCAACGCACTGGGGCGTCGTATTCGCCCACCGTGGTCGACCACGTACGACCGGACATGCCGCTGGTGAAGTTCGAGACCTTTGGGCCGGTGTCGCCCGTCATCCGCTTCAGCACCATCGACGAAGCCATCGCGATCTCCAACGGGACCGACTATGCGCTTTCCTCTGCCGTGTGCACCAACCGGATGGATGACACCATGCGCATGATCCGCGAATTGCAGGTAGGCAGCGTCAACGTCTGGGAAGTGCCGGGTTACCGGCTGGAATTGACCCCGTTCGGCGGGATCAAGGACTCGGGCCTTGGATACAAGGAAGGCGTGCAGGAGGCAATGAAGAGTTTCACCAACGTGAAAACGTACTCGATCCCCTGGTAGGCGGACTCGCCGGCGAATTGAACACGCTCATCCACATCCTTTCCAGCGTGGCCCTGTTGGTCTGGGGCACGCACATCGTCAAAAGTGGCGTCCTGCGCGTGTTTGGCGCGGGATTGCGGCGCACGCTGTCCGGCAGCATCGGCAATCGCTTCCATGCCTTCCTTGCCGGGCTCGGCGTCACCGGGCTGGTGCAGTCTTCTTCGGCCACCGCCGCGCTTACCGCCTCCTTCGTGGCACAAGGACTCATTCCGCTCCCGGTGGCCTTGGCCATCATGCTGGGTGCCGATGTGGGTACCAGCGTGGTCGTGCAAGTGTTCTCGTTCGACCTGTCCTTCCTGGCCCCGCTGGCCATCGGTGCCGGTGTCGTCATGCACCTCTCGCGCAAGGGCACGCGCACCGGGCACATCGGCCGAATCTTCATCGGCGTCGGGCTCATCCTTCTCGCGTTGCAAATGATTCTGCAAGCCGCCAAGCCGCTCACACACGCGTCCGGGGTCAAGGTCCTGTTTGCTTCGATCTCGGGCGATCCCTTGCTCGACATGTTGATCGGCGCGGTATTCACCGTTGCGTTCTGGTCCAGCCTTTCGGTGGTGCTGCTGACGGCGGCCTTCACTGCTGGCGGGATGATCGGCATGAAGGTGGCGCTGTTTCTGGTGCTGGGCGCAAACCTTGGCAGCGGCGTGCTGGCCCTGCTGGCGGCGGCGAGCAGCGGCCGCGCCGGGCGGCAGGTGGCGCTCGGCAACTTTGCATTCAAGGTGCTCGGTTGCTGCATCACCGTACCCCTGCTTTTCTTCATCGAGCCCATGTTGAATCGGATCGACCCTGACCCGGGCCGGCTGGTGGTCAATTTCCACCTCGCGTTCAACATCATCCTCGCGGTGACCATGATCGGGTGCATCGGCTGGGTGGCGTACTGGATGCAACGCTGGTTTCCTGCGGACGGCAAGGCTGATGCAAAGGTCACGCCCAAGCACCTCGATGCCGGCGCGCTGGACAGCCCGGCGCTGGCCACCTCCAACGCCGCGCGCGAAGCGCTGCGCATCGGCGACACGGTGGAAACCATGCTGGTGGGCGTGATGAAAGTCGTCCGCGAACGCGACGCCAAGCTGGCGCGCGAAATCCGCGATATGGACGACAAGGTCGATACGCTCTATACGGCCATCAAACTGTACCTGACGCAGATCAGCCGCGAATCGCTGGACGAGAAGGACAGCCGCCGTTGGACCGAGATCATTTCACTCACCATTAACCTGGAGCACATCGGCGACATCATCGAAAACATTCTCGATGATGTCGACGCCAAGCTCATCGCCCATCGCCTCGAATTCTCCCCCGAGGGCATGGAGGAAATTGAACAGATGCACGCCAAGCTGGTGGCCAATCTGCGCTTGGGATTGCACGTGTTCCTGCATGGCGAACGCCGGAGCGCCGAAGAATTGCTCGCGCAAAAGGTGGTGTTCCGGGAAATGGGCTTGAAGGCAGCCAACGCGCACTTGAACCGATTGGTCGGCCAAACGCCCCAGAGCATCGAGACGAGCTCCCTGCATCTGGACATCGTCAACGACTTCAAGCGCATCAACTCGCACATCTGTTCGATCGCGTATCCAATCCTTGAGCAAGCTGGTGCACTGGCGCCGACGCGGCTGCGTGAAACCGCAGAGGCACCTGATATTTCCGAACCAGGATTGAAACACCCATGAACGACAATGCCGACAAGCCTGACGCGAGCGAAGGCGACGTCAACCTCACCGCGCGTCGCAAGCAGTGGGAAGCCGAGCAATTGAGCCCCGAAACGCGCGCCCTTTTGGCACGTGACAGCCGCGTATTCCTGCACCAGTCGCTCTCGACGCCCTGCTTCAACGCCCTGGCGTCCGCGCGCGGCGCGTGGATCGAGGATGTCGAGGGCCGGCGCTACCTTGATTTCCATGGCAACAACGTGCATCAGGTGGGTTATGGTCACCCAAAAGTGGCCGAGGCCGTCAAGCGGCAGTTGGACCAGCTCCCGTTCTCTCCGCGCCGCTTCACCAATTTGGCTGCCGTCGAATTGGCCGAGCGGCTGGTGCAACTTGCCCCCGGCGATCTCAACAAAGTGTTGTTCGCACCGGGCGGAACGGCGGCCATCGGCGTGGCCTTGAAGCTGGCGCGACTCGCCACCGGCCGGCACAAGACGATTTCAATGTGGGACAGCTTCCACGGTGCGTCGCTGGACGCCATCTCCATTGGCGGCGAGGCGGTGTTTCGCCGCGACATGGGCCCCCTGCTGCCGGGAGCAGAACATGCGCCGCCCTGCGACCCGCGTGCTTGCCTGTTCGGCTGTGGCGGCACCTGCAACACACGTTGCGCAGACTATGTCGAGTACATGCTTGACAAGGAACAGGACGTGGCCGCCGTGATTGTCGAGACGGTTCGCTGCACCGATGTGCAGATTCCACCGCCCGACTACTATCGCAAGCTGCGCGCAGCGTGCGACCGCCATGGCGCCCTGCTCATCCTGGATGAGATTCCGATTGGCTTGGGTCGCACGGGCGACTGGTTCGCGTTCGAACGGTATGGCGTCGTACCCGACATGGTGGTTCTCGGCAAGGGCTTGGGCGGCGGTGTGGTGCCGATGGCAGCCCTGATTGCGCGCGACGGTCTCGACATCGCGCCCAAACGCGCTTTGGGCCACTATACCCACGAGAAAAGTTCGGTGGGCTGTGCGGCGGCACTGGCCACGCTCGACGTGATCGAGGAAGAGCAATTGATCGAGCGTTCGCGCCGCCTCGGGCAGATCGCGCTGGAGCAATTGCGGGAACTCAAGCGCCGCCATGCCGCAATCGTGGATGTGCGCGGCATCGGCTTGCTCATGGGCATCGAACTCGACCATGCGGACCGCGCCGAGGACACGATGTACCGTTGTCTGGAAAAGGGGCTGTCGTTCAAGGTGGGCCAAGGCACGGTGTTGAATCTTTCACCCGCGCTGGTGATTAAGGAATCCGATCTCATGCTGGCACTCAACACTCTCGACGAGGCCATTGGTGAATCCAGCCGCTGAACGGGCCGCTTTGCCGAAGGATGCCGACATCGTGATCGTCGGCGGTGGCATCGTGGGTGTCAGCGTGGCCTATCACCTTGCCAAGCTAGGACGTAAAGGCATCGTCCTCATCGAGCAGGGCCAGCTCACCTGCGGAACCACCTGGCACGCGGCGGGACTGGTCGGCCAGATGCGGCCGAACCGGTCGATGACCCGCATGAGCCGTTACGGCACCGAGCTGTATTCCACACTGGAGGCCGAGACAGGCCTGTCCACCGGGTGGCGCAAGGTCGGCAGCGTGAATGTGGCGCGCACCCCGGAACGCTGGCTGGTCTACCAGCGGCAGGCCGCGATGGCCACGAGTTTCGGGATCGAGGTCGACCTGATTACCCCGTCCGAGGCGGGTGCCCGCTGGCCAATCATGCGCACGGATGATTTGCTGGGCGCCTTGTGGTTTCCCGCCGACGGCAAGGCCAACCCGACGGACCTGACCATGTCCCTGGCCAAGGGCGCGCGCAACCTTGGTGTGACCATCGTGCAGGGCGTCGAGGTCAACGGCATCACCATTGCCAACGGTGCTGTTGCCGGCGTTTCCACCTCCGCAGGCGATGTGCGTTGCCGGATCCTGGCCAACTGCGCTGGGCAATGGGCGCGCGATTTTGGCGAATTGGCCGGCGTGGCCGTGCCGCTGGCGTCCGCCGAACATTTCTACATCGTCACCGAGCCGATCCAAGGGTTGACCCCTG